>JBHWMJ010000164.1:0-2615 GCA_043423105.1 Marihabitans sp.
GCGGCACCGGTGAGGCGAAGGGAGTGCCCGTCACCGGGTGGGGCAGCTGGGGTCCTTGCGGGCGTCTCATGGTTCGCTGGGGCGTGGGGTTGCGACCTTCTTGAGGCTGAGGCTGCCGTGCGCCGTCGGGTACGCCTCGAAGCCCCCGACCCGTGGCGCCGGGCCGCTCTGCGCGGTGGGCGCGGGGAGCCGCCGGCGCGTCCGACCGGCCGTGTCGTGGATCTCGAGGTAGGCGTCGAGGATCTTGCCCTTGACCCACTCGACGTGCTCCGCGGCCAGGGTCGCCCGGACCACGAGCGTCCGGTCCGAGCTGCGCAGGATCTCTGCGGGGCGACGCAGGCGCACCGGCTCGGCCCGACCCCAGATCGTGAGGTGGACCCGGGGCTCCTGCACCGGCCGGTCGGTGCGGACGCGGACGATGACGTCCAGGCCGGCGTCGCTCGTCTCGACGGAGGTGCTCTGCTCGACGATCTGCAGCGACCGAGGGGTCGTCTTCGCCGCCATTGCGCTCCGGACCACCTCGGCCCAGCGCGGTCCGACGGCAGAGTCGGAGAACTCCTGCGCCCGACGCACCGCGTTGGTGCGCAGCTGCTCTCGCTCGCTCTCGCTCATCGTCCGGATGCGCACGAGGGCCTCGGTCACGGCCTCGACGTCGCCCGGTGGGACGAGGAAGCCGTCGACCCCGTCGGTGATGATGTCGCGCGGGCCGTACCGGATGTCGTAGGCGACGGGGATGCACCCTCGGGCCATGCTCTCGATGAGTACGAGGGGGAAGGCCTCGGAACGGCTCGTGAGCAGCGTGACCGATGCCGTGGAGAAGGCGTCCGGCGCCGATGGGTCGTGCCCGGCGAAGGTGACCGTATCGGTGCCGATCTCGTCGACGAGGCGCTCGAGGTCCGCGCGGCTCACCCCGTCGCCGTACACCCGCAGCGTGAGTGCCGAGTCGAGCTGGTTGCCGGCGTCGACGACGGCGCGGACGCCGTGGTCGACCTGCTTGCCCGGGATGAGCCCGCCGACCATGACGACGGCATCGGGGTCTCTCGTGCCGGCTGCGACCTGCTCCGGCGACGGCAGCTCCCGCGAGTTGGGGACGACGAAGCGTGTGGGGCCGGGGCCGAGGAGCTCGGCGATCTCGTCGCGCTGGCGCTCGGTGAGGAAGACCGTGGCGTCGAAGCCGTCGACGTTGTCGATGAAGGGCAGGTACCGCTTCTCGGTGTTGTCGAGGAGCCGGGTGCTGCCCTTGACGAGGTGCTGGTTGTGGAAGGTCTGGACGACGGTGACGTTGGCCCGGCGGCAGGTGTGCATCAGCCCGGCGACCCCGAAGGTGTCCGAGAAGATCACCGCGGTGTCGTCGCCCACGACCTGGTCGAGCCAGTACCGGCGCAGCGCGTTGATCGAGCCGAGCTCGCGCACGGGCCGGCCGGCGGTGTCGCAGAGGATGATCGAGCGGTTGCCGCGCCCATGCGTGGGCTCGGCGTCGCGCCGGTCGGAGACGATGATGGTGCCATCGGCCCGGCAGAGGTCGATCTGGAGGTTCTTGCCCTCGGCGTCCTGGCGGAAGCGGCGCAGCGGGACGCCCGGACCGGTGCGCGTCTCGGAGGTGCTGGCCTCGTCGAGGGGGGTGAAGGCCTCGAAGGCACCCTTCGACGGACGGGTGTGCTCGGGGTGCATCGTGGCGAGGTCGGTCCACATGTTGCGGAAGCGCACGAGGTCGGTGAGCCGGCCGTCCGACCGCATCTCGCGGGTCAGGGCCTCGTAGTCGACGGTGTGGCCGAGGGTGAGGATCTCGAGCGGCCGTCCCGTCTGGGCTGCGATCATGCAGCTGCGGTGCAGCGCGACGGTCGCCGTACCACGGTAGTTCTCCGGCAGCTCCCCGAGGATGGCGAAGTAGCGAGCGGGAGGGAAGCCGCCCCAGGAGTCGTCCGCCTCCACCGGTGGCCGCGAGGACTGCTCCGACGGTGCCGGGGATCGTTGCGCGACGGTCGGGCGGAGCAGCCGGCGAAGTCGGGGCAGGGGCATGGTCTCGACCCTAGCCGCGCCCGCGGCCCCGGTGCCCTCCCGGCGCCGGGTGGCGATTCCCGGACGAACGGAGGGGCTCCAATTACGCCGAGGCGACGACGTTCCGCTTCAACCCTCGACCTGACCGTTCGCACCACACCTCTTGTGGCGGCGTCGCGACCGGCCTCAACAGCCCGCGGCACCTCTCCTTCGCCCCCAACGGCGACCTCTACGTCGCCGAGTCCGGTGCCCCCTCCGACAGTCAGGGGCCGTGCACCTTGCACCCGGAGTTCGGTGACATCTGCCTCGACGACACCTCCTCGATCACGAAGATCTCGCGCAAGGGCGGCCAGTCCCGGGTCGTCACGGGCCTGCCGAGCATCGTCGGCGCGAGCGAGGTCAACGGCGCCTTCGACGTCGTCGTCCACGGCACCACCCTGACCATCGCCATGGGTCTCGGCGGGACGCCGGAGCTCCGCGCTGCCCTCGGCCCGAAGGCGGCACCGCTCGGCTCCGTCGTCGACGTCAGGCTCAACCGTGGACGTGGGACCGCCACCGACGTCCGGGTCCGTGCCGACCTCGTCGCGTACGAGGCGGCCCACGACCCGGACGGCAGC
>JBHWMJ010000173.1:0-3768 GCA_043423105.1 Marihabitans sp.
TTGTGCCGAAGGGGGGGCGCAGGCTCATGACGCCAGCTCCTCACGGATGATGGTCGCCGCGTCGGCGGCCCCGTTGCCCGGGTCGGCGGCCTGTGCCTGCGCGGCCATGGTCGCGCCGCGCTCGAGGAGGTCGCCGAGCCGGTCCCGGACGTCGTCGAGCTCGTGGGTCTGCGCCACGTGGGCCCAGCCCTGCTGCTCGGCGTACCGGGCCCGGGCAGCCTGGTCGTCGAGGGGGATGTCGATGTTGGGCACGAAGAGACTGGGCAGGCCGAGGCGGAGGTGCTCGTGGAAGGCGTTGTACCCCGTGACGACGACCGCGAGGTCGAAGGCGGCGAGCCGCCGCGACAGCGGGTAGTCGCGCACGACGTGGAGGTCTGCGGCGTGGGTCTGCTCCCGCAGCCTGGCCACGAGCGCGGTCTGCGTCATGCACGTCCCGACGCCGCGCTCGGCGAGCTGGGCGGCGACGCTCGTCGCGGCCGCCTGCGCGTCCCAGAGCACTCCTGACCCGAGCGAGACGAGCGCCAGAGCGCCTTCTGCGGGCAGGCCGAGCGCGGCTCGGGCCTCGGCTCGGCTGCTGAGGTCCGGGAGGTCGAGGAGCGTGACCGGCCGCACGAGCGAGACCTCACCACGGTCGCGTGGGCCTGCGGTGGCACCGACGTCCACCGCTCCGGCGAGGTCCCCGGGCTCGATGACCCGGTCGAACCAGGAGGACTTGTCGATCTGGCTCGTGTGCAGCCCCGGCTTCCACATGCCCCGTCGCGACCACAGCCAGCGCACCCCGGGCGTCGCCGCACGCACCGTCTCGAAGCCGGGGTAGGGGAAGGTGCCGTCGAAGACGACGGCGTCGGGTCGCACCCGCAGGACGTACTCGCGCAGGCGGTCCTCGAACATCCGACGCCAGGTCGCGCTGCGCAGGCCGGTCGCCCCCTGCGACGGGAGGTACTCGACCGGGTAACCCATCTGCCGCACCACCGGGGCGGCGAGCGAGAGCGAGAGGAAGCGCACGTCGACGCCGTCGAGATGACGCGCGTACGCGAGGAGGCGCGTGAGGTGCCCCATGCCCGTCCCGTTGCTCGACACGAGCACGACGCGGGGCGGCCGCGTCATCGGCGCGCGGCCCCCACGGTGGACGCGAGGACCTTCGCGATGCGCTCGCCGGCCTGACCGTCCCACAGCGGCGGGGTGTCCCACTCGGTGAGGCGGCCGGCCGCGAGGACCTCGCGGACGGCGTCGGCGAGGGTGTCGCGACGCACGAGCTGGTTGGTGCCATGGGTGATGGTCACCGGACGCTCGGTGTTCGGGCGAAGGGTGAGGCACGGGACGCCGAGGATCGTCGTCTCCTCCTGGACCCCGCCGGAGTCGGTGACGACCGCGGCGGCGCCCCGGACCAGCCCCATGAACTCGATGTAGCCCAAGGGATCGATGACCCGCATCGCCGGGTGGTTGAGGAAGCCGGCCTCCTCGAGACGCGCGCGCCCGCGCGGGTGCAGGGGGATGACGACCTGGGCCTGGTCGGCGACGGCGTGCATGGCGGCCACGAGCTCGGCAACGTCGGCGGGGTCGTCGACGTTGCCCGGACGGTGCAGGGTCGCGACGACGTAGTCCCCGTCGATGCCGAGCTCGGCACGGACCGCCTCGGGGTCGAAGCGGGCCTCGTTCTTCAGGAGCGTGTCGATCATCGGGTTACCGACGAAGTGGATCGTGTCCGGGTCCGCGCCCTCGTTGCCGAGGTGGGCGATGGCGTCGGTCGAGGTCGTGAGGAGGACGTCGGAGAGCCGGTCGGTGACGAGGCGGTTGATCTCCTCCGGCATCGTCATGTCGAAGCTGCGCAGGCCGGCCTCGACGTGCGCGAAGGTGATGCCCATCTTCGAGGCGACGAGGGCGGCGGCCACGGTGGAGTTGACGTCGCCGTAGACGACGACGAGGTCGGGGCGCTTCTCGATGAAGAGCTCCTCGAGGGCCTCCATGACTCGCGCCGTCTGCGCGCCGTGGGCGCCGCTGCCGACACCGAGGTTGACGTCGGGCTCGGGAATGCCGAGCTGTCGGAAGAAGACGTCGGACATCTTCTCGTCGTAGTGCTGGCCCGTGTGCACGAGGAGCTGCTCGACGTCGTACCCCGCGAGGGCCGCGAGCACGGGCGCCGCCTTGGGGAAGTTCGGCCGGGCTCCGGTGACGTGGATGACGAGTGCGCTCATGGATGACTCCTCGGGTGGCGGTCGGCCGGTGGCGCCGACAGGTCAGCTGGTGGCGATCTGGCTGAGGACCTGGACGGCCGCGCTCACGTGGTCAGTGGGCGAGACGTAGGTCAGGGGCTCCATGGACAGGCGGCTGCCGGGCTCGACGATGCCCCACACGGGACGCCCCGAGCCCTTGTAGTCGCTGATCTTGGAGGGCAGGAAGGGGTTGACGCCCACCTCGGGCGGGGTCGTCGCGTCGTTGACGAGGAGACAGTCCATCGTCGTGCAGAGGTTGAGGAACTCGAGGTAGTCGACGTAGGGCCGCACCTTGAGGCTCTCGCCGAACGAGGCGATCTGGTCGTCACCGGCCACCTTGCCGGCGTTGCCGGTGAAGACGTGGACGGTGAGCTTGTCGCGCTGAGCCTGGGGCAGCGCGCGCAGAGCGCGGAGCACGACGGTCATGCCCCGGTTGGCGTAGAAGTTGCCGAAGTACCCGATGTGCCTGCGGTCCGGGGCGAGCGGATAGCTGCTGAGCACCTGGTGGTAGAAGGACCGGGAGAGGGTGGGGTGCGCCGACACGCGCGCCTTCTGCGCCGCGTGCTCGGCCAGGGCGGGGTCGTGGCAGAGCCGGAGCATGAGGTCGCGCTGGTTGGGGTTGGTGAAGAGCAGCTCGTCGGCGAAGACGAAGGGGAGGACCTCGGCCCACTCGAGGGTGTTGTCGCCCGGCAGCTCCCAGCCCGCGGCCCGCACCTCGTTGCGCAGCTGGGTCGCGAGCGCCCCGTCCTGGACGGGTGAGCGGCGCACCTTGCCGACGACGTCGTGCGAGAGAGGGTCGGAGAACTCCGCGACCCACCGGGTCTCGGGGCGGGCCACCTTGTACTGGGCGGCGAGGAAGTGGCTGGCCGCGAAGTGCGCCCGGCTGTACACCTTCTCGTACGGACCCTGGGCGTCATCCCAGGCCAGCGCCTGCGCCATGCCCTCGCTGACGAAGGCGGAGATGGCCGGCCAGCCGGCGAACGTCGTCGGCGTGCGCAGCGCCGCGAACTGACGGACCTGGTCGCCGCAGATGCGCAGCAGCGAGGGGTCGCGGTGCCGGACGGTGTCCATGACGTTGTAGATGACGTCGACGGGCTCGCCCATCTCGCGGACCCGCTTCGCGGCGACGACGGCGGCGGTATCACTGAAGGGAGGGAAGCAGAACGATGTCACGAGGGTCCGGGCCGGCTCGACGTGGGAGTGCCCGGAGCCGATCTGCATGCCGCTATATTGACATAGCCCTGCCCGCGATCGATCACAGGATGTGGAATGACGACTCCGGTGCCGGCGGTCGCGCGCCCGAGCAGTCGACCGACCTTCACCGTCGTGGTGATCGCCTCCCAGCCTGATGCCCGCGCCAACCTGGCGCCGGTGGCCCCGCTCCTCGACGAGGCGCGCACGCTGCCCGGTCTCGAGATCGTCCTCGTGCTCACCGACGACGCGGCCGACCATGCCGAGCACCAGGCCGCACTGAGCCGGATGCACCCGCACGCCGCCTACCGGGTGGTGTCGGCCGACGCCGACCCGGGAGCCGCTCGCGCGGCGGGGGTACTCG
>JBHWMJ010000183.1:0-13098 GCA_043423105.1 Marihabitans sp.
GCGTGTTTGGCGCGACGGCTGGCGAGCTTGGCGAACAGCTTGGCCCGCGCCACACCCGCCGACACCGGCAGGCCCAGGTCGCGACGAGCCCGCTCGCGCAGGGCCTGCGCGATCCGCCCGGCCTCCTCGACCGACCCGTCGTCCTGGGCGCTCACGTCGAGGAAGGCCTCCTCCATCGAGCCCGGCTCGACGAGCGGCGTCACCTCGCGGAACATCGCCATGAGCTCCGCACTCACCGACTCGTAGACCTCGCCCCGGAACTCGGCCACGACGAGATCGGGCCATCGACGCAGGGCGTGACGCAACGGCATACCGGCATGGACTCCGAGCGCGCGTGCCTCATAGCTCGCACAGGCGACCACCTGCGGACCCACGACCATCGGCCGCCCGCGCAGGTGCGGGAAGTCGCGCTGCTCCACCGAGGCGAAGAACGCGTCGGCGTCGGCATGGATGAGCACGACGGCCACGCTGCCACGCACCCCTGACACGAGTGCTGCCGAGGAAGCCCATCAGTGCCAGCGAGCCAGGCTCCGGGCGGCTTCGCGGTAGTCGGCCGCGCCGCTCGCCACCGCGACCACGACGTCATAGGCGTCATCGTCCGGAGCCTCGAGATCAATGCCGTTGAGACCGTAGAAGACGACGACCGCGAGCCACCCGAGTCTCTTGTTGCCATCCACCAGGGGGTGGTTGACCACGATGGACTCGAGGAGCGCCCCAGCCTTGTGGTCCAGGTCGGGATAGGCGTCGCGACCGAGAACGCTCGCCCGCGGACGGTGCGCTGCGGCGTCGAGCAGGCCGAGATCCTGCACCGGACCGACCTCAAGGTCGGCCACAAGGGTGAGCAGGTCCTCTGTGGTGAGGTACTCCACCGATCAGCGGCCGAGTCGGTCGAGGAGGTCGGCGTAGCGCTCACGGCTCTGGGCCGAGAGTCGTCGGACGTGATCCTCATGGCCACGCCGCTGGGCGGCCTCGCGGATCGCACGCACCGTGGCCTCTTGCTTGCTGACGCCGTCGGCTTCGGCGAGGGCAGCCAGCGCCTTCTCATCCTCCGCGGTGAGTCTCAGGGTCATGGCCATGTGCCCATGATACCGCTGTGGTATCACGCGTTGTGGGCCCGGCAGAGACTCGAGCCCGACAGATTCAGGCACCACCTCGTCCGGAATCGGTCCTACGGTCGCTGGCATGGCGGAATTCGGAGAAGAGGACCTCAGCGACTCGACGTTCGACTGGACCGACCTCAGCGGGTCGACCTTCCGCGCGGCGTCGCTGAGCAACGCCGGCCGAATCACCGGAGGACGACGGGTGGCCGCCGCGCCGCGACATGACGGTCGCCGACTGCCTCTCGATCGTCCTCAACGAGGAGTGATGGCACGGAACCTATGCGGCACGCGACCTCACCGTCCTCGAGGAGCGCCCGGACCAGCCGCGCTAGCCTTCCCGCCTCGCCCTGTGTGCCGGAGACCACGCCCGGGCGTGGCCTCAGGCACACAAGGCGAGGTCTGGGAGACTTCGGCCCATGGACTTCCGCAACGCCTACGCGCAGGGCTTCGCCCGCGTCGCCGCCTGCACCCTGCCCGTCGTCATGGCCGACCCCGCCGCCAACGCACGGGCGACGATCGAGCAGGCCCGCGCGCTCCACGAGGAGGGCGTCGCGGTCGCGCTCTTCCCCGAACTCGGGCTGAGCGGCTACGCGATCGACGACCTCCACATGCAGGACGTCCTCCTCGACGAGGTCGACAAGGCGATCGTCACCATCGCGGAGGCGAGCGCCACGCTGCGGCCGATCATCGTCGTGGGCGCGCCGCTGCACATCGGCAACCGCCTCCTCAACTGCGCGGTCGTCATTCAGGGCGGCGAGGTCATCGGCGTGACCCCCAAGTCCTTCCTCCCGAACTACCGCGAGTTCTATGAGAAACGCTGGTTCGCCGCGGGCGACGACGCCGTCGACACCCTCGTCAACCGGCCGCACTGGCCCGGCGCCGACGAGGACGGCGACATCCCCTACGGCACCGACCTCCTCTTCGAGGCCATCGACGTGCCGGGTCTCACCGTGCACGTCGAGATCTGCGAGGACATGTGGGTCCCCGTGCCGCCGAGCCACCGTGCCGCCCTCGCCGGAGCCACCGTCCTGCTCAACCTCAGCGCCTCCCCCATCACCGTGGGTCGCGCCGGGGACCGTCACCTCCTCGCGCGCTCCGCGAGCGCGCGCTGCAACGCTGCCTACCTGTATGCCGCCGCGAGCGAGGGTGAGTCGTCGACCGACCTCTCGTGGGACGGGCAGACGATGGTCTACGAGATGGGGGACCTGCTCGGGCAGTCCGAGCGCTTCCCCGCCGGGCCGCGCAGCACGATCGTCGACGTCGACGTCGACCGGCTGCGGCAGGAGCGCCTGCGCCAGGGCAGCTTCGACGACAACGCCGTCGCGCTCGGCGTCGGCGAGGACCGTGCCGACGGCGGCTACCGCGACGTCTCGGTCACGCTCGACCCGCCGACCGGCGACCTCGGGCTGCGCCGTCACCTCGACCGCTACCCCTTCGTCCCCGACGACGAGGCCCGGCTCGCCCAGGACTGCTACGAGGCGTACAACATCCAGGTCTCCGGGCTCGAGCAGCGGCTGCGCGCCATCGGCTCTGAGACCTGGCAGCCGAGGATCGTCATCGGCGTGAGCGGCGGGCTCGACTCGACCCACGCGCTGCTCGTCGCGGTCAAGGCGATGGACCGGCTCGAGCGCCCGCGCACCGACGTCATCGGCATCACCATGCCGGGCTTCGCCACGTCGGACCGGACCAAGACCAACGCGATCGCCCTCATGGAGGCGCTCGGCATCACGTGGGAGGAGCTCGACATCACGCCCGCGGCGACCCAGATGCTGCTGGCGATGGGGCACCCCTTCGGCACCGCGGCCGAGGCCGGCACCGCCGTCGAGGACATGGACGAAGGGGTCTTCGACGTCACCTTCGAGAACGTCCAGGCGGGGCTGCGCACCGACTACCTCTTCCGGATCGCGAACCAGCGCGGCGGGATCGTCCTCGGCACCGGGGACCTCTCCGAGCTGGCGCTCGGGTGGTGCACGTACGGCGTCGGCGACCAGATGAGCCACTACGGCGTCAACGCCGGGGTGCCCAAGACACTCATGCAGCACCTCGTGCGGTGGGTCGCCGGGTCGGGCGAGCTCGAGGAGTCCGCCTCGGCGACGCTGCTCGACGTGCTCGACACCGAGATCTCCCCCGAGCTCGTGCCGAGCAAGGACGGCGAGCGCCCCCAGTCGACGCAGGACAAGATCGGGCCCTACTCGCTGCAGGACTTCACGCTGTACCACGTGCTCCGGCGCGGCTACCGCCCGAGCAAGATCGCCTTCCTCGCCGAGCAGGCGTGGGCCGACGCGGACCGGGGGCAGTGGCCCTCATCGGTGGGCGAGGCGGACCGGGTCGCCTACGACCTCGCGACGATCCGGCGGTGGCTGCTCGTCTTCGTGCAGCGGTTCTTCGACAACCAGTTCAAGCGCTCGGCGTTGCCCAACGGGCCGAAGGTCGTCCCCGGGGGCACGCTCTCGCCGCGCGGGGACTGGCGCATGCCGAGCGACAGCGAGGCGCGGCGGTGGATCGCGGACATGGAGGAGCACGTCCCCGAGGGGTGAGCCGCGCTCCGTGACGCGTCAGATGCGCTACTTGACCCCGAGGGTCTCCTTGCCGGCGGGCGAGTCACCCTCCTCGCGGGTGTACGCGCCGTAGCCCATGAGGGAGAGGACGCGACCGACGACGAGGCTCAGCGCGAGGATGCCGATCGAGACGTAGAGCAGCGGCCAGTTGAGCATCATGACCGCGACCGTGCCGAGGACGAAGCCGACGAAGGCGATGCCGACCGCGACCCACATCGCGGTGCTGTGACCGTGGCCGACGTCCTCGACGGAGTGCGGACCGGAGGGGGGCGCAGACATCTTCGCGTGGCTCATGGCGCCATCATCCCACGCCGAACCGGCCCGCCGCCGGGGTCTGCCCAAGGGCGTGACACACACCCGTCAAGGCGACGAGGGTAGTGATCGCAGGTCGGCCCGGCGGATCTTGCCGTTCGGGGTCTTCGGCAGGGCCGCGACGACGCGCACCTCGCGCGGGCACTTGTAGGCGGCGAGGTGCTCCCGGGCGTGGGCCATGACGGTCTCCGAGAGCGAAGGGGTGCCCGCCCCCTCCGTGGCGACGACCACCGCAGTCACCACGCTCACCCCTTCGCCCTTCTCGACCGCGACGACCGCGACCTCGGCGACGCCCGGGCACGACGCGAGCACCCCCTCGACCTCAGCCGGCGAGACGCGGTAGCCCATCGCGTTCATGACGTCGTCGGCCCGCCCTTCGTACGTGAGGTACCCGTCGGCGTCGATGCGCACGAGGTCGGCGCTGACGAACCACTCCCCGCGCAAGACCTCCGCGTCGGCCTCCGGCCGCTGCCAGTAGCCGAGCATGAGCCCGGGGTCGCTGCGATGCACGGCAAGGCGGCCGAGCTCACCCGGTGGGACCTCGCTCTCGAGCGTGTCCGGGTCGAGCGCCACCACCTGACGCCCCGGCTGCGCCCGACCGGGACTGCCCGGACGCACCGGCGTCGTCGGCCCGCTGCTGACGAAGGTGCTGATCTCGCTCATCCCCAGCGACTCGTAGAGCGGCCGCCCGGTCGCCTCCTGCCACCCCTCGAGGACCGTGCGCGGCAGCGCCTCGCCCGCGACGAGCCCGTGCCGCAGCGTGCGCAGGTCCCACGTCGTGGGGTCGCCATGCCGCAGCAGGTGGCGGTAGACACCGGGCACCGCGGCGAAGAGGGTCGCCCCGGTCGCCGCGACGAGCCGCGGCCAGACCAGGCCGTCGCGCGGGCCGTCGTAGACCACCGCCGTCGCCCCCTTCGCCCACGGGTCGGTCAGGCCGACGCCGAGCGTGAACGTCCAGCTGAGCGCGCCGGCGTGGAGCATGACGTCGTCCTCACGCAGGCCGTACCAGCCGTCGTGCATCGGGCGGCGACCCCACGCGGACCGGTGCGCGTGGAGCACCCCCTTCGGGCGGCCGGTCGTGCCCGAGGTGTACGTCATGAATGCCGGTTCATCGGGGTGCGTCTCGACGGCAGCGCTGGTCGAGGTGCGAGGAGCGCTGCGACGAGCCTCGAGACCTGGCGTCGTCCCGTCCACCTCGTCGGCGAGGAGCACCGGCATCCCGTCGGGGACCGTCACCGGCAGCGCCGGGTCGAGGACGACCGCTCGCGCCCCGGAGTCGGCGAGGACCCAGTCGATCTCCTCGACCGTGAGCTGGGACGAGGTCGGCACCGCGACGAGCCCGGCCGCCATCGCACCGAAGAAGGCGAAGGGGAAGGCCGCCCGGTTGCCCATCCGCAGGAGCACGCGGTCCCCCCGGTCGAGCCCGAGGGCCCTGAGCCGGTCGGCGCAGGCCGCGACCGCAGCCTCGACCTGCGCGAAGGTCCACCGGCTCGCCTCGAGCGGACCGTCGACCGGAGCGGCATGGACGACGACGAGTGCGTCCTTCCCCGGGTGCGCAGCCGCAGGGTCGCTGACGCAGTACCGCGCCATCGAGAAGGGGGCGGGGACAGGGTCGAGCGGCACGGCACCACGGTAGGACGCACGGTTCGACGAAGGATCGTCACCTCGAGGTGACGGTCCTTCGTCGAACGCGAAGGGGGTCAGCGGACGTAGGAGTCGGCGACGGTGAGGGCCTCGTCGAGGATCGCCAGGCCCTCGCGGGCGTCGTCGTCGGAGATGACGCACGGCGGCACGACGTGGGTGCGGTTGAAGTGGACGAAGGGCCACAGCCCCCGCTCCTTGCACGCCGCGGCGAGGGCCGCCATAGGCGCCGCCGCCTCGCCACTCGCGTTGTAGGGCACGAGAGGCTCGCGGGTCTCGCGGTCCTTGACGAGCTCGACCGCCCAGAACGTCGCCATCCCGCGCACCTCGCCCACCGACGGGTGCGTCTCGGCGATCTCGGTCAGCCCCGGCCCGATGACCTCCTCGCCGACCCGCTTGGAGTGGGCGATCACCCCTTCGTCCTCGAAGATCCGCATCGACGCCACCGCCGACGCGCAGGCCAGCGGGTGGCCCTGGTAGGTCAGCCCGCCCGGGTACGGACGGTCGGCGAAGGTGTCGCGGATCGCCTGCGAGACAACGACACCGCCGAGCGGGACGTACCCCGAGTTGACCCCCTTGGCGAAGGTGATGAGGTCGGGCACGACGCCCCACCGATCCACCGCGAACCACTCGCCGCAGCGCGCAAAGCCGGCCATCACCTCGTCGGCGATCATGACGATGCCGTGCTCGTTGCAGATCTCGCGGACCCCGGCGAGGTAGCCGTCCGGCGGGACGAGGATGCCGTTCGTGCCGACGACCGTCTCGAGGATGATCGCGGCGACGGTGCCCGGCCCCTCGACCGCGATGACGTCGCGCAGGTGCTGCAGGGCGCGCTCGCACTCCTGCTCCTCGGTCGTCGCGTAGAAGGCGCTGCGGTAGAGGTACGGCCCCCAGTAGCGGACGACACCCGGCATGCCCGGCTCGCTCGCCCAGCGCCGCGGGTCACCGGTGAGCGCGATCGCTCCCGCCGTCGCGCCGTGGTAGCTGCGGTAGGCGGAGAGGACCTTGTGCCGGCCGGTGTGAAGGCGGGCCATGCGGATCGCGTTCTCGTTGGCCTCGGCGCCGCCGTTGGTGAAGAACACGTGGTCGAGGTCGCCGGGCGCCCGCTCCGCGAGCATCCGGGCGGCCTCGGAGCGCATGTCGTGGGCGAAGCCCGGGGCGAGCGTGGCCATCCGGCCGGCCTGCTCCTGGATCGCCGCGACGAGCCGCGGGTGCTGGTAGCCGATGTTGACGTTGACGAGCTGGCTGGAGAAGTCGAGGAACTCGCGCCCCTCGTGGTCCGTGAACCGCACCCCCTCCGCCGACGCGATCGGCAGCGGGTCGATCTGCGCCTGCGCCGACCAGGAGTGGAAGACGTGGGCGCGGTCGAGCTCGTGGGTCTGCGTGCCGGTCAGCTCAGGGAGATCGCTCATGACGAGAGGCTACTCACAGCTCCTCGTGGTGGTCAGGGTCCCCGTCGAACCATCGTCCGTCCGGACGCCCGAGGGCCGTGATGGCGGCGACCTCGGCGTTCGTGAGCTCGATCGTCGCGGCCGCGAGGTTGTCGCGCTGACGCTGCGGGTCGGCGGACTTCGGCAGGGGCATCGCGCCGAGCGCGACCTGCCACGCGAGGACCGCCTGGCCGGGGGTGATGCCGTGCGCCTCGGCGGCGGCGCGCACCGGCTCCTGCTCGAAGAGCTCCCCGCCGCGGGCGATCGGCGACCAGGACTGGGTGAGGATGCCGCGCTCGGCGTCCGCGGCCCGCATCCCGTCCTGCGGGAAGTAGGGGTGCAGCTCGATCTGGTTGGCGAAGGGGGTGACCCCGGTCGCGTCGATGACCCGGTCGAGGTGGTGGGCGTGGAAGTTGCTCACCCCGATGTGCCGCACCAGGCCGCGCTCGCGCGCCTCGATAAGCCCCTCCCAGGCGGCGAGGTACTCGTCGCGCGACGGGTTAGGCCAGTGGATGAGCACGCTGTCGACGACGTCGAGGTCCATGACCTGCAGGGTCGTCTCGATGCTGTGCCGGGCGCCGCGGTGGTCGCGACCGGGGACCTTCGTCTGGAACCACACCTCGTCACGCGGCAGCCCGCTCTCCTGGAGCGCCTGCGCGACCTCGCGCTCGTTGCGGTAGTTGACCGCGGTGTCGATGAATCGGTAGCCGACCTCGATCGCCGAGCGGATCGCGGCGACGCCGTCGCGACCACGAAGGGGGTAGGTCCCGAACCCGATCGCGGTCACCTGGGTCTCGGGGTCGGCGGGCAGGGGGCGGGTGGGAGCGGTCATGCCACCAACGTAGCCCCGCCGCGGGTCAGGGGACGATCTCGTCCCGCTCGTCCCACGGGACGAAGCCGGGCAGCTCGGAGGCCTTGCCGGTGAACTGCGCATCGCGCTTCTCGAGGAAGGCGGCCACCCCCTCCTTGCCGTCGCCCATCGACGTCTGCTGCATGGCGATCGACTCGACGGCGTGGGCGTCGAAGGGGTGGGTGGCGGCGGAGTTGCGGTAGACCATCCACCGGGTCAGGGCCGTGGCGACCGGCGACCGCCCGGCGACGAGGCGCAGCGCGAGCTCCCGGGCGGCGGGCATGAGGTCGTCCGGCTCGTGGACCGAGCGCAGGTATCCGATCTCCTCCATCTGCTCGGCCGTGCGGATCTCGGCGGTGTAGAAGAGCTCGAGCGCCGCCTCGACGCCGACGACGCGCGGCAGGAACCACGAGCTCGCCGCCTCGGGCACGATGCCGAGCCGCCCGAAGACGAAGCCGATCCGGGCCTTCGTCGAGGCGAGCCGGAAGTCCATGGCGCACGGCATCGTCGCGCCGATGCCCACAGCCGGGCCGTTGATCGCGGCGATGACCGGCTTGGTGCAGCGGAAGATCGCCAGCGTCACCTTGCCGCCGGTGTCGCGGATGCCGTCGAGGAGGTCGGGGTCGAGCGGGCGCTCGCGGATCTCGGCGGGCGTGGCGGTGCGGTCCTCGGCGATGCCGAAGACGTTGCCCTCGCTCGAGAGGTCCATCCCGGCGCAGAACGCGCGCCCCGCGCCGGTGACGATGCCGACCTTCGCGCTGTCGTCGGCGGACAGCCGCCCGAAGACGTCGATGAGCTCCTCGTGCATCCGGACCGTGAAGGCGTTCATCGCCTCGGGCCGGTCGAGGGTGATCGTCGCGACGCCGTCGCCGTCGACGTCGTAGGTCAGGGTCTCGTACGTCATGCCTGCCTCGCTCATGCCTGTGCCTCTCCGAGGACCGCCAGGAGGTCCCCCTTCGCCTGCTCGTACTCGTCGGCCAGCCGGTCGACGAGCTGGGCCACCGGGATGACGTCGTCGATGGCGGCCACGCCCTGCCCCGCCGACCAGATGTCGCGCCAGGCCTTGTGCTCCTTCACCTCGGACGCATGGGGGTTCGTCACGTGGTGGAGGTCGACCTTCTCGGGCTGGGCGAGCCGCTCGGGGTCGAGCCCGGCCGCGACGATCGAGCCGCGCAGGAAGCTCGCGGGGATCGAGCTGATCGACGGCGTGTAGACGATCTCCTGCGCGGTGTGAGTCGTGAGCATCTCCTTGTACCCGTCGCTCACCATCGCCTCGTCGGTCGCGAGGAAGCGCGTACCGAGGTACGCCAGGTCGGCGCCGGCGGCCTGCGCGGCGAGCACGTCGCGGCCGGTCGAGAGGGCCCCGGCGAGCAGGAGCGTGCCGTCCCAGACCCGACGGACGTCGGCGACGAGGGCGAAGGGGTTGATCCCCCCGGCGTGCCCGCCGGCACCGGCGGCGACGACGATGATCCCGTCGACGCCGGCCTCGGCGGCCTTCTCCGCGTGCTTGGCACCGGTGACGTCGTGGAAGACGAGACCGCCGTAGGAGTGGACGGCGTCGACGACCTCGCTGGCGGCGCCGAGGCTCGTGATGACGAGCGGCACCTCGTGGGCGACGATCCGCTCGAGGTCGGCCTCGATGCGCTGGTTCGTGCGGTGGACGATGAGGTTGACGCCGTAGGGGGCGGCGGCCACCTCCCCTTCGCCCGGCGGGACGGCCAGGGCCTCGTCGATCTCGCACAGCCACTCGTCGAAGGCCTGCGTCGTGCGCTGGTTGAGCGCCGGGAAGGTGCCGAGCACGCCGGCGCGGCACGCGCCGATGACGAGCTCGGGCCCGGAGGCGAGGAACATCGGGGAGGCGACGACCGGCAGCCGGAGCCGGCCCTGCAGCTGGATCGGGAGAGACATGCCCACACTCTCGCACCATCGCTGGCATCCTTGCTCCCGTGACTCGAGTCGTGGGGGCGGTCGCCGACGCGACCGCGGTGTTCCGGGACGGTCTGCGGCTGCTGTGGGACTGGTGGCCGACGCTGCTGACGATCTTCCTCATGGGCCAGGCGGTCCGGGCCGGGGCCCTGTGGGGCGCCATGCAGCTGACGAAGGTCAACCCGCTCGCCGGCGCGCTGCTCGTCCCGCTGGCCCCGCTGGCCACCGTCGCCGCGCTCATCCTCGCGCTGCGGGTCCTCTCCCCCTCGCTGCGGTGGGCGAGCTTCCAGGAGCCGGCCGAGACGGACGAGGCGGCAGAGACCGACCAACCACGCCGCCTCACCCTCGTCGAGGACCGGCTCGCCCTGCTCGCCGCGACGATCCTCCCCTTCTTCGCCGTGTACGCCGCGCAGGGCTACCTCAATGAGGACACGCGGCAGTTCCTCAACGAGACCTCGGCGGACGAGTTCTACAACAACGCCGACTTCTGGCTGGGGACCGGCTCGACGAACTTCGAGCGTGTGGGCATCGCCGAAGGATGGTGGTTCTGGGGCTCCGCCGCGGTCGCCTTCGGGCTGCGCTGGCTCATCGGGCGTCTCGGGCTGCCGAAGAAGCACACGGGCTTCGGCTGGCTCGCCGCGTACGTCGAGGTCACGTGGGTGACCCTCTTCGCCACCGGCGTCATGAGCCAGGTCGACTCCTGGCGCGAGTGGTTCCTCAACCGCCAGGCCGCAGTCGCCGCGAAGGACCAGTACACGGAGGTCACGGAGGCCGTCGGGGCACCGATGGAGCTCTTCAACCGGGTCACGGGCTGGTTCGCGGGGGCGATCGGTCAGGCCGACGCGATCATCATCGTGCCGCTCGCCTGGCTCACCGTCGGCGCGGTCGTCTACGGGCGTTCGCTCTCCCAGATCGAGCAGGACGAGCCAGGCCCCTTCGTCCGGCGGTGGGCGGCGCGCGCCGAGCGCATGCCGCAGCTCGTCCGCAAGGCCGGCGGCGAGCTCGTCGCCGGACCGGTCGGGCGCTTCAAGGGGCTCTCGAACGCGGTCAAGGTCTTCGCCCGGGCGGGGCTCGGCGCGATGCTGCTCTTCTGCATCGTCTTCGTCCTGGCGAAGCAGGCCGAGGTTGGCACCGCCTGGCTCTTGCGGCTTGCCGTCGGGCCCCAGGAACCCGAGATCATGCAGTGGATCTCGCCGTACCTCGGGCTCATCCGGCGCGGGGTCTACACGGTCCTTATGGTCTCGCTCCTTGCGGCAGCGATCGATCGGATCCTCCGGCCCGACCCGCGCGCCGAGGCGCCGGCCTCGCTCACCCCTGAGGCAGCTCCACCTCGATGACGGTGGGGTGCTCCCACCAGATCCGCACGGTCTGCGGCACGGCGTCCCCGGCCAGGAGCACGTCCGCCACCGTCGACCACGAAGCAGGCCGCTCGGTCTCTGTCTCGTGCGCCTCCCCGTCCACGAGCGCGGGCTGAGGCCCGATCTCGTCGGGGTTGAGGCACGGGCTGACCTTGCGGCTGCCGGGCTCGATCCAGCTCGTGCTGTATGAGAACTCGCGCCCCTCGGTGTCGACGATCTCGAGCTGGCAGCCGAAGATCACCGCGTCGGTCGGAGCCTTCATGTCCAGCGCCACCCGCCAGAGGCGGGTGCCCTCAGGCCCCTTGCCCGGCACGTCCTCGCCATCCCAGTCCCGGACCACCTCGGTCGGCTCGACCGACGTGACGGTGACGTCCACCTCTCGCACGTACGTGCCGCTGCGGTCCTGCCAGTCCTGGCGCAGGTGCACCTGCTCACCGACCGATCCGGACTGCACGTCGTGCGGGCCGTACGGGTACCAGAAGTGCACCACCCGGCTGCTCGAGGCGACGACGGCCAGGAGCATTGCGACGGGCAGGAGCGCCAGGCCCCAGCGGTTGCGTCGTAGCCAGGTCATCGGTCCTCCCCCTTCGCTGGGCCGACGGTCGCGTTCGGGATGTCGACCGGGTCGGTGACCTTCGCCCAGGCCGCCACCTCGGTGGGAGAGATCGTCAGCGGGACGACCGCCTGGTCGTCCCAGCGATCGTCGAGGTCGGTCCAGCGGAGCACGAGCTCGGCGTCCGGGATCGGCTCCTCCGGGATCTCGACGATCACCTGGCAGCGCATGGGCACCCCGGCGATACCGCCCTTGCACGTCGACTCGCCGCGGCCCATCGACCAGGTGCGCCCGTCGCTGGAACGGACGCGCACGTCGCTGATGCCCGAGTCCCGGCGCGACGGGACGAGCTCGACGTCCGCGATGACCCACAGACCGGGCGTCAGCTTCGCCTCGGTCACCCCGGCCCAGGCCTTCGATCCCTGGACCTTGGTGACGGTCACGTCACCGATCCGCAGGTGGGCCGCCTCGCCGACGGCGACGTGCCGCTCGAAGGGCTGCTGGCCGACCGGCCCGGCCGCTGGCAGCCGGTCCTCGACGACCCGGCCGACGGCAAGCGCGGCGAGGACGAGCGCACCCGCACCGAGCTGCCGGCCGCGGCGGGCCCATCGGGAGCGGTTCTCCTCGGGCGCCGCCTCGACCGGGGGCTGCTCCTCGGGGACGCCGGTCACGGGGTGCTCTCCGCGGGCTCGGTGTAGGCCTTGGTCTTCTTGACGGGCAGCTCGAGGTACGTCTTCGCCGACGGGTCTCGCCAGCCCTCTTCGTCCTGGAGGGTGCTCATCCGGTAGGTGAAGCCGTTGACCTGCACGCGCACGGACTCGGGCGGGTCCGCGAGGTGCCGGTGCCAGACCCAGGCGACGTCGTAGGTGATGCCGGGCGAGACCGTGTGCGTCACCGTCGAGTCGTCGACGACGTAGGGGGTCGGGTCGGAGAGCACGGCCTCCGCCGGCTCGGCCAGCACGGTGCCTCCCGGGTAGCGCTCGATCCCGTCGACGTCCACGAGCCGCACCGCGTCGGCGAGCTCGCCGTCGCGCAGGGTCTTGTCGACGGTGCTCGTGACCGTGCCGAAGACGAGCAGGTACTGACCGTCCTTCGACGCGCGGAAGTCGAGACCGGGGCGGGTCGAGGCGGTGACGCGATCGATGGTGATGTCGAAGGGGCCGGCCTCGACGACATCGCCGGCCTTGCCCTCCGTGACGCTCTCGGGCTCGGCGTCCGCCCACCCGCCGAAGGGGGCGGAGACGAGGATCCCGAGCCCGGCGAGATAGGTGCCGAGCTGCTTGAGCGAGCGGGTGCGCAGCCACCCCGCAGCGGTGCTCAGCGCTCCGGCGCGTCCCCCTGGCGTCGTCCCCACGGCGCACAGCATAGGG
>JBHWMJ010000187.1:0-10115 GCA_043423105.1 Marihabitans sp.
ATACTGACGAGGCGCACCCCGAGGAGGACCGCCTCGTCGTGGCGCTGGTCGACGTCGAGCACCTCGCGGGCCGCGGCGGGCGACTCCCCCTTCGCGAGCCGGCCGGCCCAGGCCGCGGGGTGCTTGACGTTCCACCACCGGGTGCCCGCGACGTGGCTGTGGGCCCCGGGGCCGATGCCCCACCAGTCGTCACCGCGCCAGTACGCGAGGTTGTGCCGGCAGCGTCCGGCGGGGTCGCGCGACCAGTTGCTGATCTCGTACCAGCCGTACCCCGCGGCGGCGAGGAGCTCGTCGGCGAGCTCGTACTTGTCGGCCTCGTCGTCACCGGTCGGCACGGGCAGCTCGCCCCGGCGGACGCGGGCGTGGAGCTTGGTGCCCTCCTCGACGGTCAGCGCGTAGGCCGAGACGTGGTCTGGGCGCAGGGCGACCGCCGCCTCGAGCGAGGCCCGCCAGTCCTCGAGCGACTCACCAGGGGTGCCGTAGATGAGGTCGAGGCTGACCGCGAGGCCGGCATCGCGGGCGGCCGCAACGGCGCGGGCGACGTTGGCGGGGTCGTGGGTTCGGTCCAGGGTCGCCAGCACCGCCGGCACCGCGGACTGCATCCCGATCGAGACCCGGGTGAACCCCCCTTCGCGCAGGGTCGCCAGGGACGACGGGGTGACAGAGTCCGGGTTGGCCTCGGTCGTCACCTCCGCGTCGGCCGCAAGACCGAACCGCTCGCGGATGCTGCCGAGGACCCGGACGAGGTCAGCGGCCGGGAGGAGGGTGGGGGTGCCCCCACCGACGAAGACCGTGCTCACGGCGGGCGCACCGTCACCGAGGACTCGGTGGGCGAGATCGAGCTCGCGCTGCGCTCCTTCGGCGAAGCTCGCCCGACTCGACCCCACGGGGCCGTCGGTGCCCCCGAGCTCGTCCGCCGTGTACGTGTTGAAGTCGCAGTACCCGCACCGGACGGAGCAGAAGGGGACGTGGACGTAGACCCCGAGCGGCCGCTCGCCCACCGCGGCGGCGCTCGCCGACGGGAGCGCACCGTCCGGGGGCGCGGGGTCGCCGTCGGGGAGCTGGGGCACGGCGGACATCCTCCCACCCGTGGATACCCTGGCCGCATGACCCGCTGGATCGAGCTCGAGGGCGTCGTCAACATGCGCGACATGGGCGAGCTGCCCACCTCGGACGGACGCCGGACGCGCACCGGGCGTCTCATCCGCAGCGACAACCTCCAGGACCTCTCCCCCACGTCCGTCTCCCACCTCGTCGACGTCCTCGGCGTCACCGACGTCATCGACCTGCGGAGCACGCTGGAGCACCGGGCCACCGGAGAGGGTCCCCTGCGTGCGGCCGGGCTGGCGCACCACCACCACAGCCTCGTCGTCGAGTCCGACGACGACTCCCGCACCGTCGGCGAGGCCCTGGCGCTACGTTTCCAGCCGGACGGCGCGGGAGGGCGGCCCAAGCCGGTCCGCGATGCCGACTTCTGGGGCCGGCACTACACGGGCTACGTCACGCAGCGGCCCGACTCGGTCGGCGCGGCGCTCGCCGCGGTGTCCCGCAGCACCGGCGGCGCGATCGTCCACTGCGCCGCCGGCAAGGATCGCACCGGGACCGTCGTCGGCATGGCGCTCTCCGTCGCAGGGGTACCGGACGAGGAGATCGTCGCCGACTACGTCCTCTCCGCCGAGCGGATCGAGCGGATCATCGACCGCCTCATCGACGTCGAGCCCTACAAGTACAGCCTGCCGTCGCACACGATCGACGAGCAGCGGCCCCGCGCCGAGTCGATCACCGCGGTGCTCGACCACCTGCGCGACGCCCATGGAGGCGCAGAGGCGTGGCTGCGTGAGCGCGGGTGGTCCGAGGAGGACGTCGCCCGCCTGCGCTCGCGCCTGCTGGACTAGCCGACCTTCTTGGCGGGCTTGTCGGTGACGTAGATCGGGATGACGCCCTGCACTGCGACGACGCCGTCGGTGCGCACGGCCTTGACCCTGACGTCGAGGTCGAAGGGAGCCGGCTTGTCCCAGTCCTCGGCGGTCGTCTCGGCGACGCAGAGCAGGTCGGTCGTCGACTTCGCGAGGTACTCGACCTGCAGCCCGCGCGGCAGCCAGCGCTGGTGGTCCGGGCAGGTGGCCTCGGCGACCAGCCCCATGGCGGCCTCGAGGCCGTTGCACACCGCGATGGCGTGCAGGGTGCCGATGTGGTTGTGCACCGCCTTGCGGTTCTTGATCGTCAGCTCGGCATGGTGCGGGCGCACCTCACGCACCTGCGGACGGACCGTCCAGAAGTACGGCGCCACACGCGCGTAGACGAGCGAGAAGAGCTGCTTGCCCTTCGGGTAACGGAGGAAGCGCTGGTAGAGCGCATAGGTCTGCTGGGCCACGGGCACACCCTAGGTCGGCGAGGTCGCACGATGCGAGACGGTCCGGGCTGTCCGCGGTGTGACCTTTGACCGGCTTTCCCTGCCCGCGCCGGCCCGGAGGCCGTACGTTGGCTCAGATGAGCACCGCGGCCGATGACGACCTCGTGCCGATCCCTGCTTCGGACCAGACCTGGCTCCACATGGATCGGCCGAACAACCTCATGTACGTGCGCTCGATCCTGTGGTTCGAGGAGGCTCCCGACCTCGGAGACGTCCATGCACTTCTCGAGGACCGCCTCCTCGGACGGCACCCGGTCTTCCGCCGTCGCGCGGTCGAGGTCGACGGACGCTGGCACTGGCAGGACGACGAGGACTTCGACATCACCCGGCACGTCCGCACGAGCCGGCTCGACGGTGACGAGGCCGACCTGCGTGCTTGGATCGGCGAGCAGTTCGCCGACCCCCTCGACATGGATCATCCGCTGTGGAGCATCGAGTTCCTCTCCGGGGTCGAGGGATACGGCACGGTGATGTTCTGCCGATTCCACCACGCGCTCGCCGACGGCATCCGGCTCACTCAGCTGATGTTCAGCCTGTGCGACCCCGCCGACGGCAGCGCGGTCCTGCCGGTCCCCGTGGGGCGCGAGCACCGCAGCTCGGGGCTGGTCTCCATGGGCGTGGCGGTGGCCCGACGTGGCGCGGGCGACGCCGGCAACCTCCTCGTCGGTAGCCTGCGCGCACCCCTTCGCCTCGCCATGGCGATGAGCCCGCAGCTCATCCGTGACGGGATCGGCGTCGCCCGCCGGCCGATCAAGGTCCTCGACCTCGTCGAGGGCCTCGTCGCGCGGGACAACCAGTCGGTCAACACCATCGCCGAGGTCAGCCGGGTCCTGGCCGCACCACGGAGCGTCGAGACCGCGTGGTCCGGTGTCCCCGGCGTCGACAAGGGTGTCTCGTGGGCCCGCGGACTGGACCTGGCGAAGGTCAAGAAGGTCGCCAAGGAGCACGACGGCACCGTCAACGACGTGCTGCTCGCCCTCGTCTCCCAGGCCCTCACCCGCTACCTCGACGAGAAGGACGCGCTCGTCGAGGAGATCTCCTGGCTCGTGCCGGTCTCGCTCCTCCCCTTCGACGCCAACCTCCCTGAGGAGCTCGGCAACCACTTCTCGCTCGTCTTCCTCCCGATGCCGCTCGGGCTCGAGAGCACCCGCCACGCGATCGAGGCGATGGCCGACCGTATGCAGCGCATCAAGAACAGCGTCGAGCCCGCCATCACCTTCGGGGTGCAGCTCGTCATCGCCCAGTCCCCGAAGGCCCTGGCCTTCCAGCTGACGAATCTCTTCGCCAACAAGGGCGTCGGGATCCTCACCAACGTCCCCGGACCGAGCGAGCTCATGACCTTCGCCGGGGTCCCGGTCTCGGGGACACTTGGCTGGGTCCCCACGTCGGGCAACCAACCGCTAGGAGTCTGCATCTTCAGCTACAACGGCTACGTCAACATCGGCATCGCCGGGGACGCGGGGCTCGTCCCGGACCCGGACACCATCGCCCACCTCATCGAGGAGGAGTTCGCGAGGATGAGCGCATGAGCCGCCCTGTGATTGTCAACATCAGCCTCGCGGGCCCCGAGCTCGACTACGACAAGCAGGCGACCTTCCTCGGCGAGACGTTCCGTCTCGTCCGGGTCGGGACCTCGGGCGACGTCGACCTCGCTGTCGCGACCATCGTGCGCTGGCGCGGACGGGCCTCGGCCTTCGCTCTCTCAGGGGTCCGGGAGGCCCGTGCGCTCGGGCTGCTCACCGAGGACGACGACGTCATGGGCCGACTGCGGTCGGCGTGCGGCGACGTCCCGGTCACCGACGGCGAGATGCTCACCGACGTCCTCCAGGAGTGGGCCATCCGCAGCCTCCAGGCCGAGCTGCCGGGCTACTTCACCAACGCCCGCACCCTCGTCCTCGGCTCCGGCAACCACACCCGCACCGTGCGGGTCCTCGGCGAGTACACCGACAACGTCGAGCACGCCGACCCGCTCGCGATGCTCGACAACGTCGCCCTGCGCGCGGCCGTCAAGACCCTCGGGCTCGCCGCTGACGTCGCCTCGCTCTCCATGCGGGTCATCCCCGGCCGGGTCCGTCAGACCCTCCTCGCCCCGGCCGAGTGGGTCGGGCACGAGATCGCCCGCCGGGCCACGAGGGACTGCGACGTCGTCGTCGCCTCGTACGACGAGCTCACCGGCTTCGGCCTGGAGGACCTCGCCGGGACGACCGTCGTCTCCTCGGCGATCTCGCCGGAGCGACTCGCCGAGCTCGGCAGCCGTGGCGTCGACCGGGTGCTCGACACGACGCCCCAGCCCTTCCGCCACCTCACCGTCGTCGCCGCCGTGCTCGAGGCGATGATGCTCGTGCTCGACGACGACGGGCAGCTGACGACCGACGAGCTGCTCCAGGCGATCCAGGCGGCCGGTCTCGAGCCCCGCTCGCTCATGCCGAACGGGCCGCGCCGCAAGACCCGCTTCGCCTTCGTCATCCACCCGCTGTCGACGCAGTACTTCCGCAACGTCAAGCCGCTTGCGGCAATGACCCAGGTGCCCGGGATGACCCCGGTCATCGAGAAGGCCGCGGCCTACCTTCCGCCCTTCGTCTACAGCCACGTCACCGGCATCACCAGTCCCACCGGGGCGGAGACCGAGGGCTGGCTCATCACCGTCGGCGGGACGCCGAAGGAGCTGCTCGCGCACAGCCCCGAGTTCACCTACTCGCGGCTGCTCGAGGCGGCCGAGATCGCCCGCAAGCTCGGGGCTCAGGTCATGGGGCTGGGTGCCTTCACCAAGGTCGTCGGCGACGCGGGTGTGACGGTCGCCCGCCGGGCCTCGCTGCCGGTGACCACCGGCAACTCCTACAGCGCCTCCGGTGCCCTGTGGGCTGCCCACGAGGCGCTGCGCCGGCTCGGCATCGCCGAGGTGGACGACCGGGGCCGACTGCGCGGCAAGACGATGGTCGTCGGAGCCACCGGCTCGATCGGCTCGGTCTGCGCGAGGCTGCTCGCCCTCGCCAGCGACGAGCTCTGGCTCGTCTCCCCCGAGTCGGCGAAGCTGCTGGCCCTCAAGCGCGAGATCGAGGCGGAGAACCCCCGCGCGAAGATCTTCGTCGCGGCCCGGCCGGACGAGGCGCTGCCTGACATGGACATGATCGTCACGGCCACTTCCGCCGCCGGGCAGAAGGTCCTCGACGTCATGGCCCTCAAGCCCGGCTGCGTCATCACCGACGTCGCCAGGCCCCTCGACCTCTCCGCCGAGGACGTCGCGAAGCGCCCCGACGTGCTCGTCGTCGAGTCCGGCGAGGTCCAGCTGCCCGGCGAGGACGTCCGGATGGGCGACATCGGGCTGCCCGACGGGGTGGCCTTCGCCTGCCTCGCCGAGACCATCGTGCTCGCCCTCGAAGGGCGCTTCGAGACCTTCACGGTCGGGCGCAACATCGAGTGGGAGAAGGTCAAGGAGATCTACCAGCTGGGCCTCAAGCACGGCATGAAGCTCGCGACGATCTCGGGCGTCAACGGCGTCTACACCGACGAGGACATCGACCGCGTGCGCACCCTCGCGCTCGCGGCCCGCGCCCAGCAGGAGCAGGAGCAGTCATGAAGGACGTGTCCGGAGCCGTCGTGCTCATCACCGGTGCCGCGATGGGCATGGGCCGGCTCTTCGCCGAGCGGGCCGTCGCCGAGCGAGCGGCCGCCGTCGTGCTGCTCGACATCAACGAGGAGGCGCTCGCAGTCACGGCCGGCGAGCTGAGCGGCGGGACGACGCTCGTCCACACCGAGGTCGTCGACGTCCGCCGGGTCACCGCGCTGCGGGCTGCCGCGCGCCGGATCCGCAAGGCCGTCGGCGCCGTCGACATCGTCATCAACAACGCCGGCATCGTCCGTGGCAATGCTTACTTCTGGGAGACCGACCCGGTCAACGACACCCAGCTGACCATCGAGGTCAACACGGTGGCGCCCATGCTCGTCGCGCGGGAGTTCCTCCCCGAGATGATCGAAGGGGGGCGGCCAGCGCGACTGGTGAACATCGCCTCCGCCGCCGGGCTGACGCCGAACCCCCGGATGGCCGCCTACGCCGGCTCTAAGTGGGCCGTCGTCGGCTGGTCGGACTCGGTCCGGCTCGAGCTCGAGCAGGCCGGGCACGACCACGTCAGGGTGACGACCGTCTGCCCGTACTACGTCAAGACCGGCATGTTCGACGGCGCGCGTTCCGCGCCGCTCCTGCCGCTGCTCGAGCCCGATGACGTCGTCGACCAGACGTGGTCGGCGATGCTGCGCGGGCAGGCGATGCTCGTCATGCCGAAGACCGTGCTCGTCAGCGAGGTCGCCAAGGGCGTCCTGCCCATCGGGATGCGCGACTTCGTCGCCGACAAGGTCCTCGGGATCTACCACACGATGGACGACTTCACCGGCCATGCGAAGGCCGCCGACGAGGGCTGAGCTACTTCTTGTCCTTGCCGCCGGCGTCGTCGGAGGACAGCGCGGCGATGAAGGCCTCGGGCGGCACCTCGACGCTGCCGATGTTCTTCATCCGCTTCTTGCCGGCCTTCTGCTTCTCGAGCAGCTTGCGCTTGCGGGAGATGTCACCGCCGTAGCACTTGGCAAGGACGTCCTTGCGGATCGCGCGGATGTTCTCGCGGGCGATGACCCGGGCACCGATCGCGGCCTGGATCGGCACCTCGAACTGCTGCCGCGGGATGAGGTCCTTGAGCTTGGTCGCCATCATCGTGCCGTACGAGTACGCCTTGTCCTTGTGGACGATCGCGCTGAAGGCGTCGACCCCATCACCCTGGAGGAGGATGTCGACCTTGACGAGGTCGGCGGCCTGGTCGCCGGCCTCCTGGTAGTCGAGCGAGGCGTAGCCCCGGGTCTTGGACTTCAGCTGGTCGAAGAAGTCGAAGACGATCTCGGCGAGCGGCAGCGTGTAGCGCATCTCGACGCGGTCCTCGGAGAGGTAGTCCATCCCCCCGAGCTGGCCGCGCTTGCCCTGGCAGAGCTCCATGATCGAGCCGATGAACTCGCTCGGCGCGAGGATCGTCGCCTTGACGACGGGCTCTCGGACCTCGGCGACCTTGCCGTAGGGGAACTCGCTCGGGTTCGTCACCTCGACGACGGTGCCGTCATCCATCGTCACCTCGTAGACGACGTTGGGCTGGGTGGAGATGAGGTCGAGGTCGAACTCGCGCTCGAGCCGCTCCCGGACGATCTCGAGGTGAAGCAGGCCGAGGAAGCCGACGCGGAAGCCGAAGCCGAGCGCGGCGGAGGTCTCCGGCTCGTAGACCAGGGCGGCGTCGTTGAGCTTGAGCTTGTCGAGCGCGTCCCGCAGGTCGGGGTAGTCCGATCCGTCGATGGGGTAGAGCCCGGAGAAGACCATCGGCTTGGGGTCCTTGTAGCCGCCGATCGCCTCGACCGCGGGCTTGGCGAGGTTGGTCACCGTGTCGCCGACCTTGGACTGCCGGACGTCCTTGACACCGGTGATGAGGTAGCCGACCTCGCCGACGCCGAGCCCCTTGCTCGGGATGGGCTCCGGGCTGATGACGCCGATCTCGAGCAGCTCGTGACTCGCCTTCGTCGACATCATCTCGATCCGCTCGCGCGGGTTGAGGTTGCCGTCGACGACCCGCACGTACGTGACGACGCCCCGATAGGTGTCGTACACGGAGTCGAAGATCATCGCCCGGGCCGGCGCGTCCGCGTCACCGACGGGCGAAGGGAGCTGGCGGACGATCTCGTCGAGCAACGCCTCGACCCCTTCGCCGGTCTTGCCCGAGACCTTGAGGACGTCCTCCGGCTCGCACCCGATGAGCCCGGCCAGCTCGGCGGCGTACTTCTCGGGCTGGGCCGCGGGCAGGTCGATCTTGTTGAGCACCGGGATGATCGTCAGGTCGTTCTCCATGGCCAGGTAGAGGTTGGCCAGGGTCTGCGCCTCGATGCCCTGCGCGGCGTCGACGAGGAGGATCGCGCCCTCGCACGCGGCGAGCGAGCGCGAGACCTCATAGGTGAAGTCGACGTGCCCCGGAGTGTCGATCATGTTGAGGCAGAAGGTCTCGCCGTTGGCCTCCCAGGGCATGCGCACGGCCTGGCTCTTGATCGTGATGCCGCGCTCGCGCTCGATGTCCATGCGGTCGAGGTACTGGGCGCGCATCTGCCGAGCCTCGACGACGCCGGTGATCTGGAGCATCCGGTCCGCGAGCGTCGACTTGCCGTGGTCGATGTGCGCGATGATGCAGAAGTTGCGGATCTGCTCCGGCGGGGTCGCATGCGGCTGCAGCGCCTTCGTGGCCATGGGTGACACGGGTGGGTCTCAACCTCGTCGGTGGGTAGGGAGGATCAGCGGCCCATTCTAGGCTCTCCGGGGTGAGCGCCTCTCCCCTCGCCCGTCGCACCCTGCTCACCGAGACGGTGCTCGTCCTCGCTGTCTCGCTCGGGGCCTCGGCGATCTGGTCTCTGCTGCGGGTCGTCGCGATGCTCACCAGCGGGGTGCCCCTGTCGGAGCAGACCGCCCGGATGAACGTCTCGGCCTTCCCCGACCAGCCCTGGCTCGACCTGCTGTGGCAGCTCGCCGGCGTCGCGCTCGGCCTCGCGCCAGCCCTGCTCGCCGTCCACCTGCTGCTCCGGGAGGACGGCGGCGCGCTGCGCCGGATCGGTGCGGACCTCACCCGACCGGGTCAGGACCTCGTGCGGGGCCTGCTCCTCGCCGCTGCGATCGGCCTGCCAGGGCTGGCCTGGTACCTCGGGGCTCGCGCGGCCGGTCTGAGCACGACGATCGTCGCCGCGGACCTCGCCCCGCACTGGTGGGTCGTGCCGGTCCTCGTCCTCGCCGCGCTCCAGAACGCCGTGCTCGAGGAGGTCGTCATGGTCGGTTACCTCTTCACCCGGTGGGCGCAGGCCGGCTGGGGGCGCTGGCAGATCATCGTCACGAGCGCCGTCGTGCGTGGCTGCTACCACCTCTACCAGGGCATCGGCGGCTTCATCGGCAACCTCGTCATGGGCCTCTTCCTCGGGTGGATCTACACCCGGACACGCCGCGTGGCACCGCTCGTCGTCGCGCACGCAGTGATCGACATCGTCGCCTTCGTCGGCTACGCGCTCGCGAAGGACCATGTGGGCTGGCTCACCTGAGCCGAGCGGCGAACCAGCGCCGACGCCGACCTACCCTGCTGGACATGTCTGCCCTGCGTCACTTCCTCCGGCGGTTCCTTGGCCTCGAGGGGTCGCGTCGCGCCGTCGTCCTGACCCAGAGCCTCGAGCCCGCCTCGAGCACCTACCCCGGCGACTGGACCGGTCCGGTTGCTCCGTACGGGCCGCTCGAGGACGGGATCGGCCCAGGCGAGGTGGTCTGGGCGCACGTGCCCTTCGAGGAGGACCATTCGCAGGGCAAGGACCGGCCGACGCTCGTGGTGGGCCACGACTCCGGGTGGGTCCTCGGGCTGCCGATGACGAGCCAGGACCACGACCGCGACGAGGACCAGGAGCGCCGGGCGGGTCGCCACTGGATCGACGTCGGGTCCGGTGCATGGGACCGCCAGCGCCGCCGCAGCGAGGCCCGGGTCGACCGGATCGTGCGGCTCGACCCGAGCACGGTCCGCCGGGAGGGCGGTCTGGTCGACGAAGGGGTCTATGAGGCCGTCGTCACCGCCGTCGACGCGGTGCGCGGCGGCGTGGCGTACGACGACGACCCCGTGTGACCCCCTTCGCCGCGGCGCACGACGTCTCGGGGGACAAC
>JBHWMJ010000190.1:0-12358 GCA_043423105.1 Marihabitans sp.
TCCACCATCGGTCTGAAGATCATGATGGCGGTGTCGGGGATCATCTTCGTGCTGTACGTCCTCCTCCACATGTACGGCAACCTCAAGGTGCTGGCCGGGCAGGCCGCCTTCGACGAGTACGCCCACCACCTCCGGGAGTTCGGCGAGCCGATGCTCCCGTACGAGGGGCTGCTGTGGATCATCCGCGTCGTGCTCGTCGTCGCGCTGCTCGCGCACGCGTACGCAGCGTTCGCCCTGTGGAGCCGGGCCAACGGGGCACGCCCGCAGCGCTACGCGGTGAAGAAGGCGGTGGGCTCCTCGCTCGCGTCGCGGACGATGCGCTGGGGTGGCGTGACGCTGCTCCTCTTCGTGATCTTCCACCTCATCCACTTCACCATCGTCAAGCCGAACTTCAACAGCTCGGCCGACGCGGCGGCGGTCAAGGAGAGCCCGTACGTCATGGTCTCGGCGAGCTTCTCGCTCATCTGGGTCGTGCTCATCTACACCCTCGCGATGCTTGCCCTCGGGATGCACATCTTCCACGGCGCCTGGAGCGCGCAGCAGACGCTGGGTCTGACGAGCTCGGTCGGCGCGCGGGCGCGGGCCAAGACGATCGCCGCGGTGCTGGCCGGCCTCATCGTCGTCGGCTTCCTCATCCCGCCCTACTACCTGTTCTTCACGAACCTCTGACCGGGGAGAGAACCAACCACCATGACTGAACTCATCGACGGCCTCTACCGCCTCGGCGAGCCGATCGCGGACACCAAGGCTCCCGACGGCCCCATCGAGACGCGCTGGGAGCGCCACAAGTTCAACAACAAGCTCGTCAACCCGGCCAACCGCCGCAAGCTCTCCGTCATCATCGTCGGCACGGGCCTCGCCGGGGCCTCCGCCGGTGCCACGCTTGGTGAGGCCGGCTACCACGTGAAGTCCTTCTGCTACCAGGACTCCCCGCGCCGCGCCCACTCGATCGCCGCGCAGGGCGGTATCAACGCGGCGAAGAACTACAAGGGCGACGGCGACTCGGTCTACCGGCTCTTCTACGACACGGTGAAGGGCGGCGACTACCGCGCCCGCGAGAACAACGTCTACCGGCTCGCCGAGGTCAGCCCGAACATCATCGACCAGTGCGTCGCCCAGGGCGTCCCCTTCGCCCGCGAGTACGGCGGTCTGCTCGACAACCGGTCCTTCGGCGGCGTCCAGGTCTCCCGGACCTTCTACGCCCGTGGCCAGACCGGTCAGCAGCTCCTCATCGGCGCCTACCAGGCGCTCGAGCGGCAGGTCGCCAAGGGCACCGTCGAGATGTACAGCCGGCACGAGATGCTCGAGCTGATCGTCGTCGACGGCAAGGCGCGGGGCATCATCGCCCGTGACATGGTCACCGGCGAGATCGAGACCCACCTCGCCGACGCGGTCGTCCTGGCCAGCGGCGGCTACGGCAACGTCTTCTTCCTCTCCACCAACGCCATGGGCTGCAACGTCACGGCGGCCTGGCGGGCCCACCGCAAGGGCGCCTACATGGGCAACCCCTGCTACACGCAGATCCACCCGACCTGCATCCCGCAGCACGGCGACAAGCAGTCCAAGCTCACCCTCATGTCCGAGTCGCTCCGCAACGACGGCCGGATCTGGGTGCCCAAGGACGCCGCCGACTGCGACAAGGACCCCCGTGACATCCCCGAGGAGGCCCGCGACTACTACCTCGAGCGGATCTACCCCTCCTTCGGCAACCTCGTGCCTCGCGACATCGCCTCCCGGCAGGCGAAGAACATGTGCGACGAGGGCCGCGGCGTCGGTCCCACCGTCGAGGAGATCGGCCCGGACGGGCAGGCCCGCCAGGTCCGCCGAGGCGTCTACCTCGACTTCGCCGACGCGATCAGCCGGCTCGGCCGTGATGCCGTGGAGTCGAAGTACGGCAACCTCTTCGACATGTACGCCCGGATCACCGGCGAGGACCCCTACGAGGTCCCGATGCGGATCTACCCGGCCGTGCACTACGTCATGGGCGGTCTGTGGGTCGACTACGACCTCGAGTCGACGATCCCAGGGCTCTTCGTCACCGGCGAGGCGAACTTCTCCGACCACGGCGCGAACCGCCTCGGTGCCTCGGCCCTCATGCAGGGTCTGGCCGACGGGTACTTCGTCCTGCCGAACACGATCCGCAACTACCTCGCGGACGGCCCCTTCCCCGCAGTCGCCGAGGACGCCCCTGAGGTCGTCGAGGCTCGTCAGGACGTCGAGCAGCGGCTCCAGCACTTCCTCACCTGCAACGGCGAGCGCACCGTGGACTCGATCCACAAGGAGCTCGGCTCGATCATGTGGGAGTACTGCGGCATGGAGCGCAGCGAGGAGGGCCTGAAGAAGGCCATCGGCCTCATCCGGGAGCTCAAGAAGGAGTTCTGGACCAACGTCAAGGTCCTCGGCACCAACGAGCAGCTCAACCAGAGCCTCGAGAAGGCCGGTCGGGTGGCCGACTTCCTCGAGCTCGGCGAGCTGATGTGCATCGACGCGCTGCACCGTCGCGAGTCCTGCGGCGGGCACTTCCGCGCGGAGTCCCAGACCGAGGACGGCGAGGCGCTGCGCCACGACGACGAGTACGCCTACGTCGCGGCGTGGGAGTACATGACCAGCGGTGACCAGGCACTCGAGCCGGTCCTCCACAAGGAGGACCTCGTCTACGAGTTCATCGAGATGAAGCAGCGGAGCTACAAGTAATGCGACTGACACTGAAGATCTGGCGCCAGGCCGACCCGCAGGACAAGGGCGGCTTCGAGACCTACACCGTCGACGAGATCTCCGAGGACATGAGCTTCCTCGAGATGCTCGACGAGCTCAACGAGAACCTCCAGGCCGACGGCATCGAGCCGGTCGCCTTCGACAGCGACTGTCGCGAGGGCATCTGCGGCATGTGCGGCCTGATGATCTCGGGTCAGGCGCACGGCCCCGAGGTGACGACGACCTGTCAGCTGCACATGCGCAGCTTCAAGGACGGCGAGGAGATCACCATCGAGCCGTGGCGCGCCTCGGCGTTCCCGGTGATCAAGGACCTCGTCGTCGACCGGACCTCCTTCGACCGGATCATCCAGGCCGGCGGCTACATCTCCGTCGACACCGGTGCGGCCCCGGACGCCGCTGCGACCCCGGTGCCGAAGGTCCAGGCCGACCGCGCCTTCGACACCGCGACCTGCATCGGCTGCGGGGCGTGCGCCGCAGCCTGCCCGAACGCCTCGGCGATGCTCTTCATGGGCGCCAAGGTCACGCACCTCGGCGAGCTGCCGCAGGGTCAGGCGGAGCGTCACTCTCGCGTCGTCGACATGGTGGCCCAGCACGACCACGAGGGCTTCGGCGGGTGCACGAACATCGGCGAGTGCGCCGCGGCGTGCCCGAAGGAGATCCCGCTCGACGTCATCTCCCAGCTCAACAAGGACCTTCGCGTCGCTGCTCGCGCGCGACGCTGAGCGCCAGCTCGCACCGAGGGGTGCGGAACGTTACGGAGGGCCGGTTCCGGGAGGGAGCCGGCCCTCCGTGACGTCCGGGTAGCCTGGTCGGGTTCGATCGACCGAAGGGAAGGCGAGATGCCGCGTCCGGAGGGGCAGAACGACGTCTCGCCACGCCTCAAGGCCATCCTCGACGCGGGGATCCGGGTGATCTCGAAGGGCGGGATGCGTGGCCTGACGCACCGGGCCGTCGATGCCGAGGCTGGGATCCCCGAGGGGAGTACCTCCGGCTACTACCGCACCCGCATGGCGCTTGTCGTCGCCATCTCCGAGTGGTTGTGCCGGCTCCTGGCGGAGCGTGTGGCCGCGATCGGGGCGCAGCTGCTCGGCGGCGAGGAGATCGAGCGCGTCGCGGATGCGTCGATCGAGGTCCTCGTGCGGTGGATCGCTGACGAAGACCTCGTCATCGCCCACCTGGAGCTCACCACCGAAGCCATCCGGCACCCGGAGGTCGACGAGGTCCTCCGCCCCTTCCGTCGAGCTGCCGTCGGTCTGGTGACCGAGATGATGGTCCTCATCGGGGTCGACGACCCCGACGCGCACGCGCAGGCCTCGCTCGCCTCCGTCGAAGGTGTGATCTTCGCGGCCATCGCGCAGCCACGGGAGGAGCGCGAGGGCTACGTCCGCCAGGTGGCACCCATCGTCATCAGCGGCTTCGGGACCCTCGAGGGACTGCGCTGACCTCCAGCCCGCACGCGCTCAGGCGGTGCTGGGGGTGCGGCGCCGCCGCAGCCGGCTCCACGAGCGCCACACGAGCCAGAGCATCCAGGCGAGCACAGCCAGGACGAGGACGACGAGCACGGGCAGGAAGACCGCGACGAGCGCGATCGTCACCGAGGCTCCGTCCTCCATCGTCGAGACGACGGGGGCGCCGATACCAGCGGTTCCCGCGTTGACGACGGGGCGGGCAGCCGCCTTGCCGCTGTGCACGAGCCCCGCGACGACGATGCCGAGGACCACCCCGATCCACGGGTTCTCCTGCATGAAGGAGGACCCCTCGATCTCGTTCGCGCTGATCGCCGCAGCGCCCATGAGGCCGCCCATGCCGGGCCGGATGAAGGTCTGGACGGCGTCGTTGACCGAGTCCACCGCAGGCACCTTGTCGAGGGTCACCTCGGTGAGCAGCAGGACAGCCCCGACGCCGATGGCCCACCATGACTCCATCCACTCCCAGCCGGTCGGGAGGTTGACGATGTCGGTGAACCGGGCGAGGAGCGCCATGATGAGGAACGGGATGTAGGCGTTGAGCCCCGCCGCGGCGGACAGCCCCATCCCGGTGAGGGCAGCGATCACGAGACCACCTTGATGCTCGGGCGGCGCGGGTGCGCCGCGGTCATGACCAGAGAACGCTACGCCCACCGGGCATCATCCCGGCGGAAGTCGGCGGCCTAGGATTGCCCACCATGAAGGTCCTCTCCGCTGTCGCCTGGCCGTACGCCAACGGCCCGCGACACCTCGGTCATGTCGCCGGCTTCGCCGTCCCCTCCGACGTCTTCAGCCGGTACATGCGGATGGCGGGGCACGACGTGCTCATGGTGAGCGGCTCGGACGAGCACGGCACCCCGATCCTCGTCCTCGCCGACAAGGAGGGCGTCACCCCGCGCGAGCTCGTCGACCGCAACCACGCCGTCATCGCCGGGGAGCTCGCCGACCTCGGGTGCTCGTACGACCTCTACACGCGGACGACGACCCCGAACCACTACACCGTCGCGCAGGAGCTCTTCCGCCAGGTGTGGGCCAACGGCTACATGGTCGAGCAGACGACGAAGGGGGCCGTCTCGCCCTCGACGGGCCGCACCCTCCCGGACCGCTACATCGAGGGGACCTGCCCGATCTGCGGCTACGAGGAGGCTCGCGGCGACCAGTGCGACAACTGCGGCAACCAGCTCGAGCCGGAGGAGCTCAAGAACCCGCGGAGCAAGATCGACGGCGAGACGCCACGGTTCATCGAGACGCAGCACTTCTTCCTCGACCTCCCGGCGCTGGCCGACTCCCTCCGGACGTGGCTGGAGGGTCGCGAGGCGAGCGGGACGTGGCGGCCGAACGTCATCAGGTTCAGCCTCAACATCCTCGACGACATCAAGCCGCGGGCCATGACCCGCGACATCGACTGGGGCATCCCGGTGCCGCTCGACGGCTGGGACGATGCCTCGCAGATCGGGCCGAAGCGTCTCTACGTGTGGTTCGACGCGGTCGTCGGGTACCTCTCTGCCTCGATCGAGTGGGCCCGCCGGCTGGGCGAACCGGAGCGGTGGCGGGAGTGGTGGAACGACCCTGAGGCCCTCTCGTACTACTTCATGGGCAAGGACAACATCACCTTCCACTCCCAGATCTGGCCGGCCGAGCTGCTCGGCTACGCGGGCAAGGGCGCGAAGGGGGGCGAGCCGGGGGTCTACGGCCAGCTCAACCTGCCCACCGAGGTCGTCTCGAGCGAGTACCTCACGATGGAGGGCAAGCAGTTCTCGACCTCCCGCGGCTACGTCATCTACATCCGCGACGTGCTCGAGACGTACGGTCCGGACGCCATCCGCTACTACATCTGCGCGGCGGGGCCTGAGTCCCAGGACGCCAACTTCACCTGGGCCGAGTTCGTGCAGCGCAACAACAGCGAGCTCGTCGCTGGCTGGGGCAACCTCGTGAGCCGGACCGCTGCGATGATCGCGAAGAACTTCGGCGAGATCCCGCAGCCGGGCCCGCTCGAGCCGGTCGACGAGGCCGTGCGAGAGACGATGCTCCGGGCGTTCGACTCCGTGGGCGACCTGCTGGGTCGCCAGCGGGTCAAGGCGGCGCTGGTCGAGGCGATGCGGGCCGTCGGCGAGGTGAACAAGTACGTCACCGACACCGAGCCCTTCAAGCTCAAGGGCGAGGAGGAGCGCGAGCGGCTCGCGACCGTCCTGCACACGCTGGTCCAGTGCGTGGCCGACCTCAACCGCCTGCTCGCGCCCTTCATCCCGGCAGCCGCGAACCGCGTCCACCTGGCGATCGGCGGCGAGGGCGAGCTCATGCCGATGCCCCGCCTCGAGACCGTCGCCGACCTCGACGAGGACGGCCGCTCGTACCCCGTCGTCACGGGGGAGTACACGGCGACGCCGACCTGGGGGTCGGAGCCGGTACGGGTGGGTGCGCCGATCACCAAGCCCGCCCCGCTCTTCACCAAGCTCGACAGCGAGGCGGTCGTCGCCGCCGAGCTGGACCAGGTCGAGGAGGCCTGAGCCGCGTGGCTCCCCACGACGAGCGCGGCCACGGTGCGCCCGCCCCGGCACCCGAGCCGCTCCCCGTGGCCGTCGTCGACAACCACACCCATCTCGACATCCGACGCGACGACCTGGCGTCCCCCCTTCGCTCCGACGAGGGGGTGGCCGCTGCCCTCGCTGTCGCGGCGGAGGTCGGCGTCGACCGCGTGGTCCAGGTGGGCTGCGACCTCAAGAGCGCCCGGTGGACCGTCGAGATCCTCGACGACCACCCGGCGATGCTCGGGGCGGTTGCGCTGCACCCGAACGAGGCGCCGCGGCTGGCCGATGAGGGTCGGCTCGCCGAGGCGCTCGCTGACATCGAGACCCTGGCCGCGCACCCGCGCGTGCGGGCCGTAGGGGAGACCGGGCTCGACTACTACCGCACCGGCGAAGGGGGCGTGGCCGCGCAGCAGGAGTCCTTCCGCTGGCACATCGACCTCGCGAAGCGGACCGGCAAGGCCCTGCAGATCCACGACCGGGACAGCCACGAGGACGTGCTGCGGATCCTCGCCGAGGAGGGCGCGCCGGACAAGACCGTGATGCACTGCTTCAGCGGTGACGTCGCGATGGCCCGCGAGTGCGCCGACCGGGGGTACTACCTCTCCATCGCGGGGACAGTGACCTTCAAGAACGCCCGGGGGCTGCGCGACGCCCTGGCGGTGACCCCGCCCGAGCGGCTGCTCGTCGAGACCGACGCCCCGTATCTCACCCCTTCGCCGTACCGCGGATCAGCGAACGCGCCGTACCTCCTGCCGCACACCGTGCGCCGGATGGCCGACGTCCTCTCGCTCGACGTCGCGACCCTGTGCGGCCACCTCTCGGGCAACGCCGAGGCCGTGTACGGCCCCTGGTGACGACGTTGGGGTGAGCACCCCCACATACCCCCGTCGTTACCAAAACTTGACCTTTGCCCCCTTGGCAGTGCACGGTGGATGACGGAACGCCGGGGCCGGCATCCCCTGACAACGCCTCGTACCACCGTCGGTGCGCCCGCAGGAGCTGTGGGCGCACTCGTGCGGAGAGGCCCTGCCGGTGCCCGGGACGCACGACAAAGGATCACTCTTGTCTTCACCCGCTGTTCGCCGTATCACCCAGGCCGGCGTCGTCGGCGCCCTCGTCCTCGGCGTCTCTGGCGTCGCAGTCATGGACAAGTCGGTCGCGCTCGACGTCGACGGCCAGAAGAGCTCGGCCCGCGCCTTCGGCGGCACGGTCGGCGACGTCCTCGACAAGCAGGGCATCGAGCTGGGCCAGCGTGACCAGGTCAGCCCCTCGCTCGACACCCCGGTCGCCGACGGTCAGCAGATCGTCGTGCGCTACGCGCGCCAGCTGACGATCACCGTCGACGGCGTGAAGAAGACCTACTGGACGACGGCCCAGACCGTCGGCGAGGCCATCGACCAGCTCGGTCTGCGCGGTGAGGGTGCCGTGCTGTCGGCCTCCCGCAGCAAGAGCCTCGGCCGCGAGGGTCTGGCGTTCTCCATGGCCACGCCGAAGGACGTCAACCTCGTCGTCGGCGGCAAGAAGTCGAAGCAGTCGACGACGAGCCTCGACGTGCGCTCGGCGCTGCGTGACCTCGAGGTCCGCTTCGACGGCAACGACAAGGTGCGCCCGGGCCTCAAGAGCACCGTCAAGGACGGCATGACGATCCGGGTGGACATCATCGACACCAAGGGCACCAAGCGCGTCGAGGCGGTCCCCTTCGAGACGGTCGTCAAGAAGGACTCCTCGCTCACCGAGGGCACCTCGAAGGTCACCCGCGAGGGCAAGGCGGGCTCGCGCACGGTGACGTACCGCCAGACCCTGCAGAACGGCAAGGTCGTCTCGACGAAGCGCACCGGCTCGAAGGTCACCTCCCAGCCGGTCTCCAAGGTCGTCGTCCAGGGCACCAAGCCCAAGCCGGCCCCGAAGCCTGCCGCGTCCCAGCCCGCGTCGGCTCCGTCCCGCTCGTCGGCCAGCGCCCCGCGCGCTGCGGTCCCGACCCGCTCGACGGCCAGCGCCCCGCGCGCTGCGGCCCCGACCCCCTCGTCGGGCTCCACCTCCGGCGCTGGGATCAACCTCTCCAACGCCGCCATGTGGGACCGGATCGCCCAGTGCGAGTCCACCGGTCGATGGAACATCAACACTGGCAACGGCTACTACGGCGGTCTCCAGTTCGACTACGGCACGTGGCTCTCGGTCGGGGGCGACGACTTCGCCCCGCGCGCCGACCTCGCCTCGCGCGCCGAGCAGATCACCGTCGCCAACCGTCTGTATGCCCAGCGAGGCCTGCAGCCGTGGGGCTGCGCGCACGCAGCCTGAGGCACGACGTCCAGCGCCCCCTTCGTCCTGACGGCGAAGGGGGCGCCGGCGTTTCCGCATAGGGTGCGACCCATGACCTCGCCCGACGTGCAGCTGCTCGGCGCGGCCGCGATCCGTGAGCTCGCCGACCGGCTCGGCGTCCGCCCGACGAAGCAGTGGGGCCAGAACTTCGTCGTCGACGCCAACACGGTCCGGCGCATCGTGCGCGCCGGCGAGGTCACGGCGGACGACGTTGTCGTCGAGGTCGGCCCCGGCCTGGGGTCGTTGACCCTCGCGCTGCTCGAGCAGGCCCGCCGTGTCGTCGCGATCGAGGTCGACCCCCGGCTCGCCGAGGCACTGCCCGAGACGGTGGCGACGATGGCACCCGGACGGGCCGCCGACCTCGAGGTGGTGCCCGCCGACGCCCTGCGCGTCACCGACCTGCCCGGACCGTCGCCGACCGCTCTCGTGGCGAACCTGCCGTACAACGTGTCGGTCCCTGTCGTGCTGCACCTGCTCGAGACCTTCCCGAGCATCGAGCGCGTCCTTGTCATGGTGCAGCTCGAGGTGGCCGAGCGGCTCGCGGCCGCCCCGGGCAGCAAGACCTACGGGGTGCCCAGCGTCAAGGCCGCCTGGTACGGCGACGTCTCTCTCGCCGGCACGGTCTCCCGCAGCATCTTCTGGCCGGTGCCGAACGTCGACTCCGGCCTTGTCCGCCTGACCCGGCGGGAGCCGCCGGCCAGCGAGGCGAGCCGTGAAGAGGTCTTCGCATGCATCGACGCGGCGTTCGCCCAGCGTCGCAAGACGCTGCGCGCCGCGCTCAAGGGCTGGGCCGGCTCTGCCGTCGCGGCCGAGGAGGCGCTCCACGCGGCAGGCGTCGATCCGCAGGCGCGGGGAGAGCAGCTCTCGGTCGAGCAGTTCGCGGCGGTCGCCTCGGCCCGCACTAGGGTGAGCTCATGACCTCGGTGCTCGAGACAGCCCCCGCGGTCACCGCCCGCGCGCCGGGCAAGGTCAACCTCGAGCTTGGCGTCGGACCGGTGCGTGAGGACGGCTACCACCCCCTGGCCACCGTCTACCAGGCGGTCGGCCTCTACGAGGACGTCACCGCAGCCACCGCTGACGAGTGGGGGGTGACCGTCCGGGGCCGCGACGCCGGGCTCGTGCCGACCGACGAGTCCAACCTCGCGCTGCGGGCGGCGATGCTACTTGCCCACGAGGTCGGTGGTGACATCGAGCCGGTCCATCTGACGATCCACAAGAGCATCCCGGTCGCTGGTGGCATGGCTGGGGGTTCGGCCGATGCTGCCGCTGCGCTCGTCGCCTGCGAGGCGCTCTGGGCGGCGGACATGAGCAAGGCGGACCTCGACCCGGTCGCTGCCCGGCTCGGGTCGGACGTCCCCTTCCTCCTGCACGGCGGGACGGCTGTCGGGTCGGGGCGGGGCGAGATCATCACCCCGGTCCTGGCGAAGGGGCTGTACCACTGGGTCTTCGTGCCGACGCCGTCGGAGGGGCTGTCGACCCCGGCGGTCTACCGGACCTTCGACGTGCTGACGTCCGGGCGTGAGGTTCCCGACCCCGAGCCGAGCCCGGCCATGATGGCCGCACTTCGCCTCGGTGACCCCGAGGCGCTGGCCGATGTCCTGACCAACGACCTCCAGGAGGCCGCGATCCACCTCCAGCCCCGGATCGGTGAGGTCATCGAGGCCGCGATGGGCTTCGGGGCGCTCGGTGCTCTCGTGTCAGGCTCCGGGCCGACGGTGGCCCTGCTCGCCAGCGGTCAGGAGGGCGCGATCGACCTGGCCGTCTCGCTCACCGCGTCCGGCGTCGCGGACGAGGTCCTGCGTGCGGTGGGCCCCGTGGCGGGCGCTCACGTCATCCCCACCCCGCGACTCACCTGATGGCCAACCTCATCTCGGTCGAGCGGGCCACCCTGGCGCTCGGCACGGCCCACGTCCTCGACGGTGTCTCCCTCGGGATCAACGCGGGGGCCCGCATCGGCATCGTCGGGCGCAACGGCGGCGGCAAGTCGACGCTCATGAAGGTGCTCCACGGGGACCTCGCGCTCGACGACGGACGGATCACCCGCAGCGGTTCTGCCACCGTCGGCATGCTGAGCCAGGCGGACGTCCTCGACCCCTCTGCGACGGTCCGTGAGGTGGTTCTCCGCGACCGGGCCGAGCACCAGTGGGCGGGCGACCCCAGGGTGCGTGACGTCGTCGACGGGCTGCTCGGCGGTCTCGATGCCGAGGCGCTGGGCGGGTGGGATGCCGTCGTCGGCCCCATGTCCGGCGGGGAGCGCCGCCGGCTGGCGCTGGCGCAGATCCTCGTCGACGACCCCGACGTGCTGCTCCTCGACGAGCCGACGAACCACCTCGACGTCGAAGGCGTGGCGTGGCTCGCCGACCACCTTGTCCGTCATCGCGCCCGGCCCGACAACGCGCTCGCCACCATCACCCACGACCGGTGGTTCCTCGACGCCGTGGCCGACCGCACCTGGGAGGTCGTCGACAGCAAGGTCGAGCAGTACGACGGCGGGTACGCCGCCTACGTCCTGGCGAAGGCGGAGCGCGACCGGATCGCCGCCGTGACCGCCGAACGGCGCAACAACCTGCTGCGCAAGGAGCTCGCCTGGCTGCGCCGCGGGCCACCCGCCCGGACGAGCAAGCCGAAGTTCCGGATCGACGCCGCCAACGCACTCATCGCCGACGAACCCCCCCTTCGCGACGACGTCGAGCTGGTGCGCTTCGCGACGACCCGGCTCGGCAAGGACGTCATCGACCTCCACGACGCGTCCGTCGACCTCGGGGGCCGCATCCTCCTGGACCGGGTGACCTGGCAGCTCGCCCCGGGGGACCGCATCGGCATCGTCGGCGTCAACGGCGCGGGCAAGTCGACGCTGCTCCGCGTGCTCGCCGGCGAGGTCCCGCTCGTCTCCGGCAAGCGCAAGCAGGGCGTCACCGTCGTCATCGGGCACCTCACGCAGGACGTCCGAGAGCTCGACGCGCTCGCCGACCGTCGCGTCATCGACGCCGTGGAGGACGTCAAGAAGGTGACGATGCTCGGCAAGAAGGAGGTCACGGCCTCGCAGCTCGCGAAGAAGCTCGGCTTCTCCGGCGGCCGGCAGCAGACGCGCGTCGCTGACCTCTCCGGCGGCGAGCGGCGCCGCCTGCAGATCCTCCGGCTGCTCATGGCCGAGCCCAACGTCCTCATGCTCGACGAGCCGACGAACGACCTCGACATCGAGACCCTGACCCAGCTCGAGGACGTCCTCGACGGCTGGGCGGGGACCCTCCTCGTCGTGAGCCACGACCGCTACCTCCTCGAGCGGCTCTGCGACCGTCAGGTCGCCCTGCTCGGGGACGGCAAGGTCCG
>JBHWMJ010000231.1:0-2673 GCA_043423105.1 Marihabitans sp.
TCAGCCCCGGTCGCGAAGCGTGACCGCGGTCGTGAGCGCCGCCGTCGCCGCCTCGAAGCCCTTGTCCTCCGAGGAGCCAGGCAGCCCGGCGCGGTCGAGCGCCTGCTCGTCGGTGTCGCAGGTGAGCACGCCGAAGCCCACGGGGACCCCGGTGCGCACGGACACATCGGTCAGGCCGACCGTCGCCGCCTGGCACACAAAGTCGAAGTGCGGGGTGCCGCCCCGGATGACGACCCCGAGCGCGACGACGACGTCGTGGTCCTGCGTCAGCCTCGCGGCGGCGACCGGCAGCTCGAAGGTCCCCGGCACCCGGACGACCTCGACGTCGGGGAGCCCGCACGCCTCGGCGCCTCGGCGCGCGCCCGCGACGAGGCCGTCCATCACCGTCTGGTGCCAGCTCGCGGCGACGATGACGGCCCGCAGGCCGCTCGCGTCGCAGATGGTCGTCGGTGCTCCGTGGCCGCTCATGCGATCTCCTTCGTGCGCGACCCGCTCGTGCGAGCCGCCGTGTCGTCGTCGGCAGCGGGCAGGTGCCCCATCCGCTGCTCCTTGGTCGCGAGGTAGGCAGAGTTGTCCGGTCCCTGCCCGACGTGGATCGGCATGCGTCGCACGGTGATCCCGCCACGCTCGAGCGCCTCGATCTTCGTCGGGTTGTTCGTCATGAGGTCGATCTCGGTGAGCCCGAGGTCGTGCAGGATCCCGACGGCCGCGCCGTACTCACGGGCGTCGACCGGGAGCCCGAGCGCGACCTGTGCGTCGACGGTGTCGGCGCCAGCGTCCTGCTCGGCATAGGCCCGGAGCTTGTCGAGCAGCCCGACGCCACGACCCTCGTGCCCGCGCAGGTAGACCACGGCGCCGCCGTGGCTGGCGACCTCGGCGATCGCTGCGTCGAGCTGGGGCCCGCAGTCGCAGCGGTTCGAGCCGAGCGCGTCCCCGGTGAGGCACTCGGAGTGCACCCTCACCCGGGTCCCTCCGGGTCGGGTGATGGCCAGGTGCTCGTCGCCGGTGACGAGGTCGCGGTAGCCGTGCATCGTCAGCCGCCCGTGCCGGGTCGGCAGCGTCGTCGTGGCCACCCGCTCCACCCGGTCGTAGAGCTCGCGCCAGGCGGCGAGGTCGGCGATCGTCACGACGGGCAGGTCCATCTGCGCGCCGAGCTCGAGCACGTCGTTGGTCCGCAGCATCGTCCCGTCGTCGGCGGTCAGCTCACCGATGGCGCCGACGGGCGCCAGCCCGGCGAGCCGGCAGAGGTCGACGGTGGCCTCGGTATGGCCCCGGCGGATGAGCACACCCCCTTCGCGGGCTCGGAGGGGGACGACGTGGCCAGGGCGGACGAGGTCGCCCGGGGTGGCCACAGGGTCGGCGAGGACGCGCAGCGTCCGCGCCCGGTCGGCGGCGCTGATCCCGGTCGTGACACCGGCGGCTGCGTCGACGGTGATCGTGTAGGCGGTCCGCAGGCTGTCCTCGTTGCGGGCGACCATGAGGGGCAGGTCGAGCCGGTCGGCGATCTCGTCGGGCATCGGCGCGCAGATGTAGCCCGAGGTGTGCCGGATCGTCCAGGCGAGCCACTCCTGGGTGGCGCTCTGCGCAGCGAGGACGACATCGCCCTCGTTCTCGCGGTCGGCGTCGTCGAGGACCAGCACCGGCCGACCGGCGCGCAGCGCGTCGAGCGCCTGGGGGATCGTCGCGAAGGTCATGCCGTCGCCTCCGTCCGGGTGAGGAGGCCGGCGACGTACTTCGCGAGGACGTCGGTCTCGAGGTTGACCCGGTCGCCGGGGGAGAGGGCGCCGAGCGTGGTCGCGGTGAGGGTCTCGGGGATGAGCGAGACCTCGAAGGTGTCGTCGGCGACGGCGCTGACGGTGAGGGAGGTGCCGTCGACGGCGACAGAGCCCTTGCGCACGACCTGGGAGCGCAGCTCGGCGGGCGCTCGCACGGTGACGACCTCCCAGCGCTCGTGCGCGGTGCGTCCGACGACCTCGCCGACGCCGTCGACGTGGCCCTGGACGATGTGCCCGTCGAGCCGCCCGTCAGCCCGCAGCGCCCGCTCGAGGTTGACCCGGTCGCCGACCTGGAGCGCGCCGAGGGTCGTCCAGCGGAGGGTCTCGCCCATGACGTCGGCGACGAAGCGGCTCTCGTCGTGCTCGACGACGGTGAGGCAGACCCCGGCGACGGCGATCGAGCAGCCGTGCCGCGCGTCGGCGAGCACGGTGCTCGCACCGACGGTGAGGCGGGCGTCCTCACCCGTGCCGTGCTCGACGGCCAGGACGGTGCCGATCTCCTCGATGATCCCGGTGAACATCACTGCTCCTCGCAGCTCGTGGGGTGGGTGGGGCGCTCGACCCGCAGGTCGATCCGGACGTCGTCGCCGACCTGGCGGACGGCGCGGGTGATGAGGCGGTGGGCGTCCGCGATGGTCGTGATGCCCAGGTCGCCGACGGCGGCGGTCCCGGTGCCGAGCAGCGTGGGTGCGACGTAGGCTACGACGTCGTCGACGCACCCCGCCCGCCAGAAGGCGGCGGCGAGCGCTGGTCCGCACTCGAGCCAGACCGACCGGATCTCCCGCTCGTGGAGGGCAGCGAGGGCCGCGTGGACGTCCCGGCTCGTCAGGCGAAGGGAGGGTGCCGCGTCGTCGAGGACCCTCGCCCCGTCCGGCAGGGTGACCCTGCCGGACGAGTC
>JBHWMJ010000218.1:0-2958 GCA_043423105.1 Marihabitans sp.
CTCTCGGGATGAGCCGCGCCCCCGACGACGTCCGGGCACAAGCGCTGGCCGACATCGACGCCTGGCTCGCGCCTCCCCCTGCGCCCGCCTGACCTGCGGGGCCGGTCAGAGGGAGTGGCCGACGAAGACCGGCTCGTTGACGAGGATGACCCCGAAGGCCTCGTGGACCCCGTCGCGCACCTCCCGGGCCAGCGCCGCGACATCGGCGGCGGTCGCATCACCGCGGTTGGTGATCGCCAGCGTGTGTTTCGTCGACAGCGCCGCGGGCCCGGGCATCTTGTAGCCCTTGCCGAAGCCGGCCTTGTCGATGAGCCAGGCGGCGCTCGTCTTCACCGTGCCGTCGGCACCGTCGAAACGGGGCGGGACGGGGCCGTCTGGGCCGACACGCTCGGCGACGCGCCCGAGGAGGGTCTCGAACTCCGCAGAAGTGACGATCGGGTTGGTGAAGAAGGAGCCGCAGCTCCATGTGTCGTGGTCGTGCGCGTCGAGCACCATGCCCCGGAGCCGGCGCTGCGCGAGGACTGCCTCGCGCGCATCCGCAAGGGGCACCCGCTCCCCCAGCTCGACCCCGAGCTGGCGGGCGAGATCCGCGTAGGCGACCGGGGCGCTGAGGTCCCCGAGCGCGAGCTGGAACGAGACCTCGAGGACGACGTAGCGGTCGGTCCCCTTGAAGCGCGAGTGCCGGTAGGTGAAGGCGCAGTCCGCGCCGGCAAACGTGCGGATCTCCCCCTTCGCCCGGTCGTAGACGCGGACCCGCGCGATGGTCTGGGCGACCTCCTGGCCGTAGGCCCCGACGTTCTGCACCGGGGTCGCGCCGGTGAGCCCAGGGATCCCGCTGAGCGCCTCGACGCCCGACCACCCCTGCGCCACCGCGTGCGCGACGAACTCGTCCCACGGCTCCCCCGCGGCGACCGTGACGAAGACCCCTGAGCAGGCATCCTGCGACTCGACCACGATCCCCCGGTTGGCGATCCGCACGACGACCCCGTCGAAGCCGTCGTCCGCGACGACGAGGTTCGAGCCGCCCGAGACGACGAGGAGGTCCTGGCCGGACGCGTCGACCTCCCGGACGGCCGCGACGATCTCGTCGGTCGTCTCCGCGGTGGCGAGGGTGGCGGCCGGGCCGCCCACGCGCATGGTCGTCAGCGGCGCGATCGCCGCGTCGTGCTCGGTGCGCATCAGTCGAGCTGCACCGTGGCCTGGCAGCGGCCGAGGACCTTCTCGCCCCCGACGGTAGCGGTGAGCTCCACGACGGCCCGTCTGGTCTCCTGGTCAATGCCCTTCACGACCCCCGAGACCTCGACGTCGGCGCCACCCTCGTAAGGGACGACGACGGGACGGGTGAATCGGGTGCCGTACTCGATGACCCGGGCCGGGTCGCCGGCCCAGTCGGTGACGACCTCGACGGCCGCGCCCATGGTCCACATGCCGTGCGCGATGACGTCAGGCAGGCCGACCCGCTGGGCGAATCGCTCGTCCCAGTGGATGACGTTGCGGTCGCCCGAGGCGCCGGCGTAGTGGACGAGTGTGGCCCGGTCGACGTGCACGGTGCGGCCGGGGAGCTCGTCGCCGACGCTCACCGAGTCGTGGGTGCGGATGCTCATGCGGACTCCTCCCCGCGGATGACGATCGTTGACAGCGACGTCGCGACGGGCTGGTCGTCGGGGTCGACGAGGTCGCTGCGCATGGTCACCATCGTGTGCCCGCCCGCCGAGCGGACGCTGTCGATCGTCAGGACCCCCCGGAGCTCGTCGCCGGCGACGATCGGCCGGTGGTGGACGAAGCGCTGCTCGCCGTGGACGACGCGGGAGAAGTCGACCCCCGCCTCCGCGTCGGTGACGAACTGGGCGTCAGTGCGCTGGCCGGGGATGACGGCGAAGGTCGGGGGCGCGACGAGGTCGCGGTAGCCGGCCGCGCGGGCCGCCTCGACGTCGTGATGGATCGGTGACCGCGCGCCGACGGAGGCGGCGAAGTCGCGGATCGCCTCACGGCCGACCTGGAAGGACTCGGTCGGGGGGTAGGTACGTCCGACGAAGGACTCGTTGACGGGCATGGGGTCAGCGTAGTGCGGGCACAGCACGACGCCGCCCGGACCGTGTCGGTCGGGGCGGCGTCGTGGATGCGTGGGACGCGAAGGACCTCAGCGGGTCTCGCGGTGCGCGGTGTGCTTGCCGCAGCGCGGGCAGAACTTCGACAGCTCCATGCGGTCGGGGTTGTTCCGCCGGTTCTTCTTGGTGATGTAGTTGCGCTCCTTGCACTCCGTGCACGCCATCGTGATCTTGGGGCGGACGTCGGCGCTCTTGGTGGCCACGGGGAACCTGCTCTCGGAACTACGTACGGGTGAACGGGGTGCTGCGTCGTCGTGCAGCGTTGGGCAGCCAGGACGGCAGCCGATCGACACAACAGGATAGGGCACCTGGGCATTCCCCACGAAATCCGCGGGGGCGGACCGTGGGCACCTCATGGTGCTCGTAGCGGGAGCGGGGCTCGATCCCGCGACCTCACGATTATGAGTCGTGCGCTCTAACCAGCTGAGCTACCCCGCCTTGGGGCTGACCGCCCGGACGAGCCGGGCCGGTCGAACCTGAGCCCCCTGTCGGAATCGAACCGACGACCTTTTCCTTACCATGGAAACGCTCTGCCGACTGAGCTAAGGGGGCGTGCCTCGCACGTGTGCGAGGCGCCTGGGAGAGATTACACGCCGAGGCGGCTGCGACGAAAATCGCCCTCCTCGCAGCCGCCGTCGCGTGCCGGACGGGTCCGTCAGCGACCAGCCCCGACCTGCCAGACGGTCGTCGTACCGGAGACCTCGTTGCCCACGAGGAGCAGCGGCTGCCCGTTCGGGCTCTGCGCCGCGGGGATGAAGTGGATCCCCTCCGGGCCGAGGTCCCCGGCGGTGCCGGCCTCGGCGTCGCCGGACTCGTCCCGGTTCGTGCCCCACCCGGCGATCCGCGCGGA
>JBHWMJ010000232.1:0-9100 GCA_043423105.1 Marihabitans sp.
TGAGGTACGTCGTCGGCGGTGCTGTCTCCGGTCTCGCGGCTCTGGCTGCGCGCGACCTGCTGCAGAAGGAGCACACCCTCAAGCACAACTTCCCCGTCGTCGGGAACCTGCGCTATCTCCTGGAACGGATCGGCCCAGAGCTGCGGCAGTACATCGTCACGAGCAACGACGAGGAGCGACCGTTCAGCCGTGACCAGCGCGCCTGGGTGTACGCGAGCAGCAAGCTCGCCAACAACTACGCGGGCTTCGGCACGGACAACGACGTCGAGAACCAAGAAGGCTACGTCGTCATCAAGCACCGCACCTTCTCCGACGTTGCGCCGTCGTCGGCGCTGGCCCACGGCGCGAAGGGCGAGCACGACGACTACGTCGAGCTCCCCGCCGCTAAGGTCATGGGAGCGGCCCGCGGGCGTCGGCACGCCTTCCGGCCCGGGTCGGTCATCAACGTCTCGGGGATGAGCTTCGGCTCGCTGTCCGGTCCGGCGATCGAGGCGCTCAACGTCGGGACGAAGCTGGCCCGCGCCTACCAAAACACCGGTGAGGGGGCGCTCTCGCCGCACCACCGCAAGGGCGGCGACATCATGTTCCAGATCGGCACGGCGTACTTCGGGTGCCGCGACGAGGACGGACGCTTCTCGATGGACCGGCTCCTCGAGGTCGTCGAGTCGGCACCCGTGCGGGCCATCGAGATCAAGCTGAGCCAGGGCGCCAAGCCCGGCCTGGGCGGCATGCTCCCCGCCGCGAAGATCAGCGAGGAGATCTCGCAGATCCGGGGTATCCCCATGGGCGTGGACTGCGCGAGCCCGTCCCGGCACACGGAGTTCTCCGACGTCGACTCGATGCTCGACTTCGTCGAGCGGGTGGCCGACGCGACCGGGCTGCCCGTCGGCATCAAGTCGGCGGTCGGCGACATGGACGTCTGGCGCGACCTCGCGGACCAGATGCGCGACGGGCAGCGCGGCGTCGACTTCATCACCGTCGACGGCGGCGAAGGGGGCACCGGCGCGGCCCCGCTGATCTTCAGCGACGCCGTCGCCATGCCCTTCCGGCTCGGTTTCTCCCGGGTGTACTCGACCTTCGCCGAGGCCGGGCTGACCGACCGCGTGACCTTCATCGGCTCGGGCAAGCTCGGCCTCCCGGAGAACGCCTTCGTCGCCATGGCCCTGGGCTGCGACGTCCTGCACGTCGGCCGCGAGGCGATGATGGCCATCGGCTGCATCCAGGCCCAGAAGTGCCACACCGACCACTGCCCCACCGGGGTGGCGACGCAGAACGCGTGGCTCACCTCCGGCCTGGACCCGCAGCGCAAGGCGGTCCGGCTCGCGAACTACCTCAACACCCTGCGGCGTGACCTGCTCAAGGTCTCGGAGGCGGTCGGCGTATGGCACCCGGGGCTCGTCGACGGCGACGACATCGAGCTCGTCACCGAGGCCACCCACGGCATCACGCTGCGCGAGGCCTTCGGCTACCAGCCGGGGTGGGGCCAGGTCGGTCCCGAGATCCGCGAGGAGATCGAGGGGATCATGCGGCGCCTCGCCGAGCCCGAGGAGCGCGACCCCGACCGCGACGGCGAGGCCGCCGGCGAAGGGGTCACTTCACCTCGCTCCTGAGCACGCGCCAGGTGCCGATGGCGATCGGCAGCCCGATCCAGACGAGGGCTGACGTGCCGAGGTGCGCCCAGTCCTCGCCGGTCATGGCGCCCTCCATGAGGGGCGCGGTGACCCGGTTGAGGTCGAGCCACACCGCGGCGGACTCGACCCGCGGTACGAGCGCTGAGGCGATGGTCCATACCGTCGGGAGCACGAGCGAGGCGACGATCGCCACCGGCGTGCTGAGCAGCGCGAGGCCGAAACCGACGCCCTGCAGCACGAACATCAGCAGCGTCACGACGAGCCCGAGGGTGGCCGCGCCGTCCATCGACCAGTCCCCGGGCGCGCTGCCGAGAACGACCACGCCGGCGTGGAAGGCGGCCGCGACGAGGCCCGAGACGATGATCACGGCGAGCCCGAGCAGGACGGACGCGACGAGCTTGGCCGCGACCACGCGGCCGCGACGCGGCTCCAGGGTGAAGGTCACGAGCCCGGTGCGCTGCGACCATTCCTGGGTCGCCGCCATGATGCCGACGATCGGCAGCAGCATGAGGAGCGGCAGGCTCATCATCGACACGAAGGTCTGCAGCGTCAGCTCCTCGCGCGTCCCCCACACGACGAGCACGAGGGCGACGAGGAGCGAGAGCCCGGACATGACGAGCATCAGCCAGCGGCCGGCGCGCGTGTCGAGCGACTTGCGGAGCTCGACGTGGACCGACCGGGTCCACGGGACGGGCGGGGTACCGGGTGCTGCGACGGTGGTCATGGGTTTCTCCTGGTTTCGGTACGAAGGGGTTAGGCGGCGCTCGACGCGAGGGCGGCGTCGCGCACGGAGCGGCTGTCTGCGGCGGTCAGCTCGAGGAACATCTGCTCCAGCCCGGCAGCGCCGTGAGCACCCAGCTCGACGAGCGCGACCCGGGCGTCGAGGGCGAGCCGTCCGACGACGGCCGGGTCGGCCTCGACGACGAGGAAGCCGTCGAACGCCTGGACGGTCAGCCCGGCATCGGCCAGGGCGAGCTGGAGGGCCGTGTCGTCGACGGAGACGACCCGGGTGCCGCGGGGGGCGAGCAGCTCCCCCTTCGTCCCCTGGGCGACGATCCGGCCACGGCCGATCATGACGAGCTCGTCGGCGACGATCTCGACCTCGCTAAGCAGGTGCGACGACAGCAGGACGGTGCGTCCCTCGTCGGCCAGTCCCCGCAGCAGACCGCGCATCCAGTGGATGCCCTGGGGGTCGAGGCCGTTGGCCGGCTCGTCGAGGATGAGGACCTCGGGGTCGCCCATGAGCGCACCGGCCAGCCCGAGCCGCTGACGCATGCCGAGCGAGTAGTTGCGCACGCGGCGGCAGGACTCGTCGTCGGTGAGCCCGACGAGGTCGAGCATCTCGTCGACCCGGGACTTGGTCACCCCCATCTGCAGCGAGGCCAGGCGGAGCACCTCGCGGCCGGTGCGTCCCGGGTGCTGGGCTGCGGCGTCGAGCATGACGCCGACGTGCCGACCGGGGTTGGGCAGGTCGCGGTAGGACCGACCGAGGATCGTCGCCGACCCGCTCGTCGGCGGCGTCAGACCCGTCATCATCCGCATCGCGGTCGACTTGCCGGCGCCGTTGGGGCCGAGGAAGCCGACGACGCGGCCGGGCCTGGCCTCGAAGGTGATGTCGTCGACCGCGGTGAAGCTGCCGTAGCGCTTGGTGAGGTTCTCGATCTGGATCATGGCTTCACGATGGCCCGCCGGGGACCGCCCGGTCGTCGGTCCACGGGCTGGTCCTGGTCCGACCCAGGTATGAACCTCGAGTCCCATCCGTCGACCTGGGTCGCTGTCGGGGGACGGAGCGGCTGCCTACAGTTGCCGACGTGAGCACCCCGACCCTCTCCCCGCCTCGGATCAGCGCCTGGGGGCAGCTGTGGCGGCTGCTCCTCGTCGGGGGCCTGTCCTTCCTGACCTTCGTCGTGACGCTCGTCGAGCGGCTGCAGATCCAGGACGACGGCACCGCCGCCAACGGCAGCGACGCGATGTTCCTCCTCACGGTGGCCGACGTGCTCGCGGGCGTCGTCTGCTTCGGGATCGTCCTGCTGCGGCGACGGTGGCCGTTGGCCGTCGCGCTGGTCACGACTGCCGTCGCGGCCTTCTCGAGCGTCGCGGCGGGACCCGCTGCGCTGGCGCTCGTCTCGGTCGCAACGCGACGGCGCTGGCCCGAGATCGCCGTGCTCGCCGTGCCGAACATCGTGAGCATCGCCGTCTTCGAGCGGCTCGGGCAGACCGACCCCCTGCCCTGGTTCGTCCTTGTCGGTTTCGGCGTCGTCCTGTACGCGGCCATGGTCGGGGCCGGCATGTATATCGGGGCGCGGCGCGACCTCTTCGCGACGTTGCGATGGCGGGCCGAGACCGCCGAGCGCGAGCAGCTGGCGCGGGCGGAGCAGGCACAGTTCGCCGAGCGCAACCGGATCGCCCGCGAGATGCACGACGTGCTCGCCCACCGCATCTCGGTCGTGACGATGTACGCGGGGGCGCTCGCCGCCCGCGACGACCTCACCGACGCCGAGCGCAAGGACAGCGCACGCGTCATCGAGGAGAACTCACGCGCCGCTCTCACCGACCTTCGTCAGGTCCTCGGTGTCCTGCGCCAGCCCTCGAGCGACGGTGGCGCCGCGGTGGAACCACCTCAGCCGACCCTCCTCGGCCTGGAGCACCTCGTCGGCGACGCCAGGGACCTCGGCGACGACATCACCCTCGATGTCGCGACCGGTCTCCAGCCCGAGCTGGCCCGGCTGCCCGAGGCGACCTCTCGGGCGGCCTACCGGATGATCCAGGAGGGGCTGACCAACTCGCGCAAGCACGCTCCCGGCGCACCGGTCACCGTGCGTCTCGAGGGGGCACCCGGGCAGCACCTCCTGCTCGACCTGCGCAACGGTCCACCACCTGCGGGGACGGGAGACGTCCCTGGGGCAGGCCTCGGGCTCGTCGGACTGCGCGAGCGTGCCGAGCTCCTCGGCGGCGAGCTCGACTCCCGGCACCTACCCGACGGCGGGTTCGTCCTGCGCGCCCGGCTACCGTGGTCGACGTGACCCAGGACGCCAGGACCACCGACCCGAACGCCGAGGTCAGCGTCGTCATCGTCGACGACGACCCCCTCGTCCGGACCGGCCTCTCGCTCATCCTCGGTGGCGATCAGGGGATCACCGTCCTCGGCCAGGCCGGCGACGGCGAGGAGGCGATGGCGCTCGTGCCACGGCTCGCGCCCGACGTCGTCCTCATGGACATCCGGATGCCCCGGATGGACGGCATCGCGGCGACCCGGCAGCTCGTCGCCGCACCGCGCGCGCCACGGGTGCTCGTGCTCACGACGTTCGACGCCGACGAGCTCGTCGTCCAGGCGCTCCAGGCCGGTGCCGCAGGGTTCCTGCTCAAGGACACTCCCCCTGCCGAGCTCATCGAGGCGGTCCGCACCGTGGCGGGCGGCCGCCCTTCGCTCTCCCCGAGCGTCACCGCCCAGCTCATCTCGGTCGTCGCCGGGTCGTCCCCCGCCGCGTCCGAGGACCCCGTGGCGGCCCGGGCCCGCGCGCTAGTGGAGACGCTCACGGAGCGGGAGCGCGAGGTGGCCGAGGCGGTCGCGGCCGGGTTGAGCAACACCGAGATCGCCGAGCAGCTCTACCTGTCGATCCCGACGGTCAAGTCGCACGTCGGGCGGCTCTTCACCAAGCTCGGCGTCGACAACCGCGTGCAGATCGCGCTCGTCGTCCGCGACGCCGGCGCGCGCTAACGGATCGCGGCGTAGGCGGCGCGGAGGAGGCCCTCGTCGGGCCCCTCGAGGCGGGTCGGCGAGGCGAGCCCGTCGAGGACGACGAAGCGCAGCGTCGCACCTCTCGTCTTCTTGTCCCGGCGCAGGGCCGTGAGCAGCTCGTCGAAGGTCGCCCTGGAGTACGTCGTCGGCAGGCCCACCGAGCCGAGCACGTCACGATGGCGGGCCAGCAGGGCCTCGTCGATGAGCCCGCTGCGGTGGGCGAGCTCGGCGGCGTAGACGCACCCGATCGCGACGGCCTCACCGTGCCGCATCCGGTAGTGCTCGTGGTGCTCGATCGCGTGACCGAGGGTGTGCCCGTAGTTGAGGATCTCGCGCAGGTGCGACTCCTTGAGGTCGGCAGCGACCACGTGGGCCTTGACGCGGATCTTGCGCTCGATGATCTCGCGCAGCCTGGGCGATCCCGGCCGCACCGCGTCCTCGGGATCCGCCTCGACGAGGTCGAGGATGCCCGGGTCGGCGATGAATCCTCCCTTGATCGCCTCGGCAAGCCCGGCCCGCAGGTCAGCCGGCGGCAAGGTCTCGAGGGTGTCGAGATCGCAGAGCACGCCGACCGGGACGTGGAATGCGCCGACGAGATTCTTCCCCTCCGGGGTGTTGACCCCGGTCTTGCCGCCGACGGCGGCGTCGACCATGCCAAGGACGGTCGTCGGGACGTGGATGACCGGCACGCCCCGCAGCCACGAAGCGGCGACGAAGCCAGCGAGGTCGGTGACGCTGCCCCCGCCGACGCCGACGACGAGGTCGGTCCGGGTGAACTCGGCCTGCCCCATCTGCGACCAGAGCCGCGCCGCGACGTCGATGGTCTTGGCGGCCTCTGCGTCCGGGACGGGACCGGTGATCACCTCGAGGCCTGCGCCCTCGAGCGCGGCGACGATGGGGTGTGCCAGCCGGGCCAGCGGCTCAGGGTGGACGACGAGCGCACGGCGGGCACCGGCGGGCACGAGGTCGACGACCTCGTGCGAGACCCCGTGACCAACGAGGACGTCGTAGTCCCCGCCCACGGGGAGGACGGTCGTCGCCTCGGCGCTCACGAGCCCTGCCCGAGGGTGGCGAGGACGTCGGCGACGACGTCCTCGACGCTGCGGTCCGCCGTGTCGACGACGTCGGTCGCCAAGCGCTCGTAGGTGGGCCGGCGCTCGGCCATCATCGCGATCCACGACGCGCGCGGGTTGACGGCGAGCAGGGGACGGGACTGGTTGAGGCCGATCCGGCGGGCGGCGTCGGCGATGCCGACGTCGAGCATGACGACCTTCGCCCCCTGCTCGGCCGCGCGGGTCACCCCTTCGTCGACCGACGGGGTCATCACCGCTCCCCCGCCGAGGCAGACGACGGCCCCGTCCGCGGCGAGGGCATCGGCGACAGCCGCCGCCTCCGCAGCGCGGAAGGTCTCCTCGCCCTCCTCGACGAAGATCTCCGAGATGGGGCGGCCCACTGTGGTCTCGACGTCGGAGTCGGTGTCGCGAAGCGGGGCGCCGAGGACGTCGGCAACGGCCACGGCCACGGTCGACTTGCCGACCCCGGGCGGGCCGATGAGCACGAGCAGCGGCGTGCCGCTCACTGCCCCTCCTCGTCCCAGGTGCGCATGAGCTCGGGGATCGACTCGAGGTAGCCGCGGTGGTTGCGCGCGGACTCGGCGACCGAGTCGCCCCCGAACTTCTCCAGGCAGGCCTCGGCGAGGACGAGCGCGACCATCGCCTCGGCGACGACGCCGGCGGCCGGGACGGCGCACACGTCTGAGCGCTGGTGGATCGCCGTCGCGGCGTCGCCGCTCGCGACGTCGACGGTGCGCAGGGCGCGCGGGACGGTGCTGATCGGCTTCATCGCGGCCCGCACGCGCAAGGGCCCGCCGGTGCTCATGCCGCCCTCTGTGCCGCCGGCACGGCCGGTCTCGCGGCGGACGACGCCGTCGTCGCCGCGCACCATCTCGTCGTGCGCAGCCGAGCCTCGGCGGCGCGCGGTCTCGAAGCCGTCGCCGAGCTGGACGCCCTTGATCGCCTGGATGCCCATGAGGGCGGCGGCCAGTCGGGCGTCGAGGCGACGGTCCCAGTGGACGTGGCTGCCGAGGCCCGGCGGGAGGCCGTACGCGAGAACCTCGACGACGCCGCCGAGGGTGTCGCCGTCCTTCTTCGCCGCCTCGATCTCGGCGACCATCGCGTCGGTGCCCTCGCGGGAGAGGGAGCGGACGGGGCTGGCGTCGAGGGCCTCGACGTCGTCGGGGGTCGGCAGGGGCGCGTCCGCGGGGACGTCACCGGTGCCGATGGAGATCGTGTGCGCGACGAGACGGATGCCGTAGGCCTGCTCGAGGAAGCGGGCGGCGATCTCGCCGAGCGCGACCCGGGCCGCGGTCTCTCGAGCCGACGCACGCTCGAGGACCGGTCGGGCGTCATCGAGCCCGTACTTCTGCATACCGACGAGGTCGGCGTGGCCCGGGCGGGGGCGGGTCAGCGGCTTGTTGCGCGCGATCTCCTTCTCCGCGTTGACGTCGTCGGAGGATGCGTAGGCCTCGTCGCTCACCGGGTCCGCGCTCATGACGGTCTGCCACTTGGGCCACTCGGTGTTGCCGATCATCACGGCGACCGGCGAGCCGATCGTCGTGCCGTGCCGCACGCCGCCGAGGAAGGTCACCTCGTCCTGCTCGAACTTCATCCGCGCGCCGCGGCCGTAGCCGAGGCGTCGTCGGGCCAGGGCACCGGCGACGTCAGAGGTCGTCACCTCGACGCCGGCGGGGAGTCCTTCGAGGGTCGCGACGAGCGCCTGCCCATGCGACTCACCAGCGGTCAACCAACGCAGCATGAGGTCGATCATCCCATCCCAGACCGGCGCCCGACCCCGGTGTCCGCGTTCGGCTGGCCGCGGACGGCTTCACGGGATCCAGCGGGGCTCGGGCACGCGACCAAGCCCTGCTGACCCGCCGCGCTTTTCGTTTCCGATATTCGCATGCTCCTCGCCCGCGACGTCGTCGCGCTCCGGCGCCCCGCCCTCATCGCCGTCGACGGGATCGACGGGGCCGGCAAGACGACCTTCGCCGCTCGGCGCGCAGCGGCGGTCGAGGACGCCGGTCGGCCGACGGTCGTCGTGCACGAGGACGACTTCCTCGCTCCGCGCGCTACCCGGTACCGGCTGGGCAAGGACTCGCCCGAAGGGTTCTTCGCCGACTCCTACGACTTCGCAGCGCTCACCCGCGACCGACCTCGCAGCGCTCGCCCGCGACGTGCTCAACCCCTCGCCGCCGGCAGTGACCGGGGCATCCGGCGGCGGGCCTTCGACCACCGGACCGACTCACCGGTGGACGTACCGGCCGAGACTGTCCCCGACGACGGCGACGCTACGTCGAGGGCCAGCGGATCTACCTCGCGAGCTGCCGACCCCACGACCGCGCGACCGTCGTCGTCGACAACGCCTGAGGTCAGCGCCCCAGCGCGGCGCGCCCGGCATCCTGCATCGCCGCCAGCGGCGCGTCCACCCCGGTGAAGATCCGGAACTGCTCTGCCGCCTGGTGAACGAGCATCTCGAGGCCGGAGACGACCGTCGCACCCGCGCAGGCGGCAGCACGCGCGAGCGGCGTCGGCCAGTCGGCGTAGACGACGTCGAGCAGAGTGGCACCCGGGAGGTCGGCCTCCCCGAGCGCCTCGGTGGCAGCCGCCGCACCGGGACCCGGCACCGTCGAGACCACGACCGCGCTCTCCCCCTTCGCCCAGTCCGCGACATA
>JBHWMJ010000235.1:0-8098 GCA_043423105.1 Marihabitans sp.
TGTCTCGGGGCCTGTCGAACGCCGAGGTCGGTCGCGAGCTGTTCATCGGCGAGGCGACGGTCAAGACGCACCTGCTGCGGATCTTTGCCAAGCTCGAGGTGACCGACCGGACGGCAGCGGTCACCGCGGCATACCGGCAGGGACTCATCCCCGTGCCGGAGAGCTGAGTCGCTGCAGCGGCTCAGATCTTGTCGTCGCGCACGTCCTCGATGACCTCGCCGGTCTCCTCGAGCGCGGTCTTGGTCGCGCTGCGGTGGCGGAGGAACTCGAAGACCATCGGCAGGACCGAGAGGGCGACGATGAGCAGGATCGCTGCCTCGAGGTTGTCCTTGATGAAGGCGATGTTGCCGAGGAAGTAGCCGGCGACGGTGAGCAGCGTGACCCAGAGGACCGCACCCACGCCGGACCACAGGAAGAAGTGGCGACGCTCCATCCGGCTCACGCCGGCGACGACGGTGATGTAGGTGCGCACGATCGGGACGAACCGGCCGAGGACGAGCGCCTTGGCGCCGTGCTTCTCGAAGAAGGCGTGCGTCTGGTCGAAGTACTTCTTCTTGATGATCCGGCCGTCGCGTTCGTAGAGCGGCGCGCCGAGCAGCCGGCCGAGCTCGTAGCCCACGACGTTGCCGAGGAAGGCGGCGACGATGAGCGCCACCACGGCCACGAGGAAGTTGACCTCGAGCTCACCACCGGCGATGAAGATGCCGACGGCGAAGAGCAGGGAGTCACCCGGCAGGATCGGGAAGAACAGTCCGCACTCGACGAAGACGATCGCGAGCGAGAGCCAGAAGAAGGCACTGCCGTACTCCGCGAGGAGCCATTCGGGGTTCATCCATTCGGGACCGAGCATGGGCATCATCACGGGCGCAAGGGTATGCCGTCCGTCTGGACGTTCGCTGAACGCCTCCGGTGAGTGGCGAGGTGACGGTGGCTCCAGGCACGGTCATGCGTCATGCCGAGCAAGGTCATGCCGAACGCGTCATCGGTGACGCGTTCGGCATGACCTCGTGGCCGTGACCCTCGAGTCAGGAGGGCTTGGGCGCTCCCGGACGGGCGTAGCGCAGCCAGGTGATGACGATGCAGAGGACGGCCCAGGCGATGCCGATCGCGTAGAACGCCATCGGGGACATGATCGTCAGGCCGACACCGAAGAGGAACGGTCCGAAGGCCGCGATGGCCGCCGTCCAGCCGATGACGCCGCCCGCCTGCCGGCGCTCGAAGATCATCGGCATCTGCTTGAAGGTCGAGGCGTTGCCGATGCCGCTGAAGAGGAAGATCGCGAGCATCCCCCACAGGAAGCCGTTGAAGTCGCCACGCAGGGGGTCGGCCGAGGACGTGTCGGGGACGAGCGTCGTCATCGTCCAGGCGATCGAGCCGACGAGTCCGATGCCCGAGATGAGCGACCAGATGGCACCGCCCATGCGGTCGGTGAGCGGGCTGAACAGCACGCGGGCGCCGGCACCGACGAGGGGCCCGAGGAAGACGTACTTCACCGGGTCGGGGACGGAGTAGCCGTCGATGAGCAGCTGGGCGCTCGCGCCGACCCCTTGGACGATGTCGGGGTTGCCGGCGCCGTAGAGGTTCTTCATGAGGAGGCCGAACTGGGCGGACAGACCCGAGAACGTGCCGAAGGTCATGATGTAGATGAGCGTCATCCACCAGGTGTCCTGGTTCTTGAAGATGTCGAACTGCTGGCGGATGTTGGCCGTGATCGGCACCGACTTGAGCATCGTCCACGCGAGGACCGCGCCGATGAGGATGAACGGGACGTAGATGAACGAGGCGTTCTGGTACCAGACCTCGGTGGCGGGCTTGCCCGGCAGGCCCTCCATCGTCTGCGAGCCGCCGAGGAAGCCGACCATCCCGAAGCCGATGATCCACGGCGTGAGCAGCTGAACGAGGGAGACACCGAAGTTGCCGATGCCGGCCTGGAGCCCCAGCGCGGTGCCCTGGAGCCGTCGCGGGAAGAAGTAGGAGGTGCTCGGCATGAACCCCGAGAACGCGCCACCGCCGATGCCCGACAGGAACGACAGGGTGAGCAGCTCCCAGTACGGCGTCGTGGGGTCCTGGATCCGGATCGCCCAGCCGAGCACGGGGAAGAGGAGGAGCAGCGTCGTTAGCGTGACGAGCTTGCGCGTGCCCATGATGGGCGGCAGGACCATCCACACGAGGCGCATGAAACCGCCCGCGAGACCGGGCATCGAGGTGAGCCAGTAGAGCTGGCTCGTCGTGAGGTCGAAGCCGAGGTTCGTGAGCTTGGGAGCGATGGCGCTCGCGAGGAACCAGGAGGCGAAGCAGAGGGTCAGGGTGAAGGTCGAGATCCAGAGCGTGGTCCAGGCGAGGTTCTTGTCCCAGGTCTCCTCGTTCTCCGGGTCCCAGGAATCCAGCCACTCGCCACTGGTGCGAGTCGTCGTCCTGCTCATGATCGTGCCTCCTCGGGCGCGCGGTACGGCCCTGTCGGTGTGGTGGTGTCAGGGGTGCTGTCGATGGGGCGCTCGAGCTCGGTGGCGAGCTCGGGCGACTGCTCGTGGAGCATCCGGACGACCGTCCAGTGCATCCACACGCTGCACGCGGCAGTGAGCAGGAAGAGGATGAAGAACGTGCTCGACGGCAGGCCGGACCAGCTCTGGCCGTAGGCGAACAGCGGGGGGAGGAAGAAGCCGCCGAGACCACCGAGCATCCCGACGAGACCGCCGACGGCGCCGACGTCGTGGGGGAAGTACTCGGGGATGTGCTTGTAGACGGCGGCCTTGCCGATGCCCATGGCGCATCCCAGGAGGAAGAGCAGGATGGTGAAGGGCACGACGCCGAGGGCGTAGCCCAGGTGCTCGGTGGAGCGGCCGTCGGCATGGTTGATGACGATGTGGCCGTTGGGCATCATCATGATGCCGCTCGTCACGAGCATCACCGTGAAGGTGCCGTACATCGCCTTGCGGGCGCCGAAGCGGTCGGAGAACCAGCCGCCGACCGGGCGCAGCAGCGAGGCCGGGAAGATGAAGAGCGCGGTGAGCAGGGCGGCCGTGCGCAGCTCGACGCCGAAGGTGTCGACGTAGTACTTCGGCATCCAGGCCGAGAGGGCGACGTAGGCCCCGAAGACCGCCGCGTAGTAGAGGCTGAAGCGCCAGACGCGGACCTGCTTGAGCGGCTCGAGCATCTCACCGAGCGGCTTGCCGGCCCCTGCCTTGCGGTCGTGGCGCGGCACGATGAGCAGGGTGAGGACGCCAACTGCGACGAGCGCGACGGCGTAGATGACCGGGAAGAGGCGCCAGCCACCCTCGATGAACCCGAGGTAGGTCACCCCGGCAGTCGCGGTGAGCAGGCCCGGCGCGAGGACGACGAGGAGCTTGGTCACCGAGGCGCCGACGTTGCCGGCCCCGAAGACGCCCAGCGCGAAGCCCTGCCGCTCCTTCGGCGCCCACGCGGAGTTCCACGCGATGCCGACGCTGAAGAGGTTGCCGGCGAAGCCGACGAGGAAGGCGAGGACGAGGAGCATCGCGTAGCTCGACGCTTCCGCTACGAGGAAGCACGCGATCGCGGTGAGGAAGAGCATTGCGATGGTGACGACGCGGCCGCCGATGCGGTCGGTGAGCATCCCGGCGGGCAGGCGCCACATCGAGCCGTTGAGGACGGCGACGGCGCTGATCCACGCGAGCTGAGGGTCGGAGAGCCCGAGCTCCTTCTGGATCGGCACACCGAGCACGCCGAACATCAGCCAGACGGCGAACATCAGCGTGAAGGCGATGGTCGACATCACCAGGACGCGGGTGGCGCCCGAGCCGCCTGGTGCGCCCGTCGTGGTGGACGAGAGCGATTGCTCTTTATTCATCACAATCGTGGAGAGTACACCTCCAGCACGCTCCCGTCACCTTGACCGGCCGACGTCGTCGCAAACCCTTGTCGAACGCCAGACACCAGGAAATATGCAACATTCGAGGGTCGTAATGTGTTGTGGGGCACCTCGAACAGTCCTCTCGTGTTAATCCCGCATATCTGGCACACTGGCGAGCATGACGACGTCCGACGACGCCACCGGGCTGCTCCGCTCGGCGGTGCGCCGCGACATCGTCGATACCCTCGCCAACCTCCCCCAGGACCGCCGAGAGACCGGACTATCCGCCCGTGAGATCGGCGCACAGGTCGGCCTGCACGCGAGCACGGTCCGCTTCCACCTCGACCAGCTCGTTGCGGCCGGCCTGCTGAGGAGCCACTTCGAGCGATCGCACGGTGCGGGCCGCCCGAGCAAGAAGTACGCCGTCGCCCAGGGCAGCCTCGAGGACGCGAACGACTCCGAGCACTACGCCACGCTCGCCGGCCTGCTCGCCGAGATGTTCTCCGAGCGCGGACCGGACGACGTCCCCCTCACCCCCGAGCAGGCTGGCGCCGCGTGGGCCCACCGCCACGCACCCGAGCTCGTGGGCGTCCCGGCGACCACCGAGCCCGCCCGGACCGCCGGTGCGTGGCTAGGCAAGGTCGGCGTGATGATCGACGTCCTGCGCGATTGGGGGTACACGCCCAACCTCCGCACCGAGGACTTCGGCCGCTCGGCCGACGTCGACCTCGTCGGCTGCCCCTTCCTCCCCCTCGCCCGGTCCAACCCCGAGGTCGTCTGCGCCGTCCACCGCGGCCTCATGCGCGGCACCCTCGAGGTCTTCGGCGAGGCCGACGTCGAGCTCTCGCTCACCCCCTTCGTCGAACCCCACCGATGCCTGGCCCACCTGACCACCCGCACGCCCTTCGCCCCCACCCGAGGAGCCCGTTCATGACCACCACCGACCTGCCCCGTTCCGCCGGCCTCGACGGACCGCTCTCCGCGGCCCTCGTCGGGACGCGCCGGTTCTTCACGAAGGGCGGCGTCTCGCCGGACCAGCGTTCCCTCCACCTCGAGGGTGGGCGCGCCGGCGACAGCTTCTACCGCGACCGCTGGAGCCACGACAAGGTGGTCCGCTCCACCCATGGCGTCAACTGCACCGGGTCGTGCTCGTGGAAGGTCTACGTCAAGGACGGGATCATCACCTGGGAGGCGCAGCAGACCGACTATCCGAGCACCGGCGCGGACCGCCCCGAGTACGAGCCCCGCGGCTGCCCGCGCGGCGCGGCCTTCTCCTGGTACACCTACTCCCCCACCCGCGTCCGCTACCCCTACGTCCGCGGCGTCCTCGTCGAGATGTTCCGCGAGGCCAAGGCCCGCTATGGCGACCCTGTCGTCGCCTGGGGCTCGATCGTCCAGGACCCCGAGGCGACGAAGCGGTACAAGAGCGCCCGCGGCAAGGGCGGCCTCGTCCGCTCGACGTGGGAGGAGGTCACCGACATGATCGCGGCGGCCTACGTCTACACGATCAAGCGCTGGGGCCCGGACCGGATCGCCGGCTTCTCCCCCATCCCGGCGATGTCCCCGGTGAGCTACGCGTCCGGCGCCCGGTTCAACGAGCTCATCGGCGCGCCGATGCTCTCCTTCTACGACTGGTACGCCGACCTGCCCAACGCCTCGCCGCAGATGTTCGGCGACCAGACCGACGTCCCCGAGTCCGGTGACTGGTGGGACGCCGGCTACCTCATCATGTGGGGCTCGAACGTCCCGCTGACCCGCACCCCGGACGCCCACTGGATGACCGAGGCCCGCTACCGCGGGCAGAAGGTCATCGCCGTCGCCCCGGACTACGCCGAGAACGTCAAGTTCGCCGACGAGTGGGTCGCCGCGGCGCCAGGCACCGACGGGGCGCTGGCGATGGCTATGGGCCACGTCGTCCTCAAGGAGTACTTCGTCGACCAGCAGGTCGACTTCTTCACGCAGTACAACCAGCAGTACACCGACCTGCCGTACCTCGTGAGCCTCGAGCCCGTCGGGGTCGAGGGCGGCGGCACGATGGCGTACAAGCCGGGCAAGTTCCTCGTCGCGGGCGACTTCGACAACCCCGAGCGGGAGTCGGAGAACGCCATGTGGAAGACGGCGGTCGTCGACGAGGTCACCGACGAGGTCGTCATCCCCAACGGCTCGATCGGCCACCGGTTCGGCGACGAGGGCGTCGGCCGGTGGAACCTCGAGCTCGGCGACATCCGCCCGCGGATGTCGCTCTACGGCTCGGCGGAGACGGCCGAGATCGAGCTCCCCCGCTTCGACAACGTCGAGGGCGCGGCCCGCACCGAGCGCCGCGGCGTGCCCGTCCGGCGCATCGGCGACCACGTCGTGACGACGGTCCTCGACCTCATGCTCGCCCAGTACGGCGTCGCCCGCGACGGCCTCCCCGGCGTCTGGCCGAAGGGGTACGAGGACCCGAGCGTCCCGGCCACCCCCGCGTGGGGCGCGGAGATCTCCGGCGTCCCCGTCGAGCAGATCGTCCGGCTCTCCCGCGAGTGGGCGCAGAACGCCATCGACACGACCGGGCGCGGCATGATCCTCATGGGCGCCGGCACGAACCACTGGTACCACTCGGACCAGATCTACCGAGCGATGCTCGTCCTCACGACCATCACCGGCTGCCAGGGCCGCAACGGCGGAGGGTGGGCCCACTACGTCGGCCAGGAGAAGGTCCGGCCGATCATGGGCTTCCAGCACATGGCCTTCGCCCTCGACTGGATCCGCCCGCCGCGGCACATGAACCAGACGGCGTACTGGTACGTCAACACGAGCCAGTACCGCTACGACACCTTCACCGCCGAGGAGGTCAACGGCAGCACCGGCGTCTTCGAGGGCAAGAGCACGATGGACCTGCTCGCCCAGTCGGTGCGGCTCGGCTGGACCCCGTCGTACCCGCAGTTCGACCGCAGCTCGCTCTCGGTCGCGGACGAGGCGGAGGCGGCCGGCCTGCCGGTCGGCGAGTACGTGGCGAAGGCCCTCAAGGAGGGCAGCCTGAAGTTCGCCATCGAGGACCCGGAGCACGAGGAGAACCACCCGCGGATCCTGTCGCTGTGGCGGGCCAACCTCTTCGGCTCCTCCGCGAAGGGCAACGAGTACTTCCTCAAGCACCTCCTCGGCACCGACAACGCCGTCAAGGCCCGCCAGGCCGAGCCGGTGATGCGGCCGGAGGGCATCGCCTGGCCCGAGGAGGCCCCCGAGGGCAAGCTCGACCTGCTCCTCACCCTCGACTTCCGGATGACGAGCTCGACGCTCCTCTCCGACGTCGTCCTCCCGGCGGCCACGTGGTACGAGAAGCACGACATCAACACCACGGACATGCACCCCTTCGTCCACTCCTTCAACCCGGCGATCGCACCGCCGTGGCAGTCCAAGAGCGACTGGGAGACGTGGAAGGTCATCGCCAAGCGCTTCTCGGAGCTCGCGGCCGACCACCTCGGGACGCGTAAGGACGTCGTCGCCAAGCCGCTGTGGCACGACACCCCCGAGGCCATGGCGACCGTCCACGGCCGCGTCCTGGACTGGAAGAAGGGCGAGTGCGAGCCGGTCCCCGGGAAGACCCTCCCGGTGCTCGCCGAGGTCACCCGCGACTACGCCTCGGTCTACGACAAGATGACCGCCATCGGCCCCCTCATGGAGAAGGTCGGCATGCTCACCAAGGGCGTCAAGTACGACGTCCAGCGCGAGATGGACATCCTGCGGCGCCACAACGGCACGGTCCGCGGCGGTGCCGCCGACGGGCAGCCGGCCATGGAGACCGACATCCACGTCGCCGACGCGATCATGCACCTCTCCGGCGTGAGCAACGGGCATCTCGCCACCCAGGGCTTCACGTTCCTCGAGGAGCGGACCGGCACCCAGCTGCACGACCTGTCGGCCGAGCACGAGGGCAAGCAGATCACCTTCAAGGACACCCAGGCCGCGCCGGTGCCGGTCATCACGAGCCCGGAGTGGTCGGGCAGCGAGTCCGGCGGGCGCCGCTACTCCCCCTTCACGATCAACATCGAGCGGCACAAGCCCTTCCATACCCTCACCGGCCGGCAGCAGTTCTACGTCGACCACGACTGGATGATCGGGATGGGCGAGGCGCTGCCGACCTACCGTCCGCCGCTCAACATGACCCGCCTCTTCGGCGAGACACCGATCGGCGAGACCACCGAGCTCGGGGTGTCGGTGCGTTACCTCACCCCGCACAACAAGTGGTCGATCCACTCGGAGTACCAGGACAACCTCTTCATGCTCAGC
>JBHWMJ010000236.1:0-4672 GCA_043423105.1 Marihabitans sp.
TCGCGGCGGCGATGTGGGCCTGCTTCCAGCCAGCCCGGTGGCGCTGGACGATGAGCATGCGGCCGTGCACGGTCAGGCGGGCATTACGGTGGGACACGAGAGCCTCCAGGGTGGAGTGGGACCTAGACAAGCCACACCCCATCCCGGGGGCTCTCCCTACGTCAACGGTGACGCGCCGCTGCTACCAACCTCATGGCCGGGTACATCTAGCGGCCGCGGAGCTCGGACCCACGCGGGTCCTCGGAGTCGGGGGAGACGACCCCGACGACGTCGGCGATGAGCGAGTGCACCCGCGGGTGGTTCTGCAGGTCGAGGTGGTTGAGCCCGCCGAGGTGCACCGTGCGGGAGCTGCCGACCGCGCCGTCCTCGGCTTGCTCCCAGCCGCGCGCGGAGTCGCGCGGCACGACGAGGTCGCCGAAGTAGTCCGCCCACCGTGAGTGCGGGTCCCTCGAGACCGTCGCGACGACCGCCAGGTGCCGCACCTGGTCGTGCGTGCGCCGGTCCTCGGGGTCCTCCGGGTCGTGGTCGCGCCAGTCCTCCTCGACGAGGTTGCCGTGCCGCATGTCGCGGATGCCGTCGCTGCGGTAGCGGATGATCCCCGCCAGCCACCGAGTCGCGGGGTAGTCCGCGCTCACGGTGGCGATGGTGTTGGCGGTGCGCTCAAGCGGCGTCCCGTGGTGCGGCGTGCCGAGGGTGACCGTATCGGTCGTCACCTCGGTCCACGGCTCGTCGAGGTCGGACTGCGCCAGCGCCGAGTGCGCGACGAGCCCACCCATGGAGTGCCCGACGAAGACGATGCGGCGCACGGGCACCGGCCAGCGGGCCTTGACCTTGCGCATGAGGTCGCTCAGCTGGCGGCCGTTCGTCGAGACGCGCAGGCCGGTGTTGTACCGGACCCAGAGCGCCGAGACCTCGCCATCAGCCTCGAGCCGGCGCCCGTAGCTCAACGCCCGGCCGTGGTCGTCGCGGTCGGAGCGCCGCTTCCAGATCTGCTCGTTGCCGACGAAGCCGTGCACGAAGACGACGAGCGTCTCCTGGGCGTCGGGGTATGCGGCAGCCAGGCCTGACTTGGTGACCGGCACGTCACGCCCGGACCGGCGCAGCGTCATCGGGTACGACACCGACGACCCGGCCGCCGCGAGCTTGTCACCGTGGAAGCCGTGGACGATTGCCATGATCGCCCGTGCGCGACGGTGGTCGGCGAGGTGCGTCGGCGCGGGGCGTGCAGGCGCACCCGGGATCGCAGGCTCCTCGACGATCTGCGCGGGGAGCTTGCTCACGACGACACCGGCTGCGGTGGCCCCGACCTCCAGGGCCTTGCCGGTGAGCCCGTAGATCCCCCGCGTCATCGTGTCGTGCGCGATCTCGACGGGGGTGACGACCGGGACGGCGAGCGGGCCGGCGACCTGGCGGACCTTGGTGAAGGCCGACTGCGAGATCGCCCCGTGGACGTCACGGACCACCCCGGTCGCACCTCGCAGCCCAAAGCCCACGAGACGCCCGGTTTCGACGACGTCGTCGACGCGCATCGGCACACTCCTTCCGCCGGGGCAGCAGCGGCGCGTGTCCCCGTCACTCGACGGTAGTCCGGGAGCCAAGCCTCACGCAGTCTCGTGCGTCACGTCGGCGGCGTCAGGGGGTGTGGCGTCAGCGACACCCCCGGCGGTCGTGGTGACCGGGAGTGGCTCAGCCCTGGTCGCCGCGCTTCGCGCCGAACATCACGTCGTCCCAGCTGGGGACGCTGGCCCGGCCCTTGCGCTTGGCCGGGGCCTGGGACGAAGGGGGCGCCTCCGGGGTCTCGGGGGCGTCGGCGGCGTCGGCGGCGTCGGCAGCGTCGGGAGCGTCGGGAGCGTCGGCCGGGACGCTCGAGTCGGCCGGGACGCTCGAGTCGTCCGGGACGCTCGAGTCGTCCGGCGCAGCCGCCTCGACGGGCTCGGAGGTCTCCACGGGCTCTGCCTCGGGGGCCTGCTCGGGCGCCGCCTCGGGAGCCTGGGACTCCGGCTCACCCTCCGGAGTGGGCTCGGGAACCGGCTCGGCCTCGGCCCCGGCCACGCCCGGGGCGGCCGCCGCAGTGCTGCCCTCGGTCGAGGACTGCTCCTCGGTGGGCTCCTTCTCGTCGAGCGGGTGGACCCCCTTGGCGCCCGGCGGCAGCTCGTCAGCGGCCGGTGCCTCGCCGGTCGTCGTCCCGGACGAGGGTGCAGCGGCCTGCTCCGGGGGTGCCTCCGCGGCGGGCTCGCCACCCTCGATGGGCAGCGGCGGCTCGTGGACAGCGGTCCGCCGGCGTCCGCGACGGAGGCCACGGGCGTGCTCGCGCATCGAGGCGAGGAGCTCGTCGGAGTCGCGCTGGGTGCTGCGGGCCTCCTCTGCCTCGACGTCGAAGACGGTCGTCGGACGGTGAGGCGCGGGGAGCACGCCCTCCTGGGCATCGGCCTCCGAGAGCCAGCGAGCCTCGTCGTTCTTCGCGACGACGCTCATGCCCGCGGTGTCGAACCACCACGTCGCCCGCCGCTGCTTGCCGCCGGCGGTGAAGGACGCGGTGACGCTCCACTGGCCGTCGCCGTCACGGGAGGAGTCCCACTCGACCTGCTCCTCGGCGACGCCACGCGCGGCGAGCCGAGCGGCGGCCCGCCCTCCCAGGGTCTCGCCGGCCCCAGCGCCCTGCCCGCGCATCCGGACCCGCTGGGCCGCTGCTGCCACGTGCTCACGCTCGGCGAGGACCGGGCCCTCGAAGCGGGCGATCTTCTCCAGGCTCCACCCGGTCCGAGAGGCGACCTCCTCGGCCGTCGCGCCGGCCCGGATCATCGCCTGGACCTCGCGGGGCCGGACGGTGCTGTCCATCTCGATCTCGAGCTGGCCGAGCCGCGGCTTGTCCCGACGCGCGGCGGCACGTAGCCGGTCGTCGATCGCGATGCGGTACTCCTCGCCGTCGCTGTCGGCGACGACGAGGTGCTCCCCGTCGTCGTGCACACCGATCAGTCGAAGGTCACGCATTGCTCGTCCTCTCTGCGGGGCCGGATCCATGGCCGACTCTGCCACCCGAGACCGGGCGAGGGTGGCAACCACGCCGCGCGGCTACGGTTGACCCATGCCAGACGACCCGCTGACCCCCTTCGACGCTGTCCTCGTGCACTCGTTCGGCGGCCCGGAGGGACCGGACGAGGTGCTGCCCTTCCTGCGGCGGGTCACCGGGGGCAAGGGCATCCCCGACGAGCGGCTGCGCGAGGTCGGCCAGCACTACGAGCTCTTCGGCGGCCGCTCGCCGATCAACGATCTCGGCCGGGCGCTCGTCGCCGATCTCGCGACGGAGCTACGGGACCGGGGCAGCGAGGTCCCGGTCGTCCTCGGCAACCGGCACAGCGCCCCCTTCGTCGCCGACGTCCTGGAGGAGCTCGCCGAGACCGGGGCCCGGCGGGTGCTCGTGCTGCGGACCTCCGCATGGCGGTCCTACAGCTCGTGCCGCGCCTACCGCGAGGACCTGGCGGCCGCCCTGGCCGACCGCGAGCTCGCCGGCCGGCTGGAGGTCGCTCTCGTGCGGCCCTACGCCGAGCACCCCGGCTTCGCCGCGACGAACGCCGAGCACGTCGTCGCTGCCCTGCAGGACGCCCTCGCCGCGGACCCCGAGCCGGCGCTGCTCTTCGTCACCCACTCGATCCCCGAGTCGATGGACCTGACCTCCGGACCCGGCGACGACGAGGAACGGGCCTACTCCCGAGGCCACGTCGCCCTCGCCGCCGCGATCTGCGAGGCCGCGTCCGAGCGGCTCGGGCGCGAGGTCGACGGCGAGCTCGTCTTCTGCTCGCGCTCGGGACCGCCACACGTCCCCTGGCTCGAGCCCGACGTCGACGACCGCATCCGTGAGCTCGCCGCCGAGGGCGTCCGCACCGTCGTCCTCGTCCCGATCGGCTTCGTCAGCGACCACATGGAGGTCGTCTACGACCTCGACACCCAGGCCGCGCAGACCGCCGAGGAGCAGGGCGTGCGGCTGATCCGCGTGCCCACCGCGGGCAGCGACGCGGCGTTCGTTACCGGTCTGGCCGACCTGCTCGCGGAGCGGGCGGCCGAGCACCGCGGCGAGCCTGTGGACGCCCAGACGTGGCGGGCGCTGCCAGCGAGCTCCAGCATCTGCCCGGCGGGCTGCTGCCCCAACCTGCGCGACCCGAGGCCCGCCGTGGGGGAGCGGTCGTGACCCCAGGCGAGGCGACCCTGCCCGTCGGGGTCGACGTCGTCGAGCTGCGGCAGATCGCGGTCGACGTGGCGCTCGAGGCCGCGGCGCTCATCGTCGAGCAGCGGCCGGACGACCTCGGGGTCGCCGAGACGAAGTCGAGTCGCACCGACGTCGTGACGGTCATGGACCAGGCCAGCCAGGATCTCCTGAGCCGGCGGCTCGCGGAGCTGAGGCCCGACGACGCCTTCGCTGGCGAGGAGTGCGGCGGCCGCAGCGGCACGACCGGCATCACCTGGGTCGTCGACCCGATCGACGGCACCGTGAACTACCTCTACGGGCTGGCCGCCTACGCCGTCTCGGTGGCGGCCGTCGTCGGGGACCCGGCCCGTCCAGGCGCCTGGCGGCCCGTCGCCGGTGCGGTCGTCAACCCGGTGAGCGGCGAGGTCTTCGCTGCGGCCTCGGGGCAGGGGGCGACCCGGGTCGAAGGGGGAGTGGAGCGGGCACACC
>JBHWMJ010000250.1:0-10955 GCA_043423105.1 Marihabitans sp.
GTCTCGAGCCGCTCGGCCAGCATCGCCCCGAGGACGACCGGGGCGACGAGCATCGCCCACGCGCCGTGCTGGTTCGGGCCCCAGCCTGGGGAGCGGCGCCGTCGCCCTCGTCCGTCAGCCAATCCAGCCCAGCCCCTCCGCGATGAGGATCGCGCCGAAGGCGAAGAAGAGGATCGCCGCACCGATCTTGATGGCCTTCTCCGGGAGCTTGCGGCCGAGCACCGCGCCGACGGCGATGGCGAGCGCGTCGGCCGCGACCATGCCGAGCGTCGAGCCGATCCACGTGCCGAACCAGCCCTCCTGGGTGGCCAGCGTGATCGTCGCGAGCATCGTCTTGTCACCGAGCTCGGCGAGGAAGAAGGCGGTGCCGACGGCGAGGAGCGCGGTGCCGGTCGCCTTGCGCGCCTTGCTCGCCTCCTCCTCGGTCAGCTCGTCGCCGCGCAGGGTCCACGCGCCGAAGATGAGGAAGGCGATGCCGGCGCCGATGGCGATCCAGCTCTGGTAGTCCGCGAAGGCCTCACCGATCCAGAAGCCGATCGCGACCGAGGCGAGGTGGACGATGAGGGTGGCCGCGGTGATCGCGACGATGACGTCGCGGGCGCGGTAGCGGGTGGCGAAGGTCATCGCCATGAGCTGGGACTTGTCACCGAGCTCGGCGACGAAGATCACCGCGGTGGAGAGGAGGAAGGCGTACACAGTCTGGCTCTCTGCTCAGGCACCCGGCCGGGCCGCTGGGAGGACGACTCGACCAGGCACGAAGAGGTGAGCCCACCGGGGTCGGTGCGCTCACGTCGTGCTGGTCGAAAGTCTCGTCCGCCACGGGAACCGTGGCCTGCCGTGCCGGTCGCCTCACCCGAAGGCTCGGCGGCAGTATGTCGACACGACCGTTGGGGACTACTCCCTCTCGATCGGGGCGAGTCTACGGCACCACCGCGGATGCGCTGAGCGACCCGTACGCCTCGGCGGAACACCCTGAGAGTGGCCACGCGATCCCCTGCTCCCTGAGGTGCGAGGAGCTCTGCGACGAGCCTCGAAGGGGTGGAAACAAGATCGTCTACTCGCCGATCGCCGGCTGCCACCGTTCGATCTCAGCCGCATCCCCTGCTGGACGCCAAGCGATCTCGTAACCCTCGGGCTCCGTGCTCGCCACGGCGGCATCGACATCAAAACCGCCCGTGTAGATGGCGACGTAGCCCAGCTCCTCCTTCTTCGGGATCTCGTTAATGGCGTAGTCGTCGCCGTGCTCCGCCCGGAACTCGTCCATCGTGGACGCTGCCTCGGCGCGTGCGATCTGCTCGTCGGTTACCACGTGGGCGACCAGGTCAGTTGTGCCGGCGGTGCGGGCGATGTCCGAGACCACACGCTTGATGTCGTCCTGGTACTTGTCCGTGGAGTAGTCGACCTGATCGATCACGACCCAGTGCTCGGTGAGCTTCGCGGGGCCGATGCCTTCGTCCTCGATCACCACGTCGTAGGCAGGCCCCGCGTACGAGTAGCTGGTCTCCGGTGTCGGTGTAGGGCTGGTCTGGGCGCTCGTCGTGCTCGCGCTCGTCGTCCCGTCAGACGTCGTCTCGGAGCGCGAGGTGCTGGTGGTCGAAGCCGCCGGCGTCTCGTTCTCCTCGAGCAGTACCCCGATGCCGATCGCGGCCCCCAGCAGCACCAGCACTCCGACCCCGAGCGCGATGAGCTTCGTCCGGTCAGGCTTGGGTCGCTGGAAGGTGAGCTCGGTACGGACCTTGCCGGAGGTTTGGGACACCAGCTCCCACCCGTCGCTCTCCCACTTCTTGATCGTGGTGGCCTCGAGGCCACGGAGTGCGCGGGTCGAGCGGGTTTCCAGTCGGTCGGCCATTCGCGGAGCGTATCCAGCGAGTGAGCAGGATCGGCCGCGATCTCGAGGATCGTGACCAGACGCTCGTCGCGAGCAGCTCGAGTCGGAAGTGCTTGACGACCTTCATAGATTGGCCTCATGCATCCTGGACCGCTCGAGCGAGAGACCTGCCGGGATGTCATCGTCCCCGCGCTCGCCGAGGCGGGCTGGTCGGGTAACCAGGTGCGTGAGCAGTACCCCGTCACACAACCCCGAGTGCTGACTCTGGGGCGCCGGGGCCGCCGCCTGGGCGACGATTTCGTCGACTATGTGCTCGAGGTGGACCAGGTGCCGGTTGCCGTGGTCGAGGCCAAGCGTGCCTATCGGGCGGCATCGGATGGGCTGCAGCAAGCCGTGCGCTATGCCCAGCAGCTCGACGTCCCCTTCGCCTATGCGACGAACGGTGACGAGATCATCGAGCGGGACTTGACCTCCGGACGGGAGCGCCGGGTTGAGGGCTTCGCGACGCCGGCCGAGGCGTGGGCGCGATACGCGCAGCTGCACGGCCTGGACCGTGCCGGCCAGGATCTCCAGGGGCGAGGCCTCAACCGCGAGAAGCGGCTGGCCTCCGGGGATGTCCAAGAACCCCGCTGGTACCAGGCCATCGCGATCCGGCGTGTGCAGACCGCCATCGCGAAGGGGGATCGTCGGGTCCTGCTGCTCATGGCCACCGGGACCGGCAAGACCTTCACGGCGATGCAGATCGTCCACCTCCTCCGGGAGCACGCCCGTGTGGTGACTCCCGAGCGGAACTACCGAGTCCTGTACCTCGCCGACAGGGACGCGCTCGTGGCAGATCCCATGCGGAAGGACTTCTCGCAGGCCTTCGGTCCCGAACCTCTCCTTCGCGTCGGCGGGGCGGTCAACCTCAACCGCGAGGTCTACTTCGCCACCTACCAGTCCCTGGTGCAGGGGGACGAGGAACGTCTGGACGAGTACCGGCCGGACTTCTTCGACCTCGTCATCGTCGACGAGTGTCACCGGGGCAGTGCGTCCGAGAACTCGTCGTGGCGGCGCATCCTCGAGCACTTCGACTCCGCGATCCAGCTCGGCCTCACGACGACACCCAAGCAGGACGACACGGTCGACACCTACCGCTACTTCGGCGAGCCGGTCTTCACCTACTCCTTGCGTCAGGGCATCGAGGACGGCTTCCTGGCGCCCTACCGGGTCCGTCGCGTGACGCTCAGCCCCGACGCTGACGGATGGGAGCCGACGCCTGGTCAGCGGGACAGGTTCGGTCGGGAGATCCCCGAAGGGGTCTACGGCACGAGGGACTTCGAGCGGGTGCTGCGTTTGCTGGCCCGCACCGACCTGGCTGCGGCGTACCTGTCACGTCTGCTCGCGGCGGACCCGACGGCGAGGACGATGGTGTTCTGCGTGGACACCCAGCACGCCGAGGACATGCGGCAGGCGCTGGTCAACGCCAACCCTGGCCTGGTCGCCGCGGACCCCGAGTGGGTTGTCCGGATCGTCGGGGAAGAGGGAGAGAAGGCTCGCCTCCTTGAGGCGTTCTGCGACCCGCACCAGTCGTCGCCGGTCGTGGCGACGACCTCGCGGTTGCTCTCGACCGGGATCGACGTCCCTGATCTCAAGTACGTGGTGCTCTTCCGGCCGGTCGGCTCGATGGTGGAGTTCAAGCAGATCGTCGGACGCGGGACGCGTCTGTACCCGGACAAGGGCAAGACCTCGTTCGAGATCGTCGACTTCGTCGGTGCGACCAGGCACTTCGAGGACCCGGACTTCGACGGCTACCCGACCCGGATCATCCACGACCCGCCCTTGCCCGGCGACGAGGACGACAACCCGGGCTCGCGTGGGGAGATGGGCGATCCGGCGGTCGCCGAGCCCGTGCCGCCCTTCACGGTCCACAACCCCGACGACCCGGTGGACGGCAGTCTCCTGCCGGCCGCGGGCGAGCAAGGCCGACACGGCTCGACCTTCGTCGTGGACGACGGCGGCTTCACGGTGGTCTCGGAGTCGGTGCACGTCGTGGACACCTCGACAGGGCGGTTGCGGCTCTCGGAGTACGGCGAGTACGTCGCGGGCGTGGTGCGCAGAGTGGCGCCCACCCCCGATGACCTGGCCCGTCAGTGGTCGCGGCGGCCCACGCGTGACGAGGTGCTCACGGTGCTCGAGGGCGAAGGGGTGGTGGTCGAGGACCTGCTGCCTGCAGGCGAAGGGGACGTGGACCCCTTCGACTTCCTTGTCCAGCTCGCCTGGGGCCTGCCGTCGCGTACCCGGGCTGAGCGGGCTCGCGGGGTACGGGAGCGGCACCACGCCGACCTCGAGGCGAGGTCGGAGCTGGCCCGGAGCGTCCTGACCCGCCTGCTCGATGTCTACGCCGAGCGTGGCATCGACGAGATGTCCTCGCCCGAGCGACTGCGTCTGCCGGAGATCGCCGCGCTCGGATCGGTCCGCGACATCGCCAGCGCCTTCGGCGACCCGAGGACGATGCACGAGGCCATCGACGATCTCCAGACATGGCTCTACACCGACGAGACGGCGTGACGCAAAACTAAAGTATCCGTTGAGTTTGACCGGTGCTAGGCTTCGCTGGTGCCCGGCTCGCGACAGGATCTCCGTCAGCAGCTCCACGCCCTGGCGTTCGGCCAGGCCGGCTACTTCACGGCAGCCCAGGCGCTTGATCTCGGCTACTCCTACCAGGCGCAGAAGTATCACGCCGACCACGGCAACTGGGTCCGGGTGCAGCGCGCCCTCTTCCGACTGCCCGGCTGGCCGAGCGAGGCCACGGACGCCTACGCGAGGTGGTCCGTGTGGTCGCGTGGGCAGGGCGTGATCTCCCACGAGTCCGCGCTGTCGGTGCATGACCTCTCCGATGCCAACCCGGCCAAGGTCCACCTCACCGTGCCGACGACGTTCCGTGCCACTGACGATGCGCTCGTCCTCCACCGCGGCGATGTGCCGGACGACGACGTCGAGCAGCGCTCGGGGTGGCGGGTGACGGCGCCGCGTCGCACCCTCGTCGACATCGCCGACTCGGACTCGCCTCAGGAGATCCTCGATGACGCGGTGGCCGACGCCCTCGAGCGTGGCCTGGTCACCCCTCGACGCCTGCTGTCGAGTGTGGAGGCTCGTGGCCCGCGAGCCCATGCTCGGCTGTCGGATGCGGTCGATACGGTCGCCCGATCATGACGTCACCCAGGGCTCAAGGTTTCGGCGCCCGGATCCGCATCGCCGCTGCCGACCGAGGCGAGGACGCGCAGCGGATCCGCCGCGGACTCGCCTTCCACCGACTCCTCGCCCGCCTGGCCCCCGTCGGGCTGGTGCTCAAGGGTGGGTACTGCCTCGAGGTGAGGCTGGGTGAGGTCGCTCGGACGACCAAGGACATCGACCTCGTCGGCAGGATGGCGCTGGCCTCGGACCCGGACGACCTCCTCGACGCGCTCGAGGCCGCGCTGGTGCAGAGAGGTTTCGGCGACGGCTTCTCGTTCCGCTGTGCTGCTCCGCGTCGGCTGCGCGACGAGGGCACGGGTGCCCCCGCGTGGCGGGTGGCGGTCGATGCTCTCGTCGACGGGTCCCCCTTCGAGCGGGTCAAGCTGGACCTCGTCGGTCAGGTGGACGAGGTCGCGGGCGCCACAGAGCCCCTCGAGGTGGCCCCGCCCATCGTCGCGCCCGGGTGCGAGCCGATCACCGTCACCGCCGTCGACGTCTACCAGCACGCTGCCGAGAAGCTGCACGCCTACTCGCGTCTGTACGCCGGCGGCCGTCCCTCGTCGCGGGTCAAGGACCTCGTCGACCTGATCCTGCTCGAGGACGCCAGGCTCGTCACCGATCCCCATCGGTTGGGCGAGCGGCTGAGGGTCGTGTGGGCGCTCCGGGACGGATCGCCACCGCCGTCCCGGCTGCCGTCACCCCCGTCGTCCTGGGCGGACGACCTGAGGCGACTCCTGGGCGACCTCGACACCGCTCCCCGCTCTCTGCCCGAGGCGCATGCCCTCGTGACCGACCTCTACACCGCTGCCCTCGACGACGAAGGACTCCGCACATGACTCCACCCCGGGCGAAGAAGTCCACTCAGCCCGCGACCACCCGTGCGCGCCTGCAGTCGGTGATCAAGGAGTCGCGCAACATCATGCGCAAGGACGCCGGCCTCAACGGCGAGCTCGACCGGCTGCCGCAGCTCGCCTGGCTGCTCTTCCTCCGAGCCCTCGACGAGGTCGAGGAGGAGCGCCAGATCAACGACCCGGCCTACGTGCCGGCGGTCGTCGGTGGGTACCGCTGGTCAGAGTGGGCGAAGGGGGACCTGACGGGGCCTGCGCTCCTCACCTTCGTCGAGGAGCAGCTACTGCCGCACCTGCGCGAGCTGCGTGGCTCGGGCAAGGCGGGCGACCCGAAGGACACGGTCGCGCAGATCTTCAAGCACGTCGACAACCGAATGCACAGCGGCTACCTGCTCGCGGACCTCGTCGGGCAGCTGGACAAGGTCGACTTCGCCAACGCCGACGACATCCACACCATGGCGCACCTCTACGAGTCGATGCTCAAGGAGATGCGTGACGCGGCGGGGGACTCCGGCGAGTTCTACACCCCGCGACCGCTCGTGCGTTTCATGACGGCGATGGTCGACCCGCGGCCGGGCGAGGTCGTCATGGACCCGGCCATGGGGACGGGTGGCTTCCTCGTCGAGGCCTTCGACCACATGCGTGCGACGGCGACGACCGCCAAGCAGCTGGAGGCTGTACAGCAGGGCATCCGCGGCACGGAGAAGAAGTCGATGCCGCACCTGCTCGCGCAGATGAACTTCCTGCTCCACGGGATCGACCGGCCTGCGGTGGCGCAGACGAACGCGCTGTCCAGCTCTATCGCCGAGATGCGCAACGACGGGGTGGACGTCATCCTCACCAACCCGCCCTTCGGCGGCGAGGAGGAGAAGGGGATTCAGGACAACTTCCCCAGCGGCATGAAGACCGCCGAGACGGTGTGGCTCTTCCTCCAGGCGGTCATGGCGCGGCTGACGAAGACGAAGGGGCGGTGCGCGATCGTCGTGCCGAACTCGGTGCTCTTCGACCAGGGGATCGGGGCGCGGGTCAAGGCGGCGCTCATGAAGGACTTCAACCTGCACACCGTGCTCCGTCTGCCGAACGGTGTCTTCGCGCCGTACACGCTGATCCCGAGCAACGTGCTCTTCTTCGAGCACGGGCCGCAGCAGGAGCACGTGTGGTTCTACGAGCATCCGCTGCCGGAGGGGCGCAAGAACTACACGAAGACCAAGCCGCTCGTCTACGAGGAGTTCGTGGGCTGCGCGGCCTGGTGGGGTGGTCCCGAGCGCGAGGGACGAAGGGAGACCGAGCAGGCCTGGCGGGTGTCTTTCGCCGAGATCGTGGGGTCGGGCTACAACCTCGACCTGCGCAACCCGAACCGGCCAGACGACCTGTCCCACCGGCCGCCCGCGGAGCTCGTGGCCGAGCTCATCGAGGTGGAGCGAGAGATGCTCTCGCTGCTGGAGCAGCTCGAGCAGGAGATCAAGGACTTCGCGACGTGACGGTCGAGTGGGTGCGCGTGGGTGACATTGCGCAGCAGAGTCACGACGTGGTAGCCGTCGAGCCTGACCAGACGTACAAGACCCTGGGCGTGCTCAACCGAGGTCGCGGGGTGTTTGAGCGGACTCCGCTCCAGGGGGCTGAAACGAAGTACCCCCGGTTCACCCACGTGGTCCCAGGGCAACTTCTGTGCAGCAAGCTCTTCGGGTGGGAAGGCTCTGTTGCCGTTGTTCCGGAGGGACTGGAGGGCTTTGTCGTCTCTCCAGAGTTCCCTGTGTTCGACCTACGGCCAGAGGTAGATCCCAGCTACATCCGTCACGCAGTGTCGTGGAGCGGTTTCGTGGAGCAGATGGCGACATCAACAACCGGTTTGGGACAACGTCGGCAACGCGTGAACGTGTCGGACTTCGTCACCTTGACTCTTCCTCTTCCACCCATCGACGAGCAGCGCCGCATCGCCGCCCATCTTGACTCGGTGCGAGAAGTTGCTGCCCGTCGCTCCCGCGCATCCGCGCTGGCTCGTGCATGGCCAGTTTCGTTGCGCGATCGGGTTGTGGCTGAGGCTGGAGGTCAGATGACCCCGCTTGGAGTCCTTCTCTCGGCGCGCGAGGCCGAGGCTGTTCGATCGGATGCGTCCTATCGCATCACGGGTGTCTACAGCTTCGGCCGGGGACTCCTGGATCGTGGGCCACTGGCTGGGCACGAGACGAAGTACGCAGCGATGACAACGCTTCACGAGGGCGATGTCGTCTACAGCAAGCTCGGTGCGTTCGAGGACGCCGTGGCCGTGGTCGGTGAGCGATTCGCGGGAACACACGTGTCCCCCGAGTTCCCGGTCTTCGAGGTCGTCGAGGAGGTGGACCCTGCATTCCTCATGGCTGCGCTGACGACGACCTCGTTTGCCGAATCGCTGATTCAAGCCGCGACGGGTGTGGGGGCACGGCAGAAGCGCGTCAGTCCATCGGCGTTCCTCCGGCTCGAGATCCCGGTGCCGACGATCGAGCGACAGCGCCAGGCGGGGGATCTCCTAAGGTGGGCGGAGAGGATCGCATCCCTCGATGCGAAGGTTCGCACAGTCACGGAGGCCCTGCTACCGGCCGCGCGGAACGAGATCTTCAGCGCAATGCGGTGACGCTGCGCCACTGATCGCCGGCGACGACCACGTGGTCGAGGAACCTCACCCCTACCTCGTCGCACGCGCGTCGCAGCCGCTCCGTCACGGCGCGGTCCTCGCGGCTGGGCTCCACCGAGCCGCCCGGGTGGTTGTGCGCCAGCGCGATCGCGACGGCGTCATGCCGCAGCGCGAGCGACAGCGCCTCACGGACTGGGACGAGGCTGCCCGTCGCGCTCCCGCCGGCGACCGTGGTGACCCGGCGTAGCCGGTTCGTTCCGTCCAGCAGGAACAAGAGCACCTGCTCGGTCCGGGCCCGCCCGACCTGGGCGGAGGCGATGGTGGCGACGTCCGCCGATGACCGGACGACGACCCCTTCGTGCTGCGTGACACGGTCGGCCAGGGCGAACGCTGCGACGAGCCGACAGGCCTTGGCCGGGCCGACGCCCGGTGTTCGGGACAGCTCGTCGACCTCTGCCCGCGCCAGGCCACCCACGCCTCCCCACTCCGTGAGCAGCGACCGAGCCAGCCCGAGGACCCCTTCGCCCGGCCGCCCGGTACCGAGGTGGATGGCGACGAGCTCGGCATCCGAGAGCGCACTGGACCCCAGAGCGGCCAACCGCTCCCGCGGCTGGTCGGAGGTCAGAGCGTCACTCGGCACAACAGGACGCTAGGGGAACCGCGCCGACGGTGATCGGCGTCATCCACAGGACCTTCAGCCCCAGAAGATGGAGGTGGGGTCGGCGTCGATCTCCGCCAGGAGCTCGGCCGCCGGCCCCGTGAACAGACCGCCCTCCCGGTACTCGTGCCACCGGCTGTTGCGGTCTGCCCAGTGCAGAGTCCAGTCACCGTGGTCCGGGCGGTAGCGCAGCTGCGCTACCGGTTGGTGCGTCCAGCCCCCTTCGCCGTCCCAGGGAGCCCGGGTCTCACAGATGGTGACGTTCTTGCCCCGGACGTGGTGCTCGGCCCGCACCTCGTCGGCGAACTGCGGTGGCCACATCGCCTCGCACCACGTCTGGATGCGGCGCAGGTCGGTCTCCGGCAGCGGCCTTCGAGGCTCGCGGGCTCGCACCTCAGGCGCCATGGCTCAGAAGTACCAGGGGAACGGAGACCAGTCCGGCTCGCGCTTCTCGAGGAACTGGTCGCGCCCCTCGACGGCCTCGTCGGTCATGTACGCCAGGCGCGTCGTCTCGCCGGCGAAGACCTGCTGGCCCATGAGCCCGTCGTCGAGGAGGTTGAAGGCGAACTTGAGCATCCGCTGCGCCTGCGGCGACTTGCTCATGATCTCGCGGGCGACCTGCAGGGCATCGGCCTCGAGCTCGGCGTGGTCGCTGACGATGTTGACGGCACCCATCCGGTGCATGTCCTCGGCGGTGTAGGTGCGCCCGAGGAAGAAGATCTCGCGGGCGAACTTCTGCCCGACCATCTTGGCGAGGTAGGCCGAGCCGTAGCCGCCGTCGAAGGACCCCACGTCGGCGTCGGTCAGCTTGAACCGCGCCCGCTCGCGCGAGGCCATCGTCAGGTCGCACACGACGTGCAGCGAGTGACCGCCACCGGCAGCCCAGCCGTTGACGAGGGTGATGACGACCTTGGGCATCGTGCGGATGAGGCGCTGCACCTCGAGGATGTGCAGGCGCCCGCCCTCGGCCTTGACCCGGCGCTCGTCGACGCCAGCGGCCGTGAGGTCGTCGGTGCCCTCCTGCGCGTACTGGTAGCCCGAGCGCCCACGGATCCGCTGGTCACCACCGGTGCAGAACGCCCACCCGGCCGTCTCCTTCGAGGAGCCCTCGCGCGGCGACGGGCCGTTGCCGGTGAGCAGGACGACCCCGACGTCGGGCGTGCGACGGGCGTGGTCGAGCGCGCGGTAGAGCTCGTCCACCGTGTGCGGCCGGAAGGCGTTGAGCACCTCGGGCCGGTCGAACGCGATCCGGACGCACCCGAGATCACGCGCCCGGTGATAGGTGATGTCGGTGAAGTCGAAGCCCTCCACCTCGTCCCAGGCCTCGGGGTCGAACGTCTCACTCACGCCTTCGATCGCACTCACGCGTCGCAGCCTAACGAGGCGCCACCGTCCGCAGACCAGCGAACCTCTCGAACCCGGTGTCGTAGGTCGCCAAGGTTGCGTCGTGCGCCAGGGCGAGCGCGGCCAGGTGGGCATCGGGCACGTCGTTGCCGACCAGTCCGTGCTCGAGCACCAAACGTCCCAGAAGGCGCCAGTGTTCGGGGCCGGCCGCGACCTCTTCGTATGCCGGGTGGCCGCGCATGCGGTCCGCGAACGCGAGTGCCACGGCAGGTGGGGTGGGTTCGGGGAAGACGCGCGGGTGCGTGACGACCCGAAGGAAGCCGACGAGAGCCGCCGGTGGAACGGCGAGGGACTCATCGGTGGGGAGCGTCCTGAGCCATCGGGCGACGGCCGCGTGATGGTCGGTGTCCGGGCGATGTGCCGCCACGAGGACGTTCACATCGAGAACGA
>JBHWMJ010000255.1:0-5607 GCA_043423105.1 Marihabitans sp.
CCACCCGAGCCGAAGTGGCGGAATTGGCAGACGCGCCAGGTTTAGGTCCTGGTGCCTTCGGGTGTGCGGGTTCGAGTCCCGCCTTCGGCACGCTCGTCAGGCCTGTGCCAGCGCCTCGCGCAGGACCGGGATCATGGCCCGCATCGCGTTGCCCCGGTGGCTGATCGCGTTCTTCTCGGCGTCGGTGTACTGGGCCAGGGTGCGCTCGTCACCGTCGGGGCGGAAGACCGGGTCGTAGCCGAACCCGTTGTCCCCCTTCGGCTCTCGCACGATCACACCGGTGACGCTGCCCTCGACGGCGCGGGTCTGCCCGCCCGGGACGGCGAGCACCGCCGCGCACCGGAAGGCCGCCTGCCGGTGCTCGTCGCCCACGTCGCTCAGCTGGTCGAGGAGCAGCTGGAGGTTGCGGCGGTCCTTCTCCGCACGGGGCAGCGACTCCCCAGCGTGCTGACCCGACCAGCGGGCCGAGAAGATCCCGGGCATCCCGCCGAGGACGTCAACGGTCAGCCCCGAGTCGTCGGCGAGCGCCGGGAGCCCGGTCGCCGCCGCGACCGCCTCCGCCTTGAGCGTCGCGTTGCCGACGAAGGTCACCTCGGTCTCGGGCACCTCACCGATCTCCGGGAAGGCCTCCATGGAGAGCACCTCGACGTCGAGATCGACGTCGGCGAGCAGCTGCTGCAGCTCGTGAACCTTGTGCTCGTTGTGCGTCGCGAGCACAAGGCGGTGACCGCCCATCAGAGCGCGCGCTCGCGTGGGGTGGTGGCGAGCGCCTCCTGCTGCTTGGCCGTGAGGGCGGCGCAGCCCGTCGTGGCGAGGTCGAGGAGGGCGTCGAGCTCGGCCCGGTCGAAGGGGGTGCCCTCGGCCGTCCCCTGCACCTCGACGAAGGCGCCGTCGCCGGTCATCACGACGTTCATGTCGGTCTCGGCGGTCGAGTCCTCGGGGTAGTCGAGGTCGCAGACCGGACGTCCGCCGACGACGCCGACCGAGACCGCGGCGATGGAGCCGGTGAGCGGCTCGGCGCCGGCGGCGATGAGCCCGCGTTGCCTGGCGTCGGTGATCGCGTCGGCGAGCGCGACGTAGGCGCCGGTGATGGCCGCCGTGCGCGTGCCCCCGTCGGCCTGGAGGACGTCGCAGTCGAGGACGATCGTGTTCTCGCCAAGCGCCTTGGTGTCGATGATCGCCCGCAGCGAGCGCCCGATGAGCCGGCTGATCTCGTGCGTGCGGCCGCCGACCTTGCCGCGGCGCGACTCGCGGTCGCTGCGCGTGTTCGTCGAGCGCGGCAGCATCTCGTACTCGGCGGTGACCCACCCGGTGCCGCGGCCCTTGAGCCAGCGCGGCACCCCTTCGGTGAACGAGGCGGCGACGAGCACACGGGTCTTGCCGAACTCGACGAGCACGCTGCCCTCGGCGTGGTCGAGCCAGTTGCGCGTGATGCGCACCTCGCGGAGGTCCTCGGGAGCGCGGCCGTCGTGGCGGGGGGTGCTGTCGGTCATGGGCGTCAGGCTAACGAGCGACCGCCCGACCCACCGTCCCGACCCTTCGCCGACGAATGTGGTGACCCGCCGGTAACCAGATGCCCGGCCGGTGGCATCATGGCGCGCGTGAACCCCCGGCTGACCATCGACCTGACGCACGGTCGCACCGTCGTCACCCTGCGCGAGGCCGGGCCCGAGGCACCTGTCGCCGTCGTCCTCCCCGCGATGGGCGTGGCCGCCGGCTACTACGCCCCCTTCGCCGAGGCGCTCGTCGCCCGGGGCATCTCGGTCGCCGTCCCCGACTACCCCGGGCACGGCGAGAGCACCCCGGGGGTCAGCCGTCGCACCAGCTACGGGTACCGCGACCTCGCCGACGAGTGGCTCACCGCCGTCATCGACGCCGTCGTCGAGCGGCACCCCGCCCGACCCGTCGTCCTCGTCGCCCACTCCCTCGGCGGGCACGTCGCCGTCGCGCACCTCGCGCTGCACGCCCACCCTGCGATCCGGGGGCTCGTGACGCTCGGCACCGCCAGCCCGTACTGGCGCAGCTACACCACGCCGCTCCTCCTGCTCGCCCAGACCCAGACGGTCAACGTCGTCAGCCGCGTCCTCGGGGTATGGCCCGGTCACCGGGTAGGCTTCGGCGGTCGTCAGCCGCGCGAGCTCATGAGTGAATGGGCGCGCTTCGCGTGGCACGGACGGCTCGAGCCGCAGGGGTCCGGCGCGTACGAGGCGGCGCTGGGCTCGATCAGCGTGCCTGCCCTCGTCATCGACCTCGCGAACGACAGCCTCGCTCCCCCCTCGGCCGTCGATCACTTCGCCGGCAAGCTGAGCGGGGCGTCGGTGCAGCGGCTGCACTTCGACAAGGGACCGGATGCACCCGGCCGGCCGGTCGACCACTTCTCCTTCGCCCGGAGCCCCGAGCTCATCGACGAGATCGTCGCTGACTTCGTCCTCGCCTGCGGGCAGGACGACCTGCCGGAGGCGGCGGGCGCTCAGACCTCGTAGCTCGCGTCCGGCTCGGCGAGCTCGACCTCGCGACCCTCGCCCCGCCACACCGACGCAGCCTGCTCGCGGCAGACCTCGGGGTCGTTCCACGCGGGGATGTGCGTCAGCATCAGCCGTCGCACCCCGCCGGCGTCCAGCGCGGCCTGGGCAGCACGCGACCCCGAGAGGTGGATGTCGGGGGTGGTGTCCCGGCCGTCGACGAAGGCGGAGTCGGCGAGCACGAGGTCGGCGTCGCGCATGAGCGGCGACAGCGTGTCGCAGCTGTCGGTGTCACCGGTGTAGGCGAGGACCCGGCCGTTCGCCTCGACCCGGAAGCCGTACGCCTCGACCGGGTGGTTGACCCGCCGGGGCGTGACGACGAAGGGGCCGAGGTGGACCGGCACGCCGTCGCTCACCCGGCGGAAGTCGAGCTCGCGGCTCATGCCTGCGGAGTCGATCCCTTCGTACGCGGCGGCCAACCGGTCGGCGGTGCCTGCGGGACCGTAGACCGGCAGCCGGCCTGGGACACCACCACCCGGCCGGTACTTGCGGGTGACGTAGAGCCCCGTGACGTCCATGCAGTGGTCGGGGTGAAGGTGGCTGAGCAGCAGGGCATCGATCGAGGCGAGGTCGATGTGACGCTGAAGCGCGCCGAGCGCGCCGTTGCCGAGGTCGAGGACGATCCGCCAGGTGCGCTCGCCGTCGTCGGCGGTGACGAGGTAGCTCGACGCGGGCGATGCGGGTCCCGCGAAGGACCCCGAGCACCCGACGATCGTCAGCCTCACTGCGGACCTCCCACGTTGCCGAAGACGCTGCCCACCTCGGGGCCGAGGAAGCGGCGTGCCAACCGGCGGAACTCCTCGGCGTCACCGGTGGTGGTGAAGCCGTGCTGCGGCGGCGGCGCGTCGTCGGGTCGCAGGAGGTCACGATCGGCAAGCACACGGTAGACGTCCTTGGCCGTCTCCTCCGCGGATGAGACGAGCGTGACACCGTCGCCCATGACGTAGGAGATCGCCCCCGTGAGCAGGGGGTAGTGGGTGCAGCCGAGGACGAGGGTGTCGACCTCGGCATCGCGAAGGGGGGCGAGGTACTCGCGGGCGACGTCGAGAAGCTCTGCGCCGCTGGTGATCCCGGACTCGACGAACTCCACGAAGCGCGGGCACGGCTGCGAGAGGACGCGCAGGTGAGGGGCTGCGGTGAAGGCGTCGACGTACGCGCCGGACTGGTGCGTGCCTGCGGTCGAGATCACACCGACGTGGTCGTTACGGGTGGCGAGGACCGCTCGGCGGACGGCCGGCCGGATGACCTCGACGACCGGCACGTCGTACCGCTCACGCGCGTCGTGCAGCACCGCCGCCGATGCGGTGTTGCAGGCGATGACGAGCGCCTTGACGCCGTGGTCGACGAGCCGGTCGAGGCACTCGAGCGCGTACTCACGGGTCTGTGCGATAGGCCGCGGGCCGTAGGGAGCGCGTGCCGTGTCACCGAAGTAGGCGGTCGCCTCGTGCGGCAGCTGGTCGAGGATGGCGCGAAGTACCGTGAGCCCGCCGTAGCCCGAGTCGAAGATCCCGATCGGTGCGTCCACGGCGGACACCCTATGCCTCACCGGACGACTCGCTCATCCCGCGTCGCCGCCGGGCCCGCCCCTGGACGACGAGCAGGCAGCCGATCGCGGCGCCGAGCACCCACACCACCGTAGCCGGGGCAGCGCGAGCAGCATGACCACCACGAGTGCCGCCAGGACAGGGCGGACACCGGCGGGCGGTCAGTCGCCGGCGAGGGTCCGGCTCAGGGACTCCTGCAACCAGGTGAGGAAGTCGTAGAGCATCACCGCGAAGGCTGCCGGGTCGTCCTCCGGCAGCTCGTCGGCGACGCGTTCGAGCCGCTCCGCGTCGTCGTCGGTGCGCAGGCCGAGCCGCTCCCCCATGACAAGACGGACGTCGGTGAGCGCGACGACCGCCGCCACCGCCTCCCCCACGTCGAGCGCGAGCTCGTCGGGGTCCGCCGGGTTCGCGGATGGCCTCTCGACGACCCGGATCAGGGTGGCGAGGTTGTCGGCCTTGCGCTGACGCAGGCTGCCCTCGGTGAGCCGCCGGAACTCCCGGGCCTCGAGGGGGTCACCGCGGTGCCCGGCCGGGAAGAGCCGGTCCAGCGCCGGGTCGCGCTCCTCGTCGAGGCCGGTGGAGCGCTCGGGGTCGGGCGAGCCGACGTCGGTGCTCAACGTGCCCAGGCCGGCGACGATGGCGTCGAAGGGGTCGACCTCCCCTGCGTGACCCCCTTCGCCCCCGGCCGAGCCGACGGGGGCGACGATCTCGCGGACCTGCTCGGCGAGCTGGGCGACGACGGCGCGCTCGTCGACGTCGAGCCAGGCGACGAGCTGGCCGTCCCGGCGCTGGAAGGCGCGCGCCATCAGTCGTCCTTCTGGTATGTCGCCCAGAGCCCGTAGCCCTGCATCGCCTCGGTGTCGAGCTCCATCTGCTCCTTCGGCCCGGTGGAGACGACGGCGCGACCCTTCTCGTGGACGTCCAACATGAGCTTCGTCGCCTTGTCCTTCGGGTAGCCGAAGTGGGTCTGGAAGACCCAGGTGACGTAGGACATGAGGTTGACCGGGTCGTTCCACACGAGGGTCACCCACGGGACGTCGGGGTCGACGACCGCGACGGTCTCGTGCTCGGCGTGCTCGACGGGGGCAACGGACACGATCCCCACCATAGAGTGACGACGTGACTGCGACGACCAGCACCGCTGCCTCGACGGCCCTGCTCACCGACCACTACGAGCTGACGATGCTCCAGGCGGCGCTCAAGAGCGGTGCGGCGCACCGCCGCTGCGTCTTCGAGGTCTTCGCGCGTCGGCTCCCCGAGGGCCGCCGCTACGGAGTTGTCGCCGGCACCGGGCGCGTGCTCGATGCCATCGAGAGCTTCCGCTTCGGCGAGGACGAGATCGCCGACCTGCGCGAGCGTCAGGTCGTCGACGAGGCCACCCTGAAGTTCCTCGCGGACTACCGCTTCGACGGCGACGTCTGGGGATACGCCGAGGGTGACGCCTATTTCCCGTACAGCCCGATCCTCGTCGTCGAGGCCGACTTCGCGCACGGCGTGCTGCTCGAGACGGTCATCCTCTCGATCCTCAACCACGACAGCGC
>JBHWMJ010000281.1:0-5741 GCA_043423105.1 Marihabitans sp.
GAGCTCGAGCCCTTCCGGCACGCCGGCGAGGGCGCGCCCGTGCGCTGGCTGCACAAGGTCGGCTGACCAAACACGCCCACGACGAAGGGGTGCGCCGCGGATCCTCCGCGCGGCGCACCCCTTCGTCGTGCTGTGACGACCCTCGTCGATCAGAGCGGGATGTTGCCGTGCTGCCCTCGGGCGGCCGGTGCGTCGGCGAGCGTCGCCGCCACGACCGACCGCGTCCGGGACGGCTCCACGACCTCGTCGACCACACCGATCTCGATGGCCCGCTGCAGCCCGCCGGAGAGCCGGTCGTGCTCGGCCGCCAGCTCCTCCTCGACGGCAGCCCGGTCGGCGTCGTCGACCTCGGCCAGACGCCGGCGGTGCAGGATCCGGATGGCCGCGACCGAGCCCATGACAGCGACGTGCGCCTCGGGCCAGGCGTAGACCTTCGTCGCCCCGAGCGAGCGCGAGTTCATCGCGATGTATGCACCGCCGTAGGTCTTGCGCGTGACGACGGTGACCCGGGGGACGACCGCCTCGGCGAAGGCGTGGAGCAGCTTCGCCCCGCGGCGCACGACACCGTCCCACTCCTGCCCGACACCCGGGAGGTAGCCCGGGACGTCGACGAGGACGACGAGCGGGATGCCGAAGGCGTCGCACATGCGCACGAACCGGGCCGCCTTCTCCGCCGAGAACGAGTCGAGGCAGCCGCCGAGCCGCATCGGGTTGTTGGCGATGACCCCGACGGTGCGCCCGCCGAGCCGACCGAGGGCGGTGACAACGTTCGGTGCCCACCGGCCGTGGATCTCCTCGGTCGTGCCGTCGTCGAGCAGGTCCTCGACGAGCGGGTGGACGTCGTAGGCGCGCTTGGCCGACTCCGGCAGGGACGCGGAGAGGTCGCGGTCCTCGATGCCGCTGACGTCGAAGGTGCCCTGGGTCGCCGGGTCGAGCAGGCGGGTGATCGCCCGCGCTCGCTCGAAGGCGTCCTCGAGCGAGTCGGCGAGGACGTGGACGACGCCGGACCGTCGCCCGTGGGGCTCGGGGCCCCCGAGACGAAGGGCGTCGACGTCCTCACCCGTGACCGAGCGGACGACGTCGGGCCCGGTGACGAAGATCCGTCCCTCCGGCGCGAGGATGACGATGTCGGTGAGCGCCGGGCCGTAGGCGGCGCCACCGGCGGCGGCACCCAGGACGACGGAGATCTGCGGGATCTTGCCGCTCGCGCGGGTCATGATCGCGAAGATCTCACCGACGGCGTGGAGCGAGACGACGCCCTCGGGCAGGCGCGCGCCGCCGCTGTGCCACAGCCCGACGATCGGCAGTGACTCGGCGAGGGCGAGCTCGTAGGCGTCGACGACGACGCGGCAGCCGTCGACGCCCATCGCGCCACCCATGATCGTCGCGTCCGACACGAAGGCGACGACCCGCTGGCCGTCGAGCGTGCCGCGAGCGGCCATCATCCCGGACCCGTCGTCGGGGCCGAGGAGCTCGACGGAGCCGTCGTCGAGGAAGGCCCGTAGCCGCTTCTCCGGGTGGCGGGGGTCCTCGAGACGGTCCGGACGACCGGCCCTCGCCGTGGCGACAGCCGAGGCCGCGGGGCTGGGGGCGCGGGTCACGAGGTCGTCCCGAAGGCCAGGGCGATGTTGTGCCCGCCGAAGCCGAACGAGTTGTTGAGGACGACGAGGTCGCCGTCCCCGAGCGGCCGCGGCTCGTCCCGGACGACGTCGAGGGTGACGGCCGGGTCGAGATCGGTGATGTTGACCGTCGGGGGAGCGACGCGGTGGTGGGCGGCCAGGGCCGCGAAGACCGACTCCAGCGCGCCGGCAGCACCGAGCAGGTGTCCGGTCATCGACTTCGTCCCGCTGACCGCCATGTGGTCCGCCTCGTCCCCGAAGGCCCGGCGGATCGCGGCGACCTCGGCGACGTCTCCGACGGGGGTCGAGGTGGCGTGCGCGTTGATGTGCACGACGTCCTTCGCCGTGGCGCCCGCGTCGGCGACGGCATCGGCCATCGCGCGGGAGGCGCCGGCTCCCTCGGGCTCCGGAGCGGCCATGTGGTGGGCGTCGGCGCTCGCGCCGAAGCCGGCGAGCGTCGCGTAGATCCTCGCCCCACGGGCACGAGCGTGCTCCTCGGACTCGAGGACCATGATCGCCGCGCCCTCGCCGAGGACGAATCCGTCCCGGGTCGTGTCGTAGGGGCGAGACGCGGTCGCGGGGTCGTCGTTGCGGGTCGAGAGGGCCTGCATCGCGGCGAAGCCGGCGATCGGCAGCGGGTGGACGGCGGCCTCGGAGCCGCCGCAGACGACGACGTCGGCCTTGCCCTCGCGGATCATCTGGAGGCCGTAGCCGATGGACTCGGCCCCGGAGGAGCAGGCCGAGACGAGCGTGTGCGCGCCGGCCCGGGCACCGAGCTCGAGCGAGATGGTCCCGGACGCGCTGTTCGGCATGAGCATCGGGATGGAGAGCGGGTAGACCCGCCGTGGCCCCTTCTCGTTGAGGGTGTCCCAGGCGGTGATGAGGGTCTGTACGCCTCCGATGCCGGAGCCGACGGCGACGCCGAGCCGCTCGGGCTCGACCTCGGGCGCTCCGGCATCCTGCCAGGCTTCACGGGCGGCGACGAGGGCGTACTGGGCGAAGGGGTCGAGCCGCTTGGTCTCGACCCGGGCGAGGACCTCGGCGACCGGGGTGGCCAGGGTCGCGGCGAAGGTCACCGGCAGCTCGTGCTCGGCCACCCAGTCCTCGGTGAGGGTGCGGGCTCCGGTGCGTCCGGCGAGCACGCCCTCCCAGGTGGAGGGGACGTCCCCGCCGAGCGGGGTGGTGGCGCCGAGTCCGGTGACGACGACGGTGGGTGAGGTCATGGATTCTCCGTGGTGGGTGGGCCGGGACGAGCGGACGGGCGAAGGGGGCGGGGTTGCCGCCCCCTTCGCCGTGGTGGGCAGGTCAGCCCTGGTTGCTCTTGATGTAGCTCACGGCGTCGCCGACGGTCTTGAGGTTCTTGACCTCCTCGTCGGGGATCTTCACCCCGAACTTCTCCTCGGCGGTGACGGCGATGGTCATCATCGACAGTGAGTCGACGTCGAGGTCGTCGGTGAAGCTCTTCTCGGTCGTCACCTCGGACGCGTCGATGCCGGTCTCCTCGGCGACGACCTCGGCGAGGCCGTCGAGGATCTCCTGGTCGGTGTAGGCCATGCTTCTTCTCCTTTGTGTGGGTGCTGCTGGTGATCGGTGGGGGTCAGGGGACGACGACGACCTGACCCGCGTACGCGAGCCCGGCGCCGAAGGCGATCTGGAGGACGACGTCGCCGCTGCGCAGCTCGCCCTCCTCGATCATGCGCGACATCGCCAGGGGCACCGAGGCCGCGGAGGTGTTCGCCGTCGTCGTGATGTCGGTCGCGATCTTGACGTCCGCGGGCAGCTTGAGCGTCTTCGCGAGCGAGTCGATGATGCGCAGGTTGGCCTGGTGGGGGACGAAGGCGTCGATGTCGGCGCTCGTCAGCCCGGCGCGGTCGAGGGTCTCTTGGGCCTTCTTGGCGATCGTCCAGACGGCCCAGCGGAAGACCGTCTGGCCCTGCATCTTGATCGTCGGGAAGTCGAGATCCGGGCGGTCGCGGACCTCGTTCCACGAGTCGACCTGGGCGATGACGTCGCGCTGCTCGCCGTCGCTGCCCCAGACCGTCGGGCTGATGCCGGGGGAGTCCGACCGGGAGACGACTGCCGCGCCGGCACCGTCTCCGAAGATGAAGGCGATGCTGCGGTCGTCGTAGTCGGTGAAGTCGGAGAGCTTCTCGACCCCGACGACGAGGACGTGCCGCGCCGAGCCGGCGCGGACGAGGTCGCTCGCCAGGCCGATGCCGTGGCAGTAGCCGGCGCAGGCGGCACTGATGTCGAGGGCCATGCAGGTCAGGCCGAGGCGGCTCGCCAGCTCGGGGGCTGCGGCGGGGGTCTGGTACGGGTGCGTGACGGTCGCGACGAAGATCGCCTCGATGTCGCCCGACTCGAGCCCGGCGTGCGCGATGGCAGCCCGGGCGGCGTGCTCGGACATGTCGACGACGGTCTCGTCCGGAGCGGCTCGGTGGCGGCTGCGGATGCCGGAGCGCTGCTGGATCCACTCGTCGGAGGAGTCGATGCGCTCGATGATCTCGCTGTTGGGCACGACGCGCTCCGGCCGGTAGCCGCCGACGCCGCTGATCCGCGAGTGGAATCCGCCGGTCGTCGTGCCGAGGCCGGGGCTGAGGGTCACCATGCTCATGCGGGCTGCTCCGTCGGGTGGAGGCGCAGCAGGGGCTGACCGGGGGAGACCGGGTCTCCTTCTTCGACGAGCCACTCGACGACCTGGCCCCCGTGGGCGCTCACGACCTCGTGCTGGTCGCGCAGGGAGGAGACGGTCGCCACGACGCACCCCGCGTCGAGCGAGTCACCGAGACCGTGGGGCGCGAGGGCGACGGTGCCCTTGACCGGGGCGACGACGAGCCGCCAGGCCGGCTCGCTCGAGGCTCGGTCCTCGCCGTGCTCGCGGACCATGCGGTGCGCGGCCTCGAGGTCGTCGGGGGTGCGCAGCGCGAGGGTCTCGACGCCCTTGAGGGTCCGCTTGGTCAGCCCGGTGAGGGTGCCGGCGGGCGGGATCTCGATGATGCCGGTGACGCCGAGGTCCCGCATGGTCTCCATGCAGAGGTCCCACCGGACGGGTGAGGCGACCTGGCCGACGATCCGGCGCAGCACCTCCCGGCCAGAGCTGACGACAGCGCCGTCCGCGTTCGAGAGGAGCGGGACCCGGGTGTCGTGGGTGGACACGGCGCGAGCGAGCCGGGCCAGGGAGTCGACGGCAGGAGCCATGTGCTCGGTGTGGAAGGCGCCGGCGACCGAGAGCGGGATGACCCGGGCACGAGCAGGGGCGTCGTCAGCGAGCCCGCCGAGAGCCTCGAGCGTGCCGGCGGCGACGACCTGACCGGCCCCGTTGACGTTCGCCGGGGTGAGACCGTGCCGCTCGATGGCGGAGAGGACCTCGTCGGGCTCGCCTCCGACGACGGCGCTCATCCCGGTCGGAGTCACGGCCGAGGCCGCAGCCATCGCCCGCCCACGCTGCGCGACGAGCACCATGGCCTGCTCTGCGGTGATGACGCCGGCGGCTGCGGCGGCGGTCAGCTCGCCCACGGAGTGGCCCGCCCCGACTCCGACGACGCGGAACCCGTCGGCCGGGTGCTCGAAGAGGCCGAGGAGACCGAGCAGGCCGGCAGCGACGATGAGCGGCTGCGCGACAGCGGTGTCCTTGATCGTCGCCTCGTCCGAGATGGTGCCGTGCTCCTCGAGGTCGAGCCCGGCGACCGTCGAGAGCCAGTGCAGCCGGTCGCGCATCCCGGGTAGCTCGAGCCAGGGGGAGAGGAAGCCGGGCTTCTGCGAGCCCTGCCCGGGAGCGACGATGACGATCACGTCGTTCATCCTCCCACCGTCCCCTTGCCCGGCGAGGCATGGCGGCTCGGCTGCGGCGGCCGCTGGCCGCGCTCGCGCGAGGCGTCGTGGATCGCGCCGAGGATGATCGCGGTGTGCAGCGCGAGCGCCTCGCGGGCGCCCGTCGCGTCCCAGCCGATGATCTCGCTGATGCGCTTGAGGCGGTAGCGCACCGTGTTCGGGTGCACGAAGAGCTCGCGGGCCGTGGCCTCGAGCGAGCGGCCGGTGTCGAGGTAGCACGCGAGCGTCGCGAGCAGGTCGGAGGAGTGGTCGCGCAGCGGCTGGTAGACCGAGCGCACGAGCTGCTGACAG
>JBHWMJ010000285.1:0-16350 GCA_043423105.1 Marihabitans sp.
CGAGCTTGCGGAGCAGGTGCACATCACCCCGGTCGTCGATCGTGGTCAGCGTCGCACTGGGCAGGAGACGCAGGCAGAGCTCGGCGAGCTCATCGACCGGCCCCCACCCCTGTCCCCCCGCCCGCACGTAGACGACGTCGAACTCAACCACGAGCGCGACCTCGGTCGCGGTTGTCAGCCATGAGTGCCCGGGCGGGCACCCGAGACAGGAGGCGATAGCGTGCCATCCCTTCGAGCGCTCCGACATGGCCACCGACGACCCTGGCCATCTCCAGCCGCCGGGCTCGCGACCCCGCCGCGGCCGGCAGGTGCCTCATCTGGCTCACGATGGCGAGCACGGACGCCTTCGTGCTCGGCCCGTCCATCTGACCGGCGAACCTCACCCAGAGCAGCATCCGTCCTCGTTGCTGGATCCGCTGCTGACGGAAGAGGGCCCGCGCGCCCGACTTCAGCCGGTAGTCCACGACCGCCGCGGGGACCCCGACCACCCGCATTCCCTGGTCCTGGGCACGCCACGCGAAGTCCGTCTCCTCAGACCCTCCGGGGTAGGACGAGTCCATCCCGCGGATGCGGAGGTAGTCCTGCCGGCGGATGGCGAAGTTCCCCCCGGCCACCGTGGGCAGGTACCCGGCGAAACCACGAGGACGTTCCAGCGGCTGCGCCCCAGGGCGAGCAACCTCCGGGTCGGGACCGATCCCGTACGCGTGAAGCACCTCACCGCTGTTGAACCGCTCGTGGTGGAGCGCGCCCGCCGCGATGAGGTCAGGCGCTGAGCGGACGGCCTCGGTGAGCGCCCGTGCCCAGTGCTCACCCACCAGGTCGTCAGCGTCGCAGAAGGCCAGCACCTCGCCCTGGGCGGCGACCGCCCCGACGTTGCGAGCGTGCGAGGCACCACGAGCCTCGCTGGCATCGACCACCCTCAGTGGGAACGGTGCGTCGAATCCGCCGACCGCGGAGGCCGTCCCGTCCGTGCTGCCGTTGTCGCACACAAGGACCTCGAGGGTGGGCGCATCGACCTGCGCGGCGAGTGCCTGCAGCTGCTCGCCGATCCACGGCCCGGCGTTGAAGGCGGGGATGATGACGCTCACCTCGACCGCGTCCGTCATGGGGCCTCCGGCTCGTCCGGGAGGTCCCGCACCCGACGTGCCGGCACGCCGGCGTACAGCCCGTTCGGGTCGCAGGATCGCGTGACCACCGCGCCGGCCGCGATGACGCATCCCGCGCCGACCACCACCCCGGGCAGCACGATGGCCCCGGCTCCGATCCAGCACCCGTCCCCGACCAGCACAGGGTCGGGCGCCCCGGCCGCCGCCCGCAGGGATGCCCCGCCGACGGCGTGGGACGCAGTGATGAGCATGGCCCGCGGACCGATGTAGACGTTCGCGCCCAGGGTCACGTGCCGGTCGAGGAACGCGCCCTCGTTGATGTAGCAGCCCTCCCCCGCGGCGACCTCCTCGGGAACGACCATGGTGACCTGCGGCCCGACCCAGGTGCTGCCGAGGTTGTCCAGGCCCATGAGCCTGAAGAGCTCCTGACGGTGCCGGTTGGTCACAAGACCCGAGCGAGCCAGGGACCAGACCAGCCGCCGTGCAGACCCTCGTCCGATCATCATGACCTCTCGCTCTCGCCGGACCAGAGATCGCTCTCCGGCAGGCCGCCAGGGAGCCGGTACCGGATGGCTCCCTTCGCCAGCCCGGTCGCTGCCGCCGCCCGCAGCCTCCAGCCCGACCAGTCACGCTCACGGCGGAGGGCGAGCTTCAGCCCGGACCCTGCTGTCCTCGCCAGCTCGACGGGCCACGGCGGGTACGGGGAGTCACCCCAGGCGTCGTACCGGGTGGCGATCAACGCGTGCGCTCCGGCTGACGCATGCGCCAGCCTCACCCGAGACGCGAGATCCCACTTGCCGCGGTAGCCGATACGCACCGTCTTGGCGACGGGGACCCCGATGCCCGCTCGCTGCGCCCGGAAGGCCAGGTCGTTGTCCTCCCCCGCAGAAGGAAGTGACTGGTCGAACCCGCCGAGCTGGGCCAGGACCTCGCGGGTGGCACCGAAGTTCCCTCCCATGAGGACGGGGAAGGCACCGGTCTGCTCATGGACCGGCGGCTCCCAGTCCGGCGAGTCCCCGAACGCCTCCCGGATCCGGTGCAGCGAGCCCTCGAGGTGGGCATCCGAGAGGAGGATCGCCGAGCCCGACCACAAGGGAGACACCTCGAAGGTCTTGATCCCCTGCCTGAGCCACCAGCGCGAGACGACGTCGTCGGCATCGCAGAACATCAGCAGATGTGCCCGGCTCCGCGCGATCCCGACGTTCCTCGCGTAGGACGCGCCCTGGGCCTCGTCGGCCTGGATACGCCTCAGCGGGAGCGCACGGGCCACCTCTGACGACAGGACCTCCGCCAGTCCGTCCGTCGAGCGGTTGTCGACGAGGAGGACCTCGAAGGGAGGCGCGTCCTCCTGGGTCGCGAGCGCCTCGAGCTGCAGGGGAAGGGTCGCCGCGCCGTCGTGGCACGGGATGATGACGCTCACCTCAGGCCTGGTCCGCACCCCCGCAGGATACGACTCCGGCGCGACCGGACCATCGGGAACCGAACTCTCCCCCACCTCGCTCGGCGTCAGGCACGATGGTGCGGTGCTCTCCCCGCGCGCCACCGTCATCATCCCCACCCACCGTGGCGCAGCACGTCTTCCCACCCTCCTCCGGGCCCGGGCCGCGCAGGACTGCGCCGACCCCTTCGACGTCGTCGTCGTCCTTGACGGAGGGGACGCCGCCACGCAGGAGGTCGTCGCCGAGCACGAGGGACCGCTCGACCTGGCCCTGGTCGTCCACGAGCAGAACCAGGGCGTCGGCGCGGCGATGGCCAGCGGTTGCGCCGTCGCCACCGGAGAGATCCTCGTCCGGATCGACGACGACATCACCCCCAGCCCCGACTTCCTGCGTCGGCATCTCGCCTGGCACGAACCGGGCACCGACCGGGGCGTGATCAGCGTGACCCGGGATGTCGACGTACCGACGCCGTACGGGAGGGCCTACGGTGGTCCGGCGAACGAGCGGGCGCGCCACGATGCGTACGCTCGCCCGGCGGACCTGCGCTGGATCGGCTGGGCAGCGTGCAACTCCGTCCGCAAGGCCTCCTACGAGCGGGCGGGCGGCTTCGACGCCGACCTGACCTACTCCGAAGACATGGACCTCGGCTACCGCCTGTGGCAAGCCGGAGTGGAGATCATCGTCGACCCGGCTCTCGAGGTCGAGCACCGGGGGCCGGTACGGACCGCCGAGGACCGTGTGGCCCGGGCGTACGTGTCGGGCGCCGCGCGAGGCAACTCGCGTTACCAGGCCGCGTTCGCGGGCCCCCCACGCCCGACTGTGGAGGTCAGGCACGTCGACCGCCTCTGGGCGACGGCGGTGTCATGGGCCGCTCGTCGGATCTCGTCGCCGGGCCGCGCACGAGCCTGGGGAGCCGCCCTCGACCGGGTCCTGCCCCTCGTCCCACGCCCCGTGGGCAGGAAGCTCGTCGCACTGGCCGTGGAGGCCAGCGGCACCGCCGGGAGCGCGGACGCCCAGGCGGCGTCGGCCTGGGAGCGGTCCGTCTAGGTCAGCCCGGTCTCGGTGCCGGCTGCGGGAGCGGTCACCCAGCGGGGCCGGCCGGCGCCGCGTCGTCATGCTCCGAGAGCGAACCCAGGGCGACGAGCCTGGCGAACTGGGAGTTCTGGGAGGCGACCTCGGCGAAGGTCCCGACCGCCGCGACCCTTCCGTCCTCGAGGTAGACGACCTGGTCGCAGAACCGGACCGTCGAGAGGCGGTGAGCCACGACGATCATCGTCACCGTGCCATGGAGCGATCGCATCGTCGAGGTGATCTCGTGCTCGGTGGCGTTGTCGAGGGCGGACGTCGCCTCGTCGAGGACGAGGACGTCGGGCTCGTGGTACAGCGCCCGGGCGATGCCGAGGCGCTGACGCTGACCACCCGAGAGCCGGACGGCGCCCTCTCCGAGCGGGGTGTCCAGACCCTGCGGCAGCCCGGCGACGACCTCCTCGAGCTGCGCCAGCTCGACGGCGCGTCGGACGAGGACGGGATCGACCTGCGACTCCGGGATGCCAAAGACGATGTTCTCCCGGACGGTTCCGTCCAGGAGGTAGACCGACTGCGGCACCATCCCGATGCTTGCCTGCCAGGCGGGCAGGTCCTCCGCGATGTCGCGACCGTCGACGAGGACCCGACCCTGCTCCGGGTCGTGGAGCCCGAGGACGATGTCGACGAGGGTGCTCTTGCCCGCCCCGCTCCCGCCGACGAGAGCGACCGAGGTCCCCTGCTTGATCTCGAGGTCGATCGAGGTGAGCACCGGGGGCCCGGTCGGGTAGGAGAAGCCGACGCCCTGGAGCGTCAGGCTCTCGCGCAGGCCGCTCGGGGAGGCGGCCCGTCCGGGCGGGGCCACGGCGTGCTGCGCCTCGCGCAGGTCGCGGACCACGACCTGGATCGACTCCCTGCCGGACCGGACGAGGTTGAGCGAGGCGAGGAGTCGGACCAGGCTCGGCAGGACCCGGAATCCCGCCACCCCGAAGAGGGCGAGCGTGCTGATGGCCTGGCCGGAGGGGGCGCTGGTGAAGACGACGGCGGTCATCAGCCCGATGCCCAGGACGAAGAGGATCTCCATCGCATGCTTGGGGAGCTCACCGATGAAGGCGAGCTCCCGACGGGCGGCGGCGGCCCTGGTCCTCGCCGCCCGGTACTCCTCGACGAAGTGGTCGGCGGTGCCGCGCACCCGGATCTCCTTGAAGCCGCCGATCCCCTGGAGGGCCGCGCGGAAGATGTCGCCCGTGGCGTTGACCACGGCGACCCCGGCCGCCTGGGTCCTGGGACGGGCGTAGCGCTGGAACACCAGGGCCGCGAGACCGAAGTACACGACGACGACCGTCGTCGGCAGCGGTGTGAGCACGAGCAGGGTCAGGAGCATCGCGACGAGGGTGAAGGCATCCGTGAGCGCACTGATCGAGGCCCCCACACCTGAGGCGTAGGTGTTGCTCACCGCGTCGTTGACGTTGCGGACGAACTCGGCGGTGCTGCGCTCCAGGTGCAGCCGGTAGCGAGCACCGAGGAAGTAGCGCAGCAGGGCTGTCGCCGTGTCGACCTCCTGGCGCATGATGACCCCGAGGAGCCACCAGCGGAAGGTCAGGGTGAGCAGCGCACGGGCGACGAAGGCGCAGAGCACGAAGCCCGCGAGGATCCCGGCGAGCGCTTCGTCGCTGGGGTCGCCGAGCACGGCGCGCAGGCCACCGACGACGGCGCTCTGCTCACCCTGCCCGGTGAGGATCTGCATGAGTGGGAGCACCGTGGCGACGGCAGCGACCTCGACGAGCGCGACGAGCACGGACCCCAGGACGCCGAGGGCCAGGCGTCGGCGAGCCGCCCGCCCGAAGAGGATGCCGGCACCGGGCGGGATCCCGAGCAGGCGAGCAGCAGAACGCACCAAAGAGTCCACCGGCTCACCACCAGCGGCGGCGTGGAGGAGCGGCCATCTCGACAGCTCTCACCTGCGCCCCTCAGCCCGGTATGCCCGGTACCTGTCGCGGATCGGCTTGAGGTATGGCTTGAGCTGTCCCCTGGTCTGCCATACCCGCATGCGGGCCCGCTGCTCCGCCCTGCCCATCGGGCTGCGCACCGTGACGTGGAACCGGTCGAGGAGCTCCTCGGGGACGAGCTCCTGGCCGACGCCGTAGCGGTTGGCGAAGCCGACGACGCCCATCTTCTTGTCCGGGAAGCCGGCGAAGTGGCAGATGAAGGCGTCCTTGAGCGAGTCCGTGTAGTAGTGGTACCGCGAGTTCCACTCGCGGTGGTCGACCCAGAGCGTCCCCTCGCCGTAGCTCTTCGTCTCCATGAGCCAGGTCATGATGTCCTGGTCGTGGCCATGGGTGCAGACGCCGTACTTCTCGGGATCCCACCAGTCCACAACGGTCTGCGCGTCGCCGGCCAGGACCTCCCGGAGGAAGTCGAACCCCGTCGGGCAGCTCTTCACCATGAAGACCCCGGAGTTGAGGTGCGACCAGAAGCCCTGCGGCTCCTCCACTCCCCGGGCGATGACGTGGAACTTGCCTGCTGCCTCTGCCTCCTGGGCATAGCGGCGGAAGTTGTCGCGGTCGAAGTCGGTGATGTAGCAGTCGTCGTCGACCCAGGCGACCCAGTCGTAGTGCGGGAGAAGACGGAGCACCGCGGCCTGCTTGAGCAGGTACTTGTCCCCCACACCCTCGGTGAGGGTGCAGTCGAGCCGGTAGTCGAGATCGTGCGTCCTGCAGTAGATCGTGTGATTGACGTAGGACCGGAGGCGGATCTCGTCGCCACCCGACACCACACAGATCCGGAGATCAGCACCATCTGCCGACATCAGCGATCACCTGTCTCCCGCATGTGCCCATCCTCCCCCAGGGCGGCTACCGCGCCGAATCCTATCCGCAGGCTGCCCCCGGGCTCGGGGGCGACGTCGGAGGCAGCCTCCGTGGTCACGTCAACCCATAGGATCCCTCTGCCGCCGGTCCATCATGTGACCGGCTCATGAGGAAGGGCCCTCAGATGCACATATCGCACGCCAAGAAGCGTTACGTCCGGCGGCTGGCCGGCTACGCCCTGAACCCGCTGGCCGCCACGGCGCGCAGCCGGCTCGGCCGCGAGCAGGACTTCCTCATCGGGGGCCACCCGGTCGTCCTGCCCCCGGAGCACAACCTCCCCTTCTACCAGCGTCGCGACGCGACCTACGACCGCTACGCCGAAGGACTCGTCGCCGCTCTCGCAGGCACCCACCCGCGGCTGCGGGTGGTCGACCTCGGTGCCAACGTCGGAGACACCGCAGTCGCCATGCTCACGGCAGCGCCGGGCATCGAGGTCGTCGCCGTGGAGGGCAGTCCCCGGTTCGCGGCGTACCTCCGTCGCAACGTTGCCGACTTCGGCGCTCGCACCACGGTCGTCGAGCGGTTCGTCGGGCCGGTCGCCACGACGACCGCCACCTTCACGACCAGCGGGACCACAGGGGGGTTCCAGGCGACGCGGACGGGTGACGAGATCGAGGAGGTCGAGACGGACGACAGCTCGTGGGTCTCCCCCGCCGAGCTGTTGGCCGGGGGCGAGGACTACGACGCGACGTTGTGGAAGAGCGACATCGACGGGTTCGACATCCACGTGCTCGTCGAGCACTGGGACACGGTGACCTCAGCCTGCGAGGTCCTCTGGTTCGAGTACGACCCGGCAGGCACCCTCGGGGACAAGGCCGACATCGGCCGGCTCGTCGAGCTCCTGGCGGGCAGCGGACGACGGGTCGTCGTATACGACAACCTCGGACGTCGGATGGTCGAGCTCACACCTTCTGCGGCCGTGGGCCCCGCGCTGGAGGCGCTGACCGCCTGGCTCGTCGAGCAGCGGAGCGGGCACCTCGTCGTGCCCTACGTCGACATCTGGGCCTACGATGACGACCGGCTGGCGCCCTGACCACATCGTCCAGCGCCGATGACGCGCACCCGGGCACCCCCCTTCGCCCGACCGTGGGAGGATCGAGACGAGCACCACACCCCCACACCCCACGGAGGGACACGCATGAGCACGTCCAAGATCATCTGGACCCAGATCGACGAGGCGCCCGCGCTGGCCAGCTACTCGCTGCTGCCGATCGTCCAGTCCTTCACCAAGGGCACCGGCATCGAGGTCGAGACGAGCGACATCTCCCTCTCCGGACGCATCCTCGCCCAGTTCCCCGAGCGCCTCTCCCAGGACCAGCGCGTCGAGGACAACCTCGCGAGGCTCGGCGAGCTCACCCAGAGCCCCGAGGCCAACATCATCAAGCTGCCGAACATCTCTGCCTCCGTCCCGCAGCTCAAGGCCGCCATCGCGGAGCTGCAGGAGCAGGGCTACGACATCCCCGACTACCCCTCCGACCCGAGCACCGACGAGGAGAAGGACGTCCAGGCCCGCTACGCCAACGTCCTCGGCTCCGCCGTCAACCCGGTCCTGCGTGAGGGCAACTCCGACCGGCGCGCCCCCCAGTCGGTGAAGAACTTCGCCAAGAAGAACCCGCACCGCCTCGGCCCCTGGACCGCCGACAACAAGGCGCAGGTCGTCTCGATGAGCGGCGACGACTTCTACGGCAACGAGCAGTCCGTCGTCATGCCCGCCGACGACACCCTCACGATCACCCTCGTCACCCCGCAGGGCGACACCGTGCTCAAGGACGGTGTCGACGTCCTCGCCGGCGAGATCGTCGACGGCACCTTCATGTCGGCGAAGGCCCTCCAGGACTTCTACGCCGAGCAGATCGAGGCCGCCAAGGCCGAGGGCCTCCTCCTGTCGCTGCACCTCAAGGCGACGATGATGAAGGTCTCCGACCCGGTCCTCTTCGGCCACGCCGTGCGCGTCTGGCTCGGCGACGTCATGACCAAGCACGCCGACTCCCTCAAGGAGGCCGGCGTCAACCCCAACCTCGGGCTCGGCTCGCTCTACACCGCGATCGAGTCCCTCCCCCAGGAGAAGCAGGACGAGATCCGCGCCGACATCGACGCTGAATTCGCCGAGCGCCCCGCGCTGGCGATGGTCGACTCCGACAAGGGCATCACCAACCTCCATGTCCCGAGCGACGTCATCATCGACGCCTCGATGCCGGTCGTCATCCGTGACTCCGGTCAGATGTGGAACGCGAAGGGGGACCAGCAGGAGACCCTCGCGATGGTCCCCGACCGCAGCTATGGCCCGATGTACCAGGCCGTCGTCGAGGACCACAAGAAGCACGGCGCCCTCGACCCGGCGACCATCGGCACCGTCCCCAACGTCGGTCTCATGGCGCAGAAGGCCGAGGAGTACGGCTCGCACCCGACGACCTTCGTCATCCCCGCCGACGGCACCGTCAAGGTCACCAACGGCGCCGGCGAGACCCTCCTGGACCATGACGTCGCCGAGGGCGACATCTGGCGCATGTCCCGGGTCCGCGACATCCCGGTCCGTGACTGGGTCAAGCTCGCCGTCACCCGCGCCCGCGCGACCGGCGCCCCGGCCGTCTTCTACCTCGACGAGCAGCGCGCCCACGACCGCAACGTCATCGCGAAGGTCGAGGAGTACCTCAAGGAGCACGACACCGACGGCCTGGAGATCAAGATCCTCGCACCGGTCGAGGCGATCACCTACTGCCTCGAGCAGATCCGTGCCGGCAAGGACGCGATCTCGGTGACCGGCAACGTCCTGCGCGACTACCTCACCGACCTCTTCCCGATCCTCGAGCTCGGCACGAGCGCGAAGATGCTCTCGATCGTCCCGCTCCTCAACGGCGGTGGGCTCTTCGAGACCGGCGCCGGCGGCTCCGCGCCGAAACACGTCCAGCAGTTCGTCAAGGAGGACTACCTGCGCTGGGACAGCCTCGGTGAGTTCTCAGCGCTCGGCGCCTCGCTCGAGCACCTCGCGACGACGCAGGACAACGCCAAGGCGCAGGTCCTGGCCGACACCCTCGACGAGGCGATCGCGAAGTTCCTCGACGAGAACAAGTCCCCCGCCCGCAAGCTCGGCTCGATCGACAACCGCGGCAGCCACTACTACCTCGCGCTCTACTGGGCGCAGGCGCTCGCTGCCCAGGACACCGACAGCGAGCTCAAGGAGCGCTTCTCCCCCGTCGCCGAGGCGCTGGCGAGCAACGAGGACAAGATCAACGAGGAGCTCATCGGCGCCCAGGGCCAGGCGGTCGACCTCGGCGGCTACTACCGCCCCGACCCGGCCAAGGCCTCCGCGGCCATGCGGCCCTCCGCCACCCTTAACGGGATCATCGACGGCATGTGATCCCGCCGCACCCATGACGAAGGGGTGGACGCCCGCTGCGGCGGCGTCCACCCCTTCGTCGTCAGTGGCCGCGGGCAAGGCGCGTCGGTCGTACCCCGAGGAGCCAGGGCAGCCACGGGCGGAGGATCAGATCGACGACCAGCCCGACGGCTACGACGAGGACGAGCACGACGAGGCCGACCGTGACGTCGACCGCACGCCCCTCCCCCACGAGGTGGACCGCCGTCAGCGGTACCGCGACCTGGAGGACACCGAGGATCGGCCGGTGCGTCACGAGCACGGCCATCGACCGCCTGCCGAGCTCGACGCCCCACCGCGGGGTCCAGAGGGCGGCGACGAGGCACGACCCGAGGACGCCGGCAAGCGCCCCCGGGTAGAACAGCCACGAGGGCCCGTAGGACGGGACGGTGTAGTCGATCCCGGACGGGCTGGCCAGATAGGCCGCCAGGCTCAGCGCGAGCAGCACGATCGCAGCCGCCCACCACACCGCCCGCCGTACCACCGGCGGCTGCCAGGCACGGACGGTCGGCGCCGCCGCCGCACCGAGCAGGTACCAGACGAGCAGCGTCGCCGCCGAGTCCGCGGCGAGGGGCAGCCCCGCGTCGTGCCAGCGGGCGCCGACGAGATGACCGACGACCCCTGCGAGCGGCAGCGCGAGCCACAGGACGAGGCGGCGACGCCCCACCCGCCGGTCGAGCAGCAGCAGCGGGTACGTCACCAACGCCAGGAGGAAGAGCGCCGGAAGGAACCACAGGGGCGAGTTCCAGTCCATGCGGTTGCCGTCAGGGCTCGCCACGACGAGGTTGACCAGGTTGCTCGACAGCCCGGTCTCCCGGCCCGCAGGCGTACCTCCGCCGAGTGCCGCCAGCAGTGCCACGCCGAGGATCGAGAGGATCCCGAAGGCGAGGTAGGGGACGAGGAGGGTCTGGGCCCGGCGTCGGACGAAGGCGACGAAGCCCGCCGCGCCCGTGCTGAGCGTCACCCCGGACAGCGCGACGAAGAGCGGCACGTGGAACTGGTAGACCCACGTCAGCGGCTTGTCGACGCCGTAGATGGTGTGCCCCCAGACGATGGCGACGATGCCGATGGCCTTCGCCATGTCGATCCAGGCGACCCGCTCGCTGGCCATCGCTGCTCTCCTGCCCTCGCCCGCTGCGGCTCTCAGGCCACGGGCTCCCACGACTCAAGGTCGTCGCTGCGCCAGACCTTCTTACCGACGAGCCAGCCCGTTCCCTCGTCGACGACGATCGTCGCGTCGCCCGCCCCTTCGACGCACCGCGGCTCACCCGGCGCGCCGCCGGAGACCGAGCCCAGCGAGACCGAGAGCCCCTCGCACCCCTCGGCGGCGGACCCGATGGCGAACCGCTCCCCCGAGGCGGCCACGCTGCTGGCGCCCTTGACGGTCGCCACGTCTTGCCACGACGACCCTCCGGAGGTCGTCCGCCGGACCTTGCCGTCCGCGCAGGCGACGAGGGCGCTGGACTCGTCGATGGTCGCCAGCGACCGGACCTCTGCGTCCCCGCACGCCTCGACCTCGCGCCCACCGGGCACGAGGACCGTGTCGCCGAGCGCCCCCCATGTGCTCTGCGCGGCGCTCTCCTGCCAGCTCTGGCCACCGTCGCCGGTGCTCAGGACGATGGTCTCGTCGCACCCCTTCTTCGCGCCGACGACGAAGCCGACCGTCGGCTCGGTGAAGCGGAGCCGGTAGACGACCTGCGCCTCGTACGGGACCTTCGTCCACGAGTCGCCGCCGTCGTCGGAGCGCTCGACGACGCTCGCACGCCCGGTGCACTCAGCGGCGGTGGCTCGCCACAGGGTATCCCCCGATGCCGTCGCCAGGTACCTGGTCTGCGGCTGCTCGGCCTCAGCTGCTGCTGACTCGCCCGGCGTGGGCGCGGCAGCGGTCGGCGACGGCTGCGTTCGGGGCTCGATCGGCTTCTCACCAGGCCCGGCGAAGATCCAGGCGATGAGGAGCACGTCCGCGACGAGCATGACGACCAGACCGAGCAGGCCGAGACGATCGCGGTTCACAGTGGTCCTCCGGGTAGTGGCACGGTCTTGAGGCAGTATGACTGGTCGCCGGCGCAGCGCAGGGGACGCCACGCATCGTCTGTGTCTATGGCCTCCCCCATCAAACCCATGACCTCGGAGCAGCATGTCCACCCCGTCTCTCGTCCACCGCCTCGGCGCCGAGGCCCTCGGCACCTTCTGGCTCGTCCTCGGCGGCTGCGGCAGCGCGATCTTCGCTGCGAAGTTCCTCGACGGCGACACCGACACCGGTCTGGGCATCGGCTTCGTCGGCGTCTCGCTCGCCTTCGGTCTGACCGTCCTGACGATGGCGTACGCCGCCGGCCACGTCTCCGGCGGACACTTCAACCCGGCCGTGACGATCGGTGCCGCCGTCGCGAAGCGCTTCGACTGGAAGGACGTCCCGGCCTACATCGGCACCCAGGTCGTCGCCGGTCTGCTTGCCGGTGGCGTGCTCTACGCCATCGCCTCCGGCAAGGAGGGATTCGACGCCGGTGCCGGCTTCGCCGCCAACGGCTACGCCGAGCACTCCCCCGGCGGGTACAGCCTCGTCGCCGTGCTCATCGCGGAGGTCGTCCTCACCGCCTTCTTCCTCTGCGTCATCCTCGGCGCGACCCACGGCCGCGCGCCGATCGGCTTCGCCCCGATCACCATCGGTCTGGCGCTGACGCTCATCCACCTCATCTCGATCCCGATCAGCAACACCTCCGTCAACCCGGCCCGGTCGACCGCGGTCGCGTTCTTCCAGGACGGCACGGGTGTCCAGCTGTGGGCCTTCTGGCTCGCGCCCATCGTCGGCGCCGCCATCGCCGGCGCGACCTACGCCCTCATCACCGGCGAGGACCGCTCGGGCCTCGACATCGAGGGTGAGCGCACGGCCGCCTGACCTTCAGGGAGCGACGGCAACCTGTGACGAAGGGGGATCCGACCGGACCGGTCGGCTCCCCCTTCGCCCGTCTGCCGGGCCGCGGCTCCGTACGACCTGGCACCGCACTAGGGTGGAGAGGTAACTACCGCCGTACGAAGGGGTATGAGTCCCAGTGAGCACCACTCCCGTCAAGGTCGCCGTCACCGGCGCCGCCGGCCAGATCGGCTACAGCCTTCTTTTCCGCATCGCCAGCGGCTCCCTCTTCGGCCCGGACACCCCGGTCGAGCTGCGCCTGCTCGAGATCACCCCTGCGCTCAAGGCGCTCGAGGGCGTCGTCATGGAGCTCGACGACTGCGCCTTCCCGACCCTCGCCGGCGTCGAGATCGGCGACGACCCGGAGAAGGTCTTCGACGGCGTCAACCACGCCCTGCTCGTCGGCGCTCGCCCCCGCGGCCCCGGCATGGAGCGCGGTGACCTCCTCGAGGCGAACGGCGGGATCTTCGCGCCGCAGGGCGCGGCCCTCAACAAGGTGGCGGCCGACGACATCCGGGTCACCGTCACCGGCAACCCCGCGAACACCAACGCCCTCATCGCGATGAGCAACGCCCCCGACATCCCCAAGGAGCGCTTCTCCGCGCTGACCCGTCTGGACCACAACCGGGCGATCAGCCAGCTCTCCGCCAAGCTCGGCGTCCCGGTCACCGAGATCAAGAAGATGACGATCTGGGGCAACCACTCCGCCACCCAGTACCCGGACCTCTTCAACGCCGAGGTTGGCGGCAAGAACGCCGCCGAGGCCGTCGGCGACCAGGAGTGGCTGGAGAGCACCTTCATCCCGACCGTCGCCAAGCGCGGCGCGGCGATCATCGAGGCGCGTGGCGCCTCCTCCGCCGCCTCCGCCGCGAGCGCGACCGTGGACCACGCCCGCGACTGGACCCTCGGCACCCCCGAGGGTGACTGGGTCTCGATGTCCGTCGTCTCCGACGGCTCCTACGGCGTGCCGGAGGGCCTCATCTCCTCCTTCCCCGTCACCGTCTCCGGTGGCGAGTGGAGCATCGTCCAGGGACTCGACGTCAACGACTTCTCCCGCTCGAAGATCGACGCGTCGGTCGCCGAGCTCGAGGAGGAGCGCGAGGCGGTCAAGGGTCTCGGCCTCATCTGAGCCAGCTGGCTGACAGCGAAGGGGGCGTCCCACCGAACGGTGGGGCGCCCCCTTCGGCGTCCGTGCTCGCCGGTCGAGGCGCGACGAAGGAGCCTCGAGACCAGCTCAGGTGCGGCGCAGCGCCAGCCCGGCCGTCAGCACCGCAGCGCCGAGCACGACGAGAGCGACGACGTCGAAGAGCCGCGAGCGCACGACGAGACCACCGGCCGTCCGCTCCGGCACGACAACCCGGATCGCGGCGCCCAGCCACAGCGAGATCGCGAGAGCGACGACCGCCCACCGCAGCCGATCGAGGGCGAGCAGCCCGAGACCGGTCGCGCCCGCGAGGACGACGACCCACCAGGCACCGAGCGCCAAGGTGGCGGGCGGACGAACCTCCGGCTCGATGACGCGTGGCTCGGTCTCCACGCCCATCGAGGGCTGCTCGTCAGGCACCGGCATCGGTCTCAGAGCTTGCGCTCGGCGGCAGCGACGACGTTGCTCAGGAGCATGGCGCGGGTCATCGGGCCGACGCCCCCGGGGTTGGGGCTGATCCAGCCGGCGACCTCGGCGACGTCCGGCGCGACATCACCGGCGACCACACTGCGGCCGTCCTCGGCGACGACCCGGCTCACACCGACGTCGAGGACGGCGGCACCCGGCTTGACCATGTCCTTCGTGATGATGCCCGGCACACCCGCAGCGGCGACGACGATGTCGGCCTGGCGCACCTCGGCCGCGAGGTCGCGGGTGCCGGTGTGGCACGAGACCGTCGTCGCGTTCTCGCTGCGGCGGGTGAGGATGAGGCTCAGCGGGCGGCCGACCGTGATGCCCCGACCGACGATCGCGACGTGCGCGCCGGCGATCGGCACGTCGTAGCGACGCAGCAGCTCGACGCAGCCCACGGGCGTGCACGGCAGCGGCGCCTCCTTGCCAAGGACGAGCCAGCCGAGGTTCGTCGGGTGCAGCCCGTCGACGTCCTTCTCCGGGTCGACGGCGGAGAGGATCGCGTTCTCGTCCAGGCCCGTCGGCTGCTGGACGATGAAGCCGGTGCAGGCCGGGTCCTCGTTGAGCCCGTGGACGACGTCGAGGACCTCCTCGAGCGTCGCTGTCGCCGGCAGGTCACGGCGGATGCTCGTGATGCCGATCTCGGCGCAGTCCTTGTGCTTCGCACCGACGTACCAGTGGCTCCCCGGGTCGTCGCCGACGAGGACGGTGCCCAGCCCGGGCGTGATACCGCGCTCCGTGAGAGCGGCGACCCGCCCCGCGAGCTCACGCTTGATGTCGGCCAGCACGGCCTTGCCGTCGAGGATTGTCGCTGTCACGGTCTTCATCCTTCCAGAGGGGATAGGCGCGGTCGCCGTGGCCGGGCGAACCACCCGGCAAGTGCTGCCGCCGCGAAGGTCACGACGACGCCGAGGACCATCGGCAGGCTCACCGCGTGGCCGGCCGTCGGCCACAGCACGTCCACGAGCAGCGCGGAGCCGAGCTGGCCGGTGAGCAGCGCCAGGCCAAAGACGAGGACGCCGACGTGCTGCACCGCCCAGGCGGCGATCGCGATGAAGCCGATGCCGAGGAAACCGCCCCACCACGCCCACCACGGGACGCCCTCGAAGTCTGTCGGCGAGTAGCTACCGCGACCGAGCTGGACCGCCGCGATGACGAGCAGGAGCGTCGTCCCGGTCGCGAAGTTCTGAGCCGTCGTCGACAGGACGTTGCGGCTCTCGAGGTTGACCCGCGCGTTGACGCCCTGCTGCAGAGCGACCCCGCCCCCGGCGAGGACGACCGGCAGGACGGCCAGGCCCCCTTCGCCCAGGGATCCGCTCACGGTGATGGCGACACCGACGATCGCTAGTCCTGCCGCGAGCACGCGACCCAGAGCGACCGGGCGGCGACCGCCCGGTCCGATGCCGAACCGGTCCACGACGAGCGCGTTGCCGGTCTGCCCGGCGACCGTGGCGACGGTGAAGACCGCGACCCCGACGAGCGGCACCGCGTAGGTCTGGACGGCGACGAAGAGCGCGCCGCCCAGCCCGCCGAGGCACTGCCACCAGCGCAGCCTGCCCACGCGCAGCGCGTCACGGATCCGAGCGATCCCGGCGCGGATGCCCGGCACGAGCAGCAGCGCGAGGAGCAGGAGCAGCCCCGACCCGAAGCTGTAGACCGCTGCCTGGATCGGTGCCTCGATGGTGCTGGAGAGCTCACCGTTCATCCGGGACTGCGCGGTCACGAGGATCCCGCCGAGCATCGCCGCGACGAGAGCCACGGCGTGCTCGGCGGTGTCCTCGAGGTGGTGCTCAGTGGGCAAAGTGGCGCGCGCCCGTGAAGTAGAGGGTCACCCGGGCCGCACGAGCGGCCTCGACGACCTCGGCGTCACGCATCGAGCCACCGGGGGCGACGACGGCACGGACGCCGGCGTCGAGGAGGACCTGCAGCCCGTCCGCGAAGGGGAAGAAGGCGTCCGAGGCCGCGACGGCCCCCTTCGCCCGGTCCGCCCCGGCCCGGTTGACCGCGAGG
>JBHWMJ010000291.1:0-8500 GCA_043423105.1 Marihabitans sp.
TACTCGCGGTCGCCCTCGGCGCCGGTACGCAGCGCGTACCACTCGGCGTCGAAGAGCGGGCTGGAGAGGAGGAGGTCCGCGGCGTCCCGGGCCACGTGCGCCGTCAGCCCAACAGTGCGTCCACGAAGGCACGCGGGTCGAAGGGCGCCAGGTCGTCGGCACCCTCACCCAGCCCGACCAGCTTGACGGGCACCTTCAGCTCGCGCTGGACGGCGACGACGATGCCGCCCTTGGCCGAGCCGTCGAGCTTGGTGAGGACGATGCCGGTGACGTCGACCGCCTCCGCGAACACCCGCGCCTGCATCATGCCGTTCTGGCCGGTGGTGGCGTCCAGCACGAGCAGGACCTCGGTCACCGGGGCCTGCTTCTCGATGACCCGCTTGACCTTGCCGAGCTCGTCCATGAGGCCGACCTTGTTGTGCAGGCGGCCGGCGGTGTCGATGACGACGCAGTCCGCCTCCATCTCGGCGCCGGCCCTGACGGCGTCGAAGGCGACCGCGGCGGGGTCGGCGCCCTCGCGGTCGCTGCGCACGACCGGCACCCCGACCCGCGCGCCCCAGGTCTCGAGCTGGTCGGCGGCCGCGGCCCGGAAGGTGTCGGCGGCGCCGAGGACGACGTCGCGCTCGTTGGCGACGAGCACCCGGGCCAGCTTGCCGACGGTCGTCGTCTTGCCGGTGCCGTTGACGCCGACGACGAGGATGCAGGCGGGGCGGCCGTCGACCCGGCTGGCCGCCAGGCCACGGTCCATCGTCGGGTCGACGAGCTCGAGCAGGTCGGCGTAGAGCCAGTCCTTGGCGATCTCAGGGTCGGTCGTCCCGTCGACAGCGACGTGGCGCCGCAGCGAGTCGACGAGCTCGGTCGTCGGCTCGATCCCGAGGTCGGCGCGCAGCAGGGTGTCCTCGACGTCCTCCCAGTCCTCCTCGGACAGCTTGCCGCCGGAGAGGATCGCCAGGAGGTTCTTGCCGATGGCGCTGTTCGAGCTCGCCAGCCGCGTCCGGAGGGCACGCATCCGGTCGCGGGTCGGAGCAGGGGTCTCGACGTCAGGCTCGACGGCCGGCTCCTCGAAGACCGGCTCGAGGTCGCCCTCGTCGGCAGGGATCTCGGTCGGGACGTCCTCGGCAGTGACGTCGGCCGGGGCGTCGGTGATCGGCTCGACCTCGGCCTCACGCTCGTAGACGTCCGGGGTCTCGGTGCCCGTCGTCGGCGCGGTCTCGGGGGCCGGCTCGGTGACCGAAGGGGTCGCGGTCCCGGTGCCGTCGGTCGGCTCGAGCTGCTCCTCGACCTCCGCGGGAGCGGGCTCGGCCGGCTTCTCGGCAGGGGGCGAAGGGGGTGCCTGCGTCGCCTTGTCGCTCGGCCGGTCGAGGACGATCGTGCCGCTGCGGTGGTCGGTCGTGCCCTTGGGTCGCTCCGGCGGGCGGTGCTCCTGCGGCAGCTCCTTGGTGCTGCCGCCGCGGCCGCGGAGCAGCCCCACTCCCAGGCCGACGAGCAGCCCGAGCAGGAGGATGCCGACGATGACGTACTCGAGGACGGTGTCGATGAATCCCACGAGCCCATCCTCGCAGCGTCGTGGCGCGCTGCCCAATCGTCGGAGGGTCAGCCGGCGAGGTGCCCGAAGTCGGCGTGGAGCTGGCTCCACGGGCCGACGGCCTCCACCCTCCCGTCGACGAGGACGACGACGCGGTCGGCCTGAGCGAGCGCGGCCCGCTTCGAGGTCGCGCCGACGACCGTGACGCCACGGCGGCGCAGCGACTGCCACAGCTCGATCTCGGTCGTCGCGTCGAGGGCGCTGGAGACGTCGTCGGCGAGGAGCAGCTCGGCGTCTGCCGCGAGCGCCCGCGCGAGCGCGAGCCGCTGCACCTGGCCGCCGGAGAGGCGCACCCCGCGGTGACCGACGAGGGCGTGCGCCCCTCCTGCCGTGTCGACGTCCTGTCCGAGACGGGCGTCGTCCACGGGCCCCTCGAAGGACCGGCCGTACCCGAGCTGGACGTTGTCGGCGAAGGTGCCGGAGAGCACCCTCGGCACCTGCGCGACGTAGGCGACCTGGCCCGGCCGGAGGAAGACCTCCGGGTCGTCGACCTCGCGCCCGTTCCACAGCAGGCCGCCGCGGTGGTCGACGAGGCCGGCGAGGGCGCGCAGCAGGCTCGACTTGCCGGAGCCGATCTGACCGAGGAGCAGGACGAGCTCGCCCGCCTCGACGGCGAGGTCAACGTCCTCGACGCCGACGGTGCCGTCCTCGTGGACCGCAGTCATCCGGTCCAGGGTCAGCGAGCGAAGGGGGACGCGCGGCACCTCAGGCGGCTCTGGGGCCGCCCCGGTGACGAGGTCGACCCCCTCGGGCTGGTCCATGAGGTCGACGCCGCCGGCGAGCCGGCTCGTGACCCGCTGCCAGGCTCGGGTGCCGGGCGCCTCGGTGACGACGGCACCGGCGACCCGGCCGAACCAGTCGAAGCCGCCGACCGCGCCGACGACGAGCAGCGCGGTCGCCAGGCCCCACCAGCCCCAGAGGACGGCCGCCCAGGCGATGACCATGCCGGTCTGCACCATGACCATCGGCACCCCTTCGAGCACCGCCCGCACCCGGTGCTCCCGAACGGCGGCGTCGACCCGTCCGCCGTCGACCCGGGCGAGGTGACGACGGACCTCCGGCACCCGGCCGGCGAGCTTGACCGTGCGCGCCGACTCCAGGGTCGAGACGAGCGCCCGCCCGAAGTCGGCCCGGGTCGCCGACGCATGAGCCGCCGAGCGGCCAGCGACCGGACGACCGAGGGCGCTCGCACCGGCCGCGGCGAGGAGCACCGCGAGCAGGACCATCCCGGCGAGGGGCGTGCCGGCGGAGAGGGCAGTGATGAGCACGATGAGCAGGCCATTGACGACGTCGACCCAGCGGTCTGCGTAGCGGGCGTATCGGTCGGCGTCCATGGCCCGGGCGACGATCTCGCCGGCGGGGACCTTCTCGAGCCGACGATCGGCGGTCTGGCCGACGAGGACCGACATGCGCACGCGCAGCATGACCTCGATCCACCAGCGCGGGTAGCGGATGATCGCGGCCGCGAAGAGCACCGGCCCGGCAAGGATCGCGACGACGCACGCGAGCAGCCACCACCACGGGTTGCCGCCGCGGCTCAGCTCCTCGACGGTGTGGCCCCACGCGAAGCCGGTGAGGGCCCCGATCGAGCCGGTGAGCGAGAAGCCGAGGAAGAGCGCGACAGAGAGCAGTCCCCAACGAGGCCGGATGGTCAGGGCGTGCCAGATGCCGCGAGCGAGCGACGGGCCGTCGCCGGTCTCGGGGCGCTCCGGTGGATCGATGCGGCGGCGGGTGCTCCCGATCGCGCGGTCGTCCGTGGTCGCCGTGTCCTCGGCGGGCGCCGACTCCTCGGTCGCCGAGCGGAGCAGCTCGCTGAAGGGTCCCTCGACAACGGCCAGCTCGGGGCGCGGGCCGTGCTGGACGAGCCGACCCCCCTCGAGGACAGCGACGTCGTCGGCCCGGGCGATCGTCGAGAGCCGGTGCGCGACGAGGATGCCGGTGCGGTCGCGCAGCAGCCGGTCGGAGGCGGCGACGACGCGGGCCTCGGTGACGGGGTCCATGCGGGCGGTGGCCTCGTCGAGGACGACGAGCTGGACGTCGCGCAGCAGCAGCCGGGCGAAGGCGACGAGCTGCTCCTCGCCGGCGGAGAGGCTCGCCCCGCCTGGCCCCAGTCGGGTGTCGAGACCGTCGTCGAGCGCCTCGACCCAGGCGCCGAGGCCGAGCTCGTCGACGACCTCCTCGAGGCGGGAGCGCTCGACGTCGGCGAAGAGCGCGATGTTCTCGCCGAGGGTCCCGGCGAGGATCTCGGTGCGCTGGGTGACGACGCCGACCGATCGGCGCAGGCCCTCGAGGTCGAGGTCGAGCACGTCGACCCCGCCGAGCAGCACAGTCCCCGGCTCAGGGTCGACGGCCCGCGAGACGAGCGAGGCGAGCGTCGACTTGCCCGACCCGGTGCGGCCGACGAGCGCGAGGGTGCGGCCGGCGGGCAGGTGGAGGTCGACGTGCTCGAGGGCGAAGGTCCCCTCGGCGTAGCTGAAGCGAAGGTCGCGGAAGGTGAGGTCGAGCTGTCCGGAGGGCACCGGCGCTCCCCCGCGTGGCTCGGGCTCGACGGCCATCATCTGCCGCAGCCGGATCACGGCGCCCAGCCCGGCCTGGAGCTCGGGCAGCTGCTCGGCGACCCGGCCGACGATGCTGACGAAGCTCGTCGTCACGAGGAAGAGGGTCACGAGCTGGGAGACCGACAGCGCTCCCCGATGCGCGATGGCGATGCCCGCCACGGCGATCGCGACGAGGAGCGAGTGGAGCAGGAGCATCCCGCGCACCGTCATGACCCGCTCGACCTTGAGCACGTCGTGGAAGCGGGCGTGAACGGTCGCCGAGAGCCGGGCGAGCCGCTGGACGGCGAAGGGGGACCCGAGGCTGGTCCGCAGGTCGTCGCGTCCCGCGACGCCCTCCTCCAGCGCTGCCGCGTGGTCGGTCCAGGCGACCTCCTCGATCACCTTGCGCGCGGCAACCTCGGCCATGAAAGGACGCATGACGAGATAGGTGAGCACCGCGAAGACGGGGAAGAGGAACCACGCCGGCCACCACGTCGTCGCGGCGACGACCCACATCGGCAGCGCAGTGATGAGCGCCCGCATCGCCATCCACACCTGCTCGCGGACGAGCGTGCCGACGTCGTGGGTGTCGTCGTCGACCCGGTCGAGCACCTCGCCGACAGCCTGCTCGGAGAGGTCCTGGAGGGGCTGGGCGAGCGCCGCGTCCACGAGGTCGTCGCGCAGCCGCCCCTCGGCGCGGACGACGACGCTCGACCAGAGGAAGCGTCCGACGGTGTCGAGCAGTCCCCCGCCGACGAGGCAGAGCGCGAGCCAGAGGACGAGCTCGGCGCTCGGGCTCTCCGCGAGGCGTCCGGCGATGACCGAGCCGGCCGACTGGCCGACGGCGAAGACGGCGAGCGCGAGGATCGCGGCGCCGGCGAGCGGGTGCCGCAGCCGACGCCAGTCGACGACCCGCTCGGGGGGTGGCTGCTCTCCCTTCGCCCGGGCCGGCGTCTCGATGCTCATGACCGGGCGAGACTACGCCCGACCCCCGACGTCGACCTAGCGAGTTTCCCCGCTACCACGCAGTACTGGTCGTCATCGCAGCCACTACCGCGCCGTAGCGCGCAGCCTCAGAAGATCGTCACGCGTTCCTGCGGCGCGAGCCACATGCCGTCGCCCTCCCGCACACCGAAGGCCACGTGGAAGGCATCGATGTTGCGACACGCGTTGCCCCGCAGGTCCTGCGGCGCGTGCGGGTCGATGGCGAGGAGCCGCTCGGCCTCCTCGCGCCGGGCGTCGCCGCACCAGACGCGCGCCCAGCTCGTGAAGAAGCGCTGGTCACCGGTCAGCCCGTCCTCGCCGACGGCCGTCGCGGCCTCCTCCCCGACGGCGAGCCGGTAGGCGGCGTGCCCGATCGCGAGCCCGCCGATGTCGCCGATGTTCTCGCCGACCGTCAGCGCGCCGTTGACGGTCCGACCGGGCGCCGTGCGCGAGGTCTGACCGTCGAACTGCGCCTTGAGCCGGTCCGCGAGGGCGGTGAACCGCTCCTTGTCCTCGGCGGTCCACCAGTCGCGCAGCGCGCCCGTGCCGTCGAAGCTCGCACCGGAGTCGTCGAAGCCGTGCCCGATCTCGTGCCCGATGACCGCGCCGATCCCGCCGTAGTTGCTCGCCGGGTCGGCGTCCGCGTCGAAGAAGGGCGGCTGGAGGATCGCGGCGGGGAAGACGATCTCGTTCATCCCCGGGTTGTAGTAGGCGTTGACCGTCTGCGGGGTCATGAACCACTCGTCGCGGTCGACCGGGCCGCCGAGCTTGGCGAGCCCGCGGTCCACGGCGACCTCGTGGCCGCGCCCCACGTCGGTGAGCAGGTGACCGGTGAGCTCCAGCGCCGAGTAGTCCTTCCACCGGACGGGGTACCCGACCTTCGGGGTGAAGGACTCGAGCTTGGCCAGCGCCTCCCCCTTCGTCGCCTCGGACATCCACGGCAGGTCGGCGAAGGACCGGCGGAAGGCCTCGACGAGGTTCGCGACGAGAGCGTCCATGGCCTCGCGGCTCGCGGGCGGGAAGTGCCGCTCGACGTAGAGCCGGCCGACGGCGTCGCCGAGCGTCGACTCGACGAGAGAGACCCCGCGCTTCCACCGCGCCCGCTGCTCGGGGATGCCAGAGAGGGTGCGCCCGACGAGGTCGAAGTGGGCCGCGGAGATCGCCTGGGTGAGATAGGGAGCCGCGGCGAGCACGACGTGCCAGCGCAGCCATGCGCGCCAGGCAGCAGGCTCGATCTCGGTGAGGGCCTCGGACAGCGCAGTGAGGTAGCCGGGCTGGCGGACGATGACCCGGTCGAGCGCACCGTCGGGCATCCCCCACCCTCTCGCCCAGGCGTCCCAGTCCATCGCCGGGGCCGCTGCCCGGACCTCGTCGAGGGTCTGCGGGTTGTAGGTCGCGACGGCGTCGCGGTTGGCGACCCGGTCGTTGTGCCCGGCGGCGAGCCGGTGCTCGACCCGGAGGACCTGGTCGACGGTCGCGTCGAGCTCGGTCTCCGGCGTGCCGGTCAACGACAGGAGCGTCCGGATGTGCCCGCGGTAGGCGGCGAGGACCTCGGCGTGCTGCGGCTCCCGGTAGTAGCTCTCGTCGGGCAGCCCGAGCCCGTCCTGCTCGAGGTAGATGACGTACTCGTCCGGCTTGCCGTCGTCGGTGTTGACGAAGGGGGCGATCGTGCCGGTGACCCCGAGGCGGCCGAGCCGCCCGAGGGCGGCGGCGAGCGTCGAGGCGTCGGTGACGGTCTCGACCTCGTCGAGGAGAGGCCGAAGGGGTACGACCCCGGCCGCGTCGACCGCGTCGACATCCATGAAGGCGGCGTAGAGGGAGCCGACCCGCTGGGCGTCGGGGTCCGACCCGGGGTCGGCGGTGACGTCCTCGATGATCGCGCGGACGTCGTCCTCGCTGCGCTCACGGAGCACGTCGAAGACGCCGTAACGGCCCTTGTCTGCGGGGATCTCGACGCTGCTCAGCCAGCTGTTGTTGACGTGGCCGTAGAGGTCGTCCTGCGGGCGCACCGTCGGGTCGAAGGGGTGGTCGAAGCTCATGCCCCGACCCTACGTCCGCAGGTTTGCCCTCTGGGCGCGCGGCTCTGCGGACGTTGCGTCAGGCGGAGCGCTTGCGCGACGGGGTGGCGCTGCTCAGCGCGGAGGAGGTCTTGCTCGCTGCGGAGTCGGCGCTGCTGCGGACCCGGACGACGACGCGCTCTCCCCGGGGGGTCAGCAGGTCGCGGCCCTCACGACGCGCCGGCACGGCCACGAGCCCCAGCACGACGACTGAGAGCACGAGGCACAGGAGGAGGCCGATGACGATCGCGGTCATGCCCCCATGATCCCCCGGACCAGGCGGCTTGCGCCAACCGACACGCCTCGATGAGACGGGGGTCCTACGACGCGACGTCGCGGATCCGCTGGCTGACGACGGTCGTGATGCCGTCGCCGCGCATCGAGACGCCGTACAGGGCGTCGGCGATCTCCATCGTCTTCTTCTGGTGGGTGATGACGATGAGCTGGCTCGAGCCGCGCAGCTCCTCGAAGAGGGTGATGAGCCGGCCCAGGTTGGTGTCGTCGAGTGCCGCCTCGACCTCGTCCATGATGTAGAAGGGCGACGGCCTGGCCTTGAAGATCGAGACGAGCAGCGCGACCGCGACGAGCGACCGCTCGCCGCCGGAGAGCAGCGACAGACGCTTGACCTTCTTGCCCGGGGGACGCGCCTCCACCTCGATGCCAGTGGTGAGCAGGTCCGAAGGGTCGGTGAGCGTCAAGCGACCCTCGCCCCCGGGGAAGAGGCGCGAGAACACCCCTTCGAACTGCTCGGCGGTGTCGCGGAAGGCCTCGCCGAAGACCTGCTCGACCCGCTGGTCGACCTCCGCGACGATGTCGAGGAGATCCTTCTTCGACTGGCGAAGGTCCTCGAGCTGGGTCGTGAGGAAGGTGTGCCGCTCCTCGAGCGCGGCGAACTCCTCGAGCGCGAGCGGGTTGACCCGGCCGAGCGCCTTGAGACCGCGCTCGGCGGTCCGCAGCCGCTTCTCCTGCTCCGCGCGGACGTACGGGGTCGGCTCCGGCAGCTCGGCGTCAGGGTCGTCGTCGGGGCCGGGCACGTAGGGCACCGGCTGGTGCGGTCCGTACTCCTCGACGAGCACCTCGGGGTCGATGCCGAGCTCCTCGACGGCCCGTTGCTGGAGCTGCTCGATCTTCGCCGTCTGCTGGGCGCGGGCGACCTCGTCGCGGTGCACAGAGTCGGTGAGCTCGCGCAGCTCGTCCTGCTGCCCCGCCAGCGCGGTGCGCATCTCGGCCAGCCGGGTGTCGCGGGCGACCCGGGCAGCCTCGGCCTGCTCCTGCTCGGCGGCGGCACGGATGACGGCCGCGGCGGTCACCTGGGTGGCGTGACGGGCGGCGGAGAT
>JBHWMJ010000298.1:0-8645 GCA_043423105.1 Marihabitans sp.
CGAGCGGCTCTGCGACCGTCAGGTCGCCCTGCTCGGGGACGGCAAGGTCCGGGACATGCCCGGTGGCGTCGACCAGTACCTCGAGCTCCGGGCGCGCCCTTCGTCGGATAACGCGATAAAGGGACCGGGGGGACCGGAGCCCGAAAAGGGTTCCGGGGTTCGAGGGACAGACCCGGCTGGGGCGAAGGGGGAGACCGTCGCCTCAGCGGGGGCGAGCGCGAGCCCTGCGGAGGTGCGCGAGGCGCGCAAGGTCATGGCTCGGGTGGAGAAGCAGCTCCAGCGGCTCTCGGAGCGCGAGGACCGCCTGCACACACAGATGGCGGAGGCCGCCGCCGACCATGCCCGGGTGCTCGAGCTCAACCGCGAGCTGCGCGAGATCGTCGACGAGCGCGAGGCGCTTGAGCTCGAGTGGCTCGAGGCCGCTGACGTCGTCGGGTGAGACCGCGCTGCGGGATGCCAGAGGCGCGGCTGTCCGCGCACCTGGCATCCCTCAGGGGCGCTGTGGGTCGCCTCAGCTCTCGAAGGGGGCGAGCAGGCGCCGCAGCAGCGCCGTGAGCTCGGTGATCTCCGCAGCACCGAGCTCGGAGAGCTGGTCGCGCTCCCGGTCGAGCAGGTCGGCCATCGCTCCGTCGACGGCGTTCCGCCCGGCATCGGTGAGGCGGACGATGACTCCCCGTCGGTCGGTGGGGGAGGGTGCGCGCTCGACCCACCCCTTCGCCGCCAGCCGGTCGATCCGGTTGGTCATCGTCCCCGACGTCACGAGGGTCTCCTGGACGAGGCGGCCGGGGGAGAGCTCGTACGGATCGCCGGCCCGGCGCAGAGCAGAGAGCACGTCGAACTCCCAGCCGTCGATGCCGTGGTCGCCGAAGGCCGTCGCGCGGTCGAGGTCGAGACGGCGCGCCAGCCGGGAGAGTCGGCTGAAGACGTGCAGCGGCTCCGGGTCGAGGTCGGGCCGCTCGCGGCGCCAGGCCGCAACGATCTCGTCGACGTCGTCGTGGACCGGCTGGCGCTGTGACATGCGTCAAGAATACGCACGGTCAAGTTTCTCGATATCGAGACAACGGCTCTCGTAGGATCGGCCCACCACTCATCGACGAGACGGAGGCGCCCGATGCCCAGCTGGGACCCCACGCAGTACGAGAAGTTCGCCGAGGAGCGGACACGCCCCTTCGTGGACCTGCTCTCCCGGGTGGCCGCCCAGGACCCCGCCCTCGTCGTCGACCTCGGCTGCGGCAACGGCGTCGCCACCCTGGCGCTCGCCCAGCGGTGGCCGCACGCCCGCGTCGTCGGCGTCGACAGCAGCGCCGACATGCTCGATTCTGCCCGCGCGAAGGACGACGGTGAGCGCGTCGAGTGGGTCGAGGCCGATCTCGCGACCTGGGACATCGCCTCCCTCGGCGCAGCGCCAGACGTCATCGTCACCAACGCGACCCTGCAATGGGTGCCGATGCACCTGCCCCTCATCGAGACGTGGGTCGACGCTCTGGCCCCCGGCGGGTGGTTCGCGCTCCAGGTCCCCGGCAACTTCGCCTCGCCGACGCACGCCCTGATGCGCGAGGTCGCCGTCGAGCACCCCCAGGCGGCCGCGCTCGAGGCCGCGACGAAGCGCTACGGCGCCGCCGAGCCGAGCACCTACCTCCAGATCCTCGCGCAGCACGGACTGCTCGTCGACGCGTGGGAGACGACCTACCTGCACGTCCTCGACGCGGCCGGCGAGCAGGACAACCCGGTGCTCGAGTGGGTGACGGGCACCGGTCTGCGACCGATCCTCGACGTCCTCACCGACGAGGGAGAGCGCCAGACCTTCCTCGACGCGTACGGCAGCCGCGTCGCCGAGGCCTACCCGCGCACCCCTGCGGGTGTGCTCCTGCCCTTCCGACGCGTCTTCGCCGTCGGGCACAAGGAGGCCTGATGGCCGTCATCGGACTGCACCACGTCCAGATCGCCTGCCCGGCCGGCTCCGAGGACCAGCTCCGGGGCTTCTACGGCGGGGTCCTCAGGCTGCCCGAGATCCCCAAGCCGCCGGCGCTGGCTGTCCGAGGGGGCGTGTGGTTCCAGGCAGGTCCGGCGCTTCCACACCGACGACCCCGTCGGCAACCGGCTGGAGATCCAGCAGCTCTGAGGGGTCAACTACCCTGGGGGAGCCGCTGCTGAGGCGGCGTTCCCCGGTTGGTCTGCCGGCAGGGCCCGCCTGACTTTGAATCAGGACTAGCGACGTAGGTTCGACTCCTACCCGGGGAGCCGATCGCCCCGTCGGCGCCGTGCCAGCGGGTCCCCTGTCCAGAGTAGAGTGTCGCGGTCCGACCAGGACGCCCCTGACACCTGCCCGCGACCCCTGGGAGCCCGCACGTGAGCGACCCCCGTCCGTCCGCCGTCATCATCCTCGCCGCCGGCGAGGGCACCCGGATGAAGAGCAAGACCCCGAAGGTCCTGCACCGGATCGGCGGTGACACCCTCCTCGGCCATGCGATGCGCGCGGCCAGCGGCGCCGGCGCCGACTCGACCGTGGTCGTCATCCGCCACCAGCGCGACCGCGTCGCCGCCTTCATCGAGGAGCGCAACGCGAAGGGGGAGAGCCGGGTCCTCGTCGCGGACCAGGACGAGGTCAAGGGCACGGGCCGAGCGGCCGAGTGCGGGCTCGACGTCCTCCCGGCGGACCTCACCGGCACCGTCGTCGTGACGATGGGTGACGTGCCGCTCCTCACCGCCGAGACGATCTCGGCGCTCACCCGCGCGCACGTCGACGCGGGCGCCGCCGTCACCGTCATCACCTCGGTCCTCGACGACGCGAAGATGTACGGCCGCGTCATCCGAGACGCCGAGGGCAACGTCGAGCGGATCGTGGAGTTCAAGGACGCCGACGAGACCCAGCGTGCCGTCCGCGAGATCAACTCCGGCATCTACGCCTTCGACGCCCAGGTCCTGCGCACCCAGCTCGCGAGGGTCACCGACGAGAACGCCCAGGGCGAGAAGTACCTCACCGACGTCCTGGCCCTGGCCCGTGAGGACGGTGGCCGCGTCGTCGCGCACGTCCTCGAGGACATCTGGCAGACCGAGGGGGTCAACGACCGCACCCAGCTCGCCGAGCTCGGCCGGGTCCTCAACGAGCGCACCTGCGAGCGCCACATGCGCGCCGGTGTCACGATCGTCGACCCGGCGACGACCTGGATCGACGTCGACGTCGAGATCGGCCAGGATACGACGATCCTCCCCGGCACCCAGCTGCTCGGTGCGACGAGCATCGGTGAGGACGCCGTGATCGGCCCCGACGTCACGCTCACCGACTGCGAGGTCGGCGACCGCGCCACGGTCAAGCGCGCCGAGGGCCACCTCGCGGTGATCGGCGACGACGCCACCGTCGGCCCGTACTCCTACATGCGGCCGGGCACCGAGCTCGGGGCGAAGGGGAAGATCGGCGGCTTCGTCGAGACGAAGAACGCCCAGATCGGCGCTGGCGCGAAGGTCCCGCACCTCACCTACTGCGGTGACGCGACGATCGGCGAGGGCGCCAACATCGGCGCCGGCACGATCTTTGCCAACTACGACGGCGTGACGAAGGGCCACACGAACGTCGGCCGTCACTCCTTCGTCGGCAGCAACTCCGTCCTCGTGGCCCCGGTCGACATCGCTCCAGGCGCGTACGTCGCCGCCGGTTCGGCCATCACCAAGAACGTCGAGCCGGGCCAGATCGCCATCGCCCGCGGCACGCAGCGCAACGTAGACGGCTGGGTCGACCGGCGTCGGGCAGGGACGGCCACCGCCGACGCCGCGCACGCCGCCGCCCACGCAGCGGAGCAGCATGCCCAGGCGGCCGAGTCCACCCCTTCGTCCAGCAACTGACCGCCCCGCCACCACTCACGACAGCGAAGGACGCCATGGGCCACAAGGGACCCCGCACGAGCATCTCGAAGAAGACCAAGAAGAACCTCATGGTCTTCACCGGCCGGGCACACCCCGCGCTGGCCGAGGAGGTCGCCGCTGATCTCGGCACGCAGCTTGTGCCGACGAGCGCGTACGACTTCGCCAACGGCGAGATCTACGTGAGGTACGAGGAGTCGGTCCGCGGCTCGGACGCCTTCGTCATCCAGAGCCACACTGCCCCCATCAACGAGGCGATCGTCGAGCACCTCATCATGATCGACGCGCTCAAGCGGGCCTCGGCCAAGCGGATCACCGTCGTCATGCCCTTCTACGGCTACGCCCGGCAGGACAAGAAGCACCGTGGCCGCGAGCCGATCTCGGCCCGGCTCATCGCCGACCTCTTCAAGACCGCTGGCGCGGACCGGCTCATCGCGGTCGACCTGCACACCGACCAGATCCAGGGCTTCTTCGACGGTCCGGTCGACCACCTCATGGCGCGGCCGATCCTCGCCGACTACGTCGCGAAGAAGTACGGCGACCGTGAGCTCGCCGTCGTCTCGCCCGACGCCGGCCGGATCAAGGTCGCGGAGCAGTGGTCGGCGCAGCTCGGCGGCGTCCCGCTGGCCTTCATCCACAAGACCCGCGACATCAACCGCCCCAACGAGACCGCCGCCAACCGTGTCGTCGGTGAGGTCGAGGGTCGCGTCTGCGTCCTCGTGGACGACATGATCGACACCGCCGGCACGATCACGAAGGCCGCCGACGCGATCATGGCGGAGGGTGCGGCGGGTGTCGTCATCGCGGCGACGCACGCGATCTTCTCCGGCCCGGCGATCGAGCGCATGCAGGCCTGCGCCGCCGAGGAGATCATCGTGACCAACACGCTGCCGCTGCGCGAGGACCAGCACTTCGACGGGTTGACCGTCCTGTCCATCGCCCCGCTCATCTCGGCCGCGATCCACGAGGTCTTCGAGGACGGGTCGGTGACGAGCCTCTTCGGCGGCCGCGCCTAAGCCACTTGCCGGATCAGGAGGCCGGTCAGTCGCCCTGGCGGGCGCGGTAGGCCGCGGCGGCCAGACGGTTGCCGCACCCGCTCTCGCAGTACCGCTTGCTGCGGTTGCGCGAGAGGTCGACGACGACGTCGTCGCAGTCGTCCGCAGCGCAGATGCTCAGCCGGCTGAGCTCACCCGAGCGCAGCACGTCGACGAAGGCCATCGCGGCCTCGACCTGCATGCGCCGCGCGAGCGGTGCCTCCGCCTCCGTCGCGTGGATGTGCCAGCCGTACCCGTCGTGGTCGACGAGCTGGGGGAGTGCCTCGCCCGTCCGCAGCAGGTCGTTGACGAGCGCGACGCGCTCCTCCTCGGAGCCGGCCTCCCAGACCGCTCGGAGCCGCGGGCGCAGGGACCGGACCTCTTCCAGCTCCCTCTCGTCGCCGTCGAGGCGACCCGTCCAGCTCCACTCCGCGACGAAGTCAGCCAGGGCCTTCGTGGTCGAGAGCGTGTCCCCGTCCGCGTCGGGGAAGGCGCCCTCCGCGGTGTTGACGAGCGCCGCAGCCCCCCGCAACGCGTCGTTGGTGTCATGAGCAAAAGGCAAGTTGACTCCTGACGTCTCGGCGGCCTAGCGTCATGACCAACACCATAGATGACTCATGACGACAGGACCTTCATGCCTTCGAGGACCACTGGTTCCGCCCCCTTCGCCGTGGGCCTCACGATCGCGCTCGTCTCGGCCGCGACGTTCGGGTCCTCGGGCACCTTCGGGCGCTCGCTCATGGACATCGGGTGGTCGCCGGGCGCGATCGTCACCGCCCGGATCACCGGGGCGGCGCTCGTCCTGCTCGTCCCCGCGCTCGTCGCGCTGCAGGGCAGGTGGGCGCTCCTCCGCCGAAACCTCCCGCGGGTCGCGGCGTACGGGCTGACCGCCATCGCCGGCTGCCAGCTCGCCTACTTCCTGGCGGTCAGCCACCTCTCCGTCGGGGTGGCCCTGCTCCTCGAGTACCTGGCGCCTGTCCTCATCGTCGGCTGGGTCTGGGCACGCCACGGCCGCCGACCGTCGCGGCTCACCGTCGTCGGGGTCGTCGCGGCCGTCATCGGCCTCGTCCTGGTGCTCGACGTGACCTCCGGGGCGCAGGTGGACGTGGTCGGGGTGATGTGGGGACTGCTGGCGGCGCTCGGGCTCGTCGTCTTCTTCCTGCTCTCGTCGCACGACGCGCACGACGCGCTGCCCCCGATCACCTTCGCGGGGATCGGCCTGGTCATCGGTGCGCTCGCCCTCTGGCTGACGGCCGCCACCGGTGTGCTGCCCATGACGGTCTCCGGGCGTGACGTGGACCTCGCCGGGTGGAGCGCCCCATGGTGGGTCGCCATCGGCGAGCTCGCTCTCGTCGCGGCCGCGCTCGCCTATGTCACGGGCATCGTCGCTGCCCGGGTCCTCGGGCCGACCGTCGCCTCCTTCGTCGGGCTCAGCGAGGTGCTCTTCGCCGTCGTCTTCGCCTGGGTCCTCGTCGGCGAGGCGATGTCACCGGTCCAGCTCCTCGGTGGCGCTGCGATCCTCGCCGGGGTCGTCGCGGTGCGGCTCGGCGAGGAGCGTCGGACGGACGATGAAGGCGATGTCCTGAGGTGCGAGGAACGAGCCTCGAAGGGGGCAGCCCCGCCGCGCTCGTCGATCGCCGAGACGGGCCCCGCCGGGTCGGGCGACGCCGAGCACGCGGGTTTGGTCCAGGCCTGACCCTGCCCTAGGATCGAGCAGTTGCCTCGGCGAGGGACGTTGCACAGTCGCAGCGATCCGTGATCGACGCGGTGGACTCCGCTGACCTGACGGTCCGGTCCAACGCGACCGTGCCGCGCCCCGCGTCGAGGCCCACCGCACGACCGACGACCTTTACCCCCACGACGACCCGTCCTTGCCGATGGGTCACCTGACCCGCAAGGAGCACCATGTCCGACGAGATCCGCCTCGAGGCCCAGACCCGCACCGAGTTCGGCAAGGGCGCGGCCCGCCGCATCCGCCGCGAGCACAAGATCCCCGCCGTCATGTACGGCCACGGCAGCGAGCCGGTCCACATCACCCTGCCGGGCCACGACACGATGATGGCGCTCAAGCACAGCAACGCCCTCCTGACGATCGTCGTCGACGGCGACGAGCAGCTCGCGCTCGCCAAGGACGTCCAGCGCCACATGATCAAGCCGGTCATCGAGCACGTCGACCTCGTCGTCGTGAAGCGCGGCGAGAAGGTCACCGTCGACGTCCCCGTCCACGTCGAGGGCGAGGCCGGCCCGGAGACCGTCGTCACCGTCGACGCCCAGACCCTCCAGGTCGAGGCTGACGTCACCAAGCTCCCCGAGTCGCTCGTCGTCTCCGTCGAGGGCCTCGAGGCCGGTACCCAGATCCTCGCTTCGCAGGTCGAGATGCCCGAGGGCGCCACGCTCGTCACCGACGGCGAGACCCTCGTCGTCAACATCACCGAGCAGATTTCCGCCGAGGCTCTCGAGGCGGAGCTCGCCGAGGCCGAGGCCGAGGCCGGCATCGAGCAGGACGTGGCCGAGGAGGACACCACCGAGGGTGCGCCGAGCGACAAGCAGCTCGCCGAGGGCGACGCCCCGATGGAGTCCCCGGAGGACGGCAACAAGGAGGGCTGACCTCCTCCCACCTCACCGGGCTCATGACGAAGGGGTCCGCACCAGCCGGTGCGGACCCCTTCGTCGTCCCGTCTAGAGTGGCGCCCCGTGAGCGATGACACGTGGCTGGTCGTGGGGCTGGGCAACCCCGGGCCGCAGTACGCCGGCAACCGGCACAACGTCGGCGCGATGGTCGTCGACGAGATGGCCCGTCGCGCAGGCGCGACCCTACGGGCCCACAAGTCGGGGGCGCGCGCCGAGTCGATCCGGCTCACCCCGCCTGGGGGAGGCCTCGGCCCGAGGGTCATCATCGCGACGCCGACGTCGTACATGAACGTCTCCGGGGGCCAGACGAAGGCGCTCGCCTCGTTCTTCTCCGTCGACCTCGACCACCTCGTCGTCATCCACGACGAGCTCGACATCCCGTTCGCCGAGGTGCGGCTCAAGCGGGGTGGCGGCGAAGGGGGCCACAACGGGCTGCGCTCGATCAGCTCGAGCGTCGGCTCGAAGGACTACCACCGGGTCCGGGTCGGCATCGGGCGTCCTCCCGGGCGGATGGACGTGGCGGACTTCGTGCTCAAGGACTTCGCCAAGCCGGAGCGCGAGGAGCTGCCCTTCCTCCTCGACGGCGCCGCGGACGCGGTGGAGATGCTCGTCCACCGGGGGCTGACGGACGCGCAGCAGGTCGTGCACGCGCCCCGCGCCTGACCTCTCGCCCGCTCATGGGTCGAGGTGATACCCGCCGAGTGCATCGGCGGGTATCACCTCGACCGAAGACCGTCAGCTCTGCTGACCACCCTTGAGCTGGCTGAGGCGCGCCTCGATCTCGGCGTCGTGGCTGTGGTCCTCGAGCTCGGCGAACTGGTCCTCGAGCGTCGTGGCCTGAGCCTCGGCGCGACCCTGGACCATCGCCTCCTGGTGGCGAATCTTGTCCTCGAAGCGGCCGAGCTCGCTCGTCGGGTCCATGACGTCGATCGAGCGGATCGCGCCCTGGACCTTCTCCTGCGCCTCGGCCGAGCGGGCGCGCGCGACGAGCTGGTCGCGGCGGCCCTTGAGGTCGTCGAGCTTGGTGCGCATCTGGGTCAGGCCGCCCTTGAGCTGGTCGACGGTCGCGTTCTGCGCGGCGATCCGTGGCTCGGCGTCGCGGGCTTCGCCCTCGAACTGGAT
>JBHWMJ010000306.1:0-6670 GCA_043423105.1 Marihabitans sp.
TGTCTGCCCGGCGGCTGGGGGAGCACGCGGGCCGCGGCCTGCCGACGCGGTGGGCGGACGCTGTCGCAGACGCGGCCGCCCCCTACGACGACCGGCTCGCCGACGGGCTCGACCAGGCCGTCCTCAGCACCCCGCTCCGGGGGAGGAACCCGCTGTGGTGGGGCGTCCTCGGGGCCCTGCAGATCCTGCTCGCCCTCGCGACGGTCGTCGGGCTCGTCTGGCTCGTCGTCATCGGTCTGGCGGGCTGGCTGCAGCTGCCGGCGATCCCGACGGTGGACGTCGGCCCCTTCGCCACGCCGTTCCTCCTGCTCGTGGGGGGCCTGCTCGGCGGCCTGCTCGTCGCCGGTCTCGGCCGACTGCTCGCCCGCGCCGGGGCGAGACGGCGTGGGGGCGCCGTCGACAAGAGGCTGCGACGGAGCATCGCAGAGGTGGCGGACGCGGTCGTCATCGCCCCGGTGCGCGAGGTGCTGGAGCGTCATGCCCGCACCCGGAAGGGGATCACCCGTGCCCGTGGCCAGCGCTGATTGTCCCTCCTGCTGACGGTGCGCGACTGACCGTCCACAAGCGCGGACTAGCCCGGACCGCCGTCCACAGCCGGACGGCGGTCCGTCGCCCTTCTCTCCCCACGTCGAGATCGTGGCCTGGACCCGGCCACCCGGTCCGGGCCATCTCAGAAGGGACACCGACATGTACGAGACCCACGTGACCGTCATGGGCCGGCTGGTCGCCGACCCCGAGACCCGCACGACCACCCAGGGCGAGGTCTTCACGACCTTCCGGCTCGCGACGAGCGAGCGCCGCCGCACGCGAGAAGGCATCTTCGAGGACGGGCCGACGTCCTTCTACAACGTCGCGTGCTACCGGGCGCTGGGCGTCAACACCCGAGCGTCGCTGAGCAAGGGGGAGCCCGTGGTGGTCGTCGGCCGCCAGCGGGTGCGGCAGTACCAGCGCGCTGACGACAGCTACGGCACGTCCGTGGAGCTCACCGCTCAGCACGTCGGGCATGACCTGCTCCTCGGGCAGAGCGCCTTCGTCCGTCCCGGTCGCGGTGAGGACGACGCTGCCGGCGACGAGGCCGCTCGCCGGGCTTACGAGGACAGCTTCGCCGACGAGAGTGACGGGTCCTCGGACGCCATGGTCGACCGGCTCGACGGTGAGGTCCGATCGGCCCGGGACGAGCGGCCGTCGGCCCCGGCCGAGACGGACCTCGCGCCCTCCTTCTGAGGAGGCCGGCGAGCGGATTCGGGCCTGGGGGCCGGGGTCGATAGCCTGCCCTCATGCCCGAGTTCATCTACACCATGACCCGTGCCCGCAAGGCGCACAACGAGAAGGTCATCCTTGACGACGTCACGATGTCGTTCTACCCCGGCGCCAAGATCGGCATGGTCGGCCCGAACGGCGCCGGCAAGTCGACGATCCTCAAGATCATGGCGGGGCTGGACCAGCCGAGCAACGGCGAGGCACAGCTGGCGAAGGGGGCGTCGGTCGGGATCCTCCTGCAGGAGCCGCCGCTCAACGAGGACAAGACCGTCCTCGGCAACGTCGAGGAGGGCCTCGGCGAGATCAAGCAGAAGCTCGACCGGTACAACGAGATCTCCGAGGAGATGACGCAGCCGGACGCCGACTTCGACGCGCTCATGGACGAGATGGGCAAGCTCCAGGAGGAGATCGACCACGCCGACGCGTGGGACCTCGACTCCCAGCTCGAGCAGGCGATGGACGCCCTGCGCTGCCCCCCGCCGGACGCCGACGTCACGGTCCTCTCCGGTGGTGAGCGTCGCCGGGTCGCGTTGTGCAAGCTGCTCCTGCAGAAGCCCGACCTCCTGCTCCTCGACGAGCCGACGAACCACCTCGACGCCGAGTCCGTGCTCTGGCTCGAGCAGCACCTCGCGGCCTACCCGGGCGCCGTCGTCGCTGTGACGCACGACCGGTACTTCATGGACAACGTCGCCCAGTGGATCGCCGAGGTCGACCGCGGCCGGCTCTACCCCTACGAGGGCAACTACTCGACCTACCTCGAGAAGAAGCAGGAGCGGCTCCAGGTCCAGGGCAAGAAGGACGCCAAGCTCGCCAAGCGGCTCGCCTCCGAGCTCGAGTGGGTCCGCTCCAACGCCAAGGCCCGCCAGACCAAGAGCAAGGCTCGGCTCCAGCGCTACGAGGAGATGGCGGCCGAGGCCGAGCGCACCCGCAAGCTCGACTTCGAGGAGATCCAGATCCCCCCGGGTCCCCGTCTGGGCAGCAAGGTCATCGAGGTCCGTGACCTCACGAAGGGCTTCGGGGACCGTGTCCTCATCGACGGCCTGTCCTTCACCCTGCCCCGCAACGGCATCGTCGGTGTCATCGGCCCCAACGGCGTCGGCAAGACGACCCTCTTCAAGACCATCGTCGGTCTCGAGGAGCCGGATGCCGGCACCGTCGACATCGGCGACACGGTGAAGATCAGCTACGTCGACCAGAGCCGTGGTGGCCTCGACCCGGAGAAGACCCTGTGGGAGGTCGTCTCCGACGGGCTCGACCACATCCAGGTCGGGCAGGTCGAGATCCCCAGCCGCGCCTACGTCAGCCAGTTCGGCTTCAAGGGCCCGGACCAGCAGAAGAAGGCCGGGGTCCTCTCGGGTGGTGAGCGCAACCGCCTCAACCTCGCGCTGACCCTCAAGCAGGGCGGCAACCTGCTCCTCCTCGACGAGCCGACCAACGACCTCGACGTCGAGACCCTCGGCTCGCTGGAGAACGCGCTGCTGGACTTCCCCGGCTGCGCCGTGGTCATCTCCCACGACCGCTGGTTCCTCGACCGCGTCGCGACGCACATCCTCGCCTACGAGGGCACCGAGGAGAACCCGTCGGCCTGGTACTGGTTCGAGGGCAACTTCGAGGCCTACGAGAAGAACAAGGTCGAGCGGCTCGGCGAGGAGGCGGCACGACCGCACCGCGTCACCTACCGCCGTCTCACCCGCGACTGACGCACCGTCCCGCGGGGCCGAACAGGCTCATGGTCGTCGAGGCGCGACCGATGGGCCTCGAGACGACCGAAGGGGTGACCCACCGCTCACGGCGGGGGTCACCCCTTCGGCCTACGGGTGGCGCGTCAGCCCGTGCGCTGCGCAGCCTGGGCGGCGGAGTGGCGGCGGTCCGCGGCGTCGATGCTGGCTCGCGAGGACAGGTCGACCCCGGCCCGCTCCGCGGCTCGGCGGACCCGCTCGCTGCTGAGGTCCGGAGCGCGGAAGACCTTGGGCTTGATGCGTCGGTCGGCCGCCGCATAACGGCGCTGGAGGCTCGTCTGCTCTGCCGTCGAGGCGTCTGCCGTCCGCAGCGTGCCCGAGGTCACCGTCCTCCTCGCACCGAGCACCGGGGCAGAGACGATGGGGGTGTAGCCGGACTGGTGGCCGGCGACGTTCGGGTGGTAGCTCTCGCTGATCGGTGACGACAGCCCGTTGATCCACTCCGGGGAGTCGCACACCGCGTGGCCGGTGAAGGCCGTCGTCGGGTTGACGAAGGTGAAGCCTGCCTTCGTCGCAGCCGTCTTGAGCGTGGCGTTGAGCAGGTCCGCGGTCGCGTTGAGACGGGACTGCTCGGTCGGGGAGAACCAGGTGAAGGCGTTGCAGTCCTCGCCCATGAAGATCCGCGGGTACCCGACGACGGCGACCGAGGCGTTCGGCGCCTTGGTCCGGATCGAGCCGTAGAGCGTGTTGAGGCGGCTGGGGAGCGTGCCCTTGATGAACGTCGTGGCCGCGTCGATCTTGCCGTTGCAGTTGCTCGCCCACCCCGGCATGGCGCACTCGGTGAGGACGTCGGCGAAGCCCGCGTCGTTGCCTCCGGCAGAGATCGTCACCTTGGCGACGCCGGAGTCGAGCGCCGAGAGCTGCGTCGTCGCCACGTCGGACGTCGTCGCGCCGGAGCAGGCGCGAAGGTTGAGGCTCAGCCCGCCGGCCGCCGCGACGAGCGAGGGATACGCGCGCACGGACCGCTGGCACGACGTGCCGTCGGCGAGGTAAGCGCGGGTGCCGGTGCCGGAGGAGTACGAGTCGCCGAGTGCCACGTAGCGTGGCTGGGCCGCGGCGCCGGCTGGTGCGCCGACCGCGACGGTGGCGACGAGGGTGAGGACGGGCAGGCTGCCGACGGCGGCCAGGGGACGGGACACGCGCATGGTTGCTCTCCTTCGAGCGGACCTCAGGGGATGGTCGTAAGGAATGTAATCCCCGTCACACCGTCGGCGCTGGGTGTTGACCATCTTCTGACCGAACCCGGGTCGTCGGCTGACGCAGCTAGCCTGGCGCCATGCCATCGCTGACCGAGGTCGTCGCCGGTCGTCCCGAGGTCGTCGGGGAGGCGGTCGACGGCGACCTGGCCTCGGGGGAGCCACGGCTACGTCATCGACCCGCGGGAGAACGACGTCCGCGGCCTGACCGTCGACCTCACGGGGTCGCTCGGTCTCCTCGCCCCCTTCGGCCTCGAGGTCGACTGAGAGGTCGAAGGGGTCAGCCGACGCCGACGAGCCGCAGCGCGAACCCGGCGTAGGTGCGGCCGATGTCCTCCGGGCTCTGCCGCACTCCCGGGTGGTACCAGCGGGCGACGTCGACGGCCATCGACGTGACGGCCAGTGCGGTGGCCCGCGGGTCGGTCGCGGAGAAGTCGCCGCTCGTCACACCGGCCTCGATGACCTGGGTGACGATCCCGTCGATCTCGCGCCGCAGCTCGAGCACCTCGTGGCGGTGGTCCTCGCTGAGGTGGCGGAACTCGTACTGGACGATCTTGGCTACCTGGTGCTGCTCGGCGTGCCACCGGGCGAAGGTCCCGACGACGTCGCTCAGGGCCGCTGTCGGGCTCCCGGCCTCGGCCGCGGCGGCCGCGAGCGAGTCCCGCGCCACCTCGTGCCCCTCGCGGCACAGCTGGTAGAGCAGGTCCTCCTTGCTGGCGAAGTGGACGTAGACGCCCGCCGGGGAGAGCCCGGCTCGCGAGGCGATGTCGCGCGTCGTCGTCGCGTGGAACCCCTTCGCCGCGAAGGCGTCCGCCGCCGCCTCGAAGAGGCGCATCACGGCAGGAGACTCCGAGATGGGGATCGCGGGGGTGCGGGTCGTCACGTTGCCCAGGATGCCCCCTTCGTCCTACGCTAAGCAAGCGCTTAGCCACGTCGGCAAGCCCACACCCGTTGTGACGAAAGGTTTGGCCACCATGCCCCGTAACATCTACGACGAGGACCACGAGGCCTTCCGCGCCTCGGTCAAGGAGTTCGTCGAGCGCATGCTCGTCCCGCGCGCGGAGGAGATGATCCGAGACCACACCATCCCGCGCGAGGTGTGGCTCGAGGCCGGACGCCAGGGCTTCTTCGGCCTGACCATCCCCGAGGAGCTCGGCGGCGCCGGCATCGACGACTACCGCTTCAACGCCGTGCTGGGCGAGGAGCTGGCGAAGTTCAACTCGGCCACGGCCTCGTGCTTCGGCATCCACTCCGACATCACCGCGCCGTACATCGTGGCGCTGGGCACCGACGAGCAGAAGCAGCGCTGGCTGCCCGCCGTCGCCGCCGGCGAGAAGATCCTCGCGATCGGGATGACCGAGCCCTCTGGCGGCTCCGACCTCGCAGCGCTCAAGACGACCGCGGTCAAGGCTGACGACGGCTCGGGCGACTGGATCCTCAACGGCAGCAAGACCTTCATCACCAACGGCCACCAGTGCGACCTCGCCGTCGTCGCGGCCCGCACCGACCCGTCCAAGGGAGCCAAGGGCATCTCGCTCTTCGTCCTCGAGAAGGAGGACGAGGGCTTCACGAAGGGTCAGCCGCTCGACAAGGTCGGCCAGCCCGAGTCGGACACCTCCGAGCTCTTCTTCGACAACGTGCGTCTGCCTGGCGACCGCCTCCTCGGCCCCGAGGGCATGGGCTTCATCTCGATGATGCAGAAGCTCCCGCAGGAGCGTCTCGGCAACGCGGTCGGCAACATCGCCAATGCCCGGCAGATCCTCGAGGAGACGATCCAGTACACGAAGGAGCGCAAGGCCTTCGGTGCGCCGATCGGCACCTTCCAGCACAACAAGTTCAAGATGGCCGAGATGATGACGAAGGTCGAGGTCACCGAGGCGTACATCGACGACTGCGTCGCGGCGCACACCGAGGGCAAGCTCACCGCCGTCGACGCCGCCAAGGCGAAGTGGTGGGCCGCCGAGGTCCAGTGTGATGTCCTCGACGAGTGCGTCCAGCTCCACGGTGGGTACGGCTTCATGAACGAGTACCGCGTCGCCCGCGCCTGGAAGGACGCCCGGGTCCACAAGATCTGGGCCGGCACGAACGAGATCATGAAGGAGCTCATCGGCCGCGACCTCGGGTTGTGAGCAGGGCTCTCTGAACAGCGGGCTCGAAGAAGGGTCGTCACCTCAAGGTGACGATCCTTCTTCCGTCCCCGGGCGGTGCGGTGACCTGGACTGCCCGCGGGTACGGTGGCCAGGATGACCGCGTCGCCCACCCCCGGAGTGCCTGCTGTCGTCGTGACGGTGTCGGACCGTGCGGCGACGGGGGAGAGAGCCGACCTCTCGGGTCCAGCCGCCGTCGAGATCCTCGGCGCGAAGGGGTATGTCGCCGCGGTCGTCGTGGTGCCGGACGGCGCCGCCGAGGTCGCCGACGCGATCCGGTCGGCCGTCGCCGGCGGGGCGCGGCTCGTCGTCACCTCGGGCGGGAGAG
>JBHWMJ010000317.1:0-4921 GCA_043423105.1 Marihabitans sp.
CGGCCGGCCTCCATCTGGCCGGGGTCCAGGGACATGAGGCCGCCCCGGATGATCTCCGGGGCGGCCGTCGTTGCACACTGGACCGACCCCCCTTCGAAGGAGCAACGCATGGAGCCCACCGGCCGCGAGTACGACGTCACCAAGACCGACGAGCAGTGGCGGGCCGAGCTCTCCCCCGACGAGTACTCCGTCCTCCGTCAGGCCGGCACGGAGCGGCCGTTCACCGGGGAGTACACCGACAGCAAGACCGAAGGGGTCTACGCCTGTCGCGCGTGCGGGGCCGAGCTCTTCACCTCCGAGACCAAGTTCGACAGCCACTGCGGCTGGCCGTCCTTCTACACCCCGCTCGCCGGTGACACCGTCGAGTACATCGAGGACCTCTCCCTCCCGGGCCGCCCCCGCGTCGAGGTCCGCTGCGGCTCGTGCGGCAGCCACCTCGGCCACGTCTTCGAGGGCGAGGGCTACAACACCCCCACCGACCAGCGCTACTGCATCAACTCGATCGCGATGACCCTCCGCCCGAGCGAGGGCTGAGCCCGGCAGCCGTGCACGAACCGCTGTCCTGGTGTCGTTGGTACGCCATATGCGTGCCAACGACACCAGGACTACGACGTGTGCACGGCTGGATCAGCGGAGGCGGGAGATGACCTCGCCGACCTCGACCCGCGGGCCGGTGTAGAAGGGGATCTCCTCACGGACGTGCAGCCGCGCCTTCGAGGCGCGCAGCTCGCGCATGAGGTCGACGATGCGGTGCAGCTCGTCGGCCTCGAAGGCCAGCACCCACTCGTAGTCGCCGAGCGCGAAGGCGCTGATCGTGTTCGCCCGCACGTCGGGGTAGTCGCGCGCCATCGAGCCGTGCTCGGCGAGCATGGTGCGGCGCTCCTTCTCGTCGATGACGTACCAGTCGTACGACCGGACGAAGGGGTAGACGCACAGGTAGTCGCGCGGCTCCTCCCCCGCCATGAAGGCCGGGATGTGGCTGCGGTTGAACTCGGCCTGACGGTGCAGCGCGGCGACCGACCACACCGGCTCAAGGTGCCCGCCGAACGCCGTCCGCAGGAAGCTGTGGTAGGCGTCCTGGAGCTGCTCGATCGTGTCGGCGTGCCACCAGATCATGAGGTCGGCGTCAGCCCGCAGACCGGCGACGTCGTAGGTGCCACGGATCCGCACCCCGCTCGCCCGCAGCTCCTCGAAGAGCGCCTCGACCTCGGCGCCCATCGCGTCGCGGTCCTCGCCGAGAGGCGACCTCGCGGCGAAGACCGAGAACATCGCGTAGTGCACCGAGGAGTTGATCGCCTCGAGCACCTCGCGCGACGGCTTCGGGGGGATGGTGCGGGTGGTCATGCGTTCTCCTTGGGTCGGGCGAGATGAGTGAGGATCGTGCGGGCGGCAGCCTGGGCGTGCGCGACGACGGCAGCGATGCCGACGCCGCCGTAGCTCGCGCCGGTGACAGCGAGTCCGGGGACCTCGGCGACGGCCGCCGCGATCCGGTCGACCCGGGATCGGTGGCCGACTGTGTACTGGGGCAGGCCGCCGCCCCAGCGCTGCACGTGGGAGTCGACGAGCGTCGGCACGGGGCGGCCGAGCGCGTCGGCGACGTCGGCCAGGGCGGCGGTGACGAGGTCGGCGTCGTCGCGCTGGAGTGGAGCGACGTCACCGGCCCGACCGACCGACGCGCGCAGGAGGAGCAGGCCCTCGCGGGCCGCGGCGTCACGGGCCCAGCCCCACTTCGTGCTGACGAAGGTGCTCGCCTTGATGAGCCGACCGTCGACGGTCGGGACGAGGAAGCCCGAGCCGGGGAGGTCGTCCCAACCGTCGCGCCCGGCCGGTACGGCGAGGGTGACGACCGCCATCGAGGCCGTCTCGACCTCTCGGAGCGCGGCAGCGGCGAAGGGGGTGACCTCGGCCAGCAGGCGGGTAGCAGCAGGGGCGGGGGTGGCCACGACCACGGCTTCGGCCTCGAGGTAGACCGAGTCGGTCGTCGGCCCGGTAAGCACGCGCCAGCCGGTGCTCGTGCGCTCGAGCCCACGGCTGAGGGTGCCGAGCCGGATCTCGCCGCCGCGCGAGCGGACGATGTCGGCGAGCGCGTGCGGCAGCTGGTGCACACCGCCGGCGAGGCCGAGGAGCATCGGTCCGCGTCGTCCGGTGGCGGTGCCCGCCCCGGCCGAGGGCGAAGGGGTCGTGGGAGGAACGAGCGAGCGGACGGCCGCCGCCAGCGAACCCTCACGGCGGGCAGCCGCCCAGAGCGGGGGCATCGTCGAGGCGAGCGAGAGATCGTCCACGCGCCCGGCGTAGACGCCACCGAGGAGAGGCTCGACGAGCCGGTCGACGACGGCGCGACCGTACTCGGCCGCGATCCCGGTCGCGACGGACACGTCCGCGTCGTCACCGTCGCCGAGCGCGGGCTGTTCCCCGGCGGCCGCGCGGGCCCGCTCCTGCTCGTCGAGGACGTCGCCGGTTGTCGCGGTGTCCGACGGGATGCCCATGAAGGTCCGCGCGGGCAGCGCGACGAGGCTGCCACGGGTCCACAGCTGCGCCGGCACCGGCTCGGGCGATACACGTCGACCGTCGAGCCCGGCGCTCACGAGGATCGCCTCGGCGGCCTCACTGACCCGGATCGACTCCGCCCCGACGTCGAGCCGCACCCCAGCGACCTCGCCCGGTGCGACGACGCCACCGACCCGGTCGCGCCCTTCGACGACGACGACCTCGTGGCCGGCTCCGGTGAGCTGCTCGGCTGCCGTCAGACCAGCGATCCCAGCACCGATGACGACGACACGAGCCATGACCCAACTCTCTCACCCGCTGTGACCCGACCGTGACCGGCCTCGGCGGAACCCCTTCGCCGCTCGCCCCGTCCGACCCTCGACGCCGCCAAGTCGCGGCCGACGGACCGACGAAGGAGACCACCATGCGTAGCCCGACACTCCCCCACCTGCAGCGACCGACGCGCGCCGCTGCCGCCCTGGCCCTCGCGACCTCCCTCGTCGCGGGCTGCTCGGCCGTGTCCTCCGACGACAGCGCTCCCGCCGGCGGCGCGACCGAGAGCCAGGCGTTCTCGCCGCCCGCGGAAGGGTCGGCCGCGCGGGATGCCAGCTCGGCCGAGACGGCGGAGACCGCCAAGATCACCGAGGTCGACCTCACGGTCGCCGGGACCTACCTCGCCCAGAGCGCCACCCTCGACGTGCGGGTCGACGACATCTCGAAGGCTGCCGCCGCCATCCGCGGCATCGCGGCCAGGGCGGGTGGCGCCGTGACGTCCGAGGAGATCTCGTCGCGCTCCGAGCACGGCTGGGGGGAGATCGTCGTCACCGTGCCGAGCACCCGCCTCGACGACTCCCTCGAGGAGCTCGAGAAGGTCGGCACGGTGACGAACCGGACGGCGAGCACGACCGACGAGAGCGCCGCCTACACCGACACCGAGAGCCGGATCGCGACGATGCGGGCCTCGATCGCCCGGATCCGTGAGCTCATCAAGCGCACCGACGACATCGAGCAGCTCGTGACCCTCGAGGGTGAGCTCTCGACGCGGGTGGCCGACCTCGAGTCCCTGCTCGCGCAGCTCGAGGGGATCACGAAGCGGACGTCCACGTCCCCGATCACCGTGAGCCTGCGCGAGACAGACGCACCGACCGAGCCGGAGGACGGCTTCATCGCGGGTCTGGCCGCCGGCTGGGACGCCTTCACCGGCTCGGCCCGGGTGGCCCTCACCGCGCTCGGCGCGGCGACCCCCTTCGTCGTCCTCGGCGGGGCGCTGCTCGCCCCGGTGCTCGTGTGGCGACGCCGCCGGCTCAGCCGACCGGTGCAGCCGGCTGCTGGTGCACCCGCTCCGTGACGGCGGTGATGACGCCCGGGTCGGTCGTCGGGAGCACGCCGTGACCGAGATTGAAGATGTGGCCCGGGGCGGCGTGCCCCTCAGCGACGATCCGGTCGACGGCCGCGGCGAGCGGCTCCCAGGGCGCGAAGAGCAGCGCGGGGTCGAGGTTGCCCTGGACGGCGTGCCGTCCGCCGAGCCGCTCGATCGCGTCGGTCAGCGAGACGCGGTAGTCCACCCCGACGACGTCGGCGCCGGCGGCACCCATGTCGACGAGTAGCTCGCCGGTGCCGACCCCGAAGTGGATCGTCGGGACGTCGAGGTCGTCGACCATCGCGAGCGCGGCGGCGGAGTGGGGTTGGACGTGCCGGACGTAGTCCGCGCGGGAGAGGAACCCGGCCCAGCTGTCGAAGAGCTGGACGATGCTGGCGCCCGCCTCGACCTGCACGCGCAGGAAGGCCCCGGCGATCTGCGCCAGCCGGGCGCACAGGTCGTGCCACAGCTGCGGGTCGCCGTGCATGAGCGCCTTGGTCTGCTCGTGGTTCTTGCTCGGGCCGCCCTCGACGAGATAGCTCGCGAGCGTGAAGGGCGCGCCGGCGAAGCCGATGAGCGGCGTCGGGCCGAGCTCGGCGACGAGGCGCCGAACCGACTCGGTGATGTCCGGGACCGCGTCGGGCGTGAGGTCGGGCAGCCGGTCGAGGTCGGCGCGGGCGCGGAAGGGCTCTGCGACGACCGGGCCCTTGCCCGGCACGATGTCGAGGTCGACACCGACCGCGTGGACGGGCACGACGATGTCGGAGAAGAAGATCGCACCGTCGACGCCATGGCGCCGCACCGGCTGCATCGTGATCTCGGTGACGAGGTCCGGCGTCCGGCACGCGGCGAGCATCTCGTTGCCCTCGCGGATCGCGCGGTACTCCGGCAGCGACCGCCCGGCCTGCCGCATGAACCAGACCGGGGTGCGGCGCACGGGCAGCCCCCGGGCGGCGCGCACGAGGTCGCTGTCGGCGGGGGTCTGGGCGGGGAGGGTCGGGTCGCACGTCGTCACCCTTCGATCCTCCCCCACCGCCCCGTGCCGGGCCTAACCGCCAGGGCGAAGCCCGACGG
>JBHWMJ010000321.1:0-5611 GCA_043423105.1 Marihabitans sp.
CGAGCCGACGAACCACCTCTCGGCGACGCTCGTCGACGACCTCACCGAGGCCCTGCAGCGGACTGCGAGCGCGGTGGTCGTCGCGACCCACGACCGGCAGATGCTGCGCGACCTTGCCGGCTGGCCACGGCTCGAGCTCGCGTGCCCCTGAGCCCCAACGTCCGGCACACGCGTCGCCATGTCGTCGTCGTGCCGGACGCAAGGGGTCAGGCGAGGGAGCCCGCGTAGCGCTGCATCCCCTGGATCCACCGGTCGCGGTCGCCTGCCTTGCGCGCGAAGAACTCCCTGACCTCCGCGTGCGGGAGCACGAGGAAGGTCCCGGCCGCGATCGCGGCGAGGAGGTCGTCCGCGACGGTCAGCGGGTCGAGCACCTCACCGGCGCCCTTGACGGCGGCGACGGCCCGGGCGTCGTCGGCGCCCATGCCCGAGCGGAGCAGGTCGGTGTCGACGCCCATGGGGCACAGGCAGCTCACGCCGACGCCCTGGCGCCCGTAGGTCACGGCGAGCCACTCGGCGAAGGCGACCGCGCCGTGCTTGCTCACGGTGTACGTCGCCGATCCGATCTGGGTCAGGAGTCCCGCCGCCGACGCCGTCGAGGCGAAGTAGCCGCGCCCTCGCTGGACCCAGCCGGGCACGAGCAGGCGGGCGGCCCGGACGTGCGCCATGAGGTTGACGTCCATGACCGTGGCCCACTGATCGTCGTCGGCGTCGAGGCCGAGCCCGTCGCCGATGCCGGCATTCGCGACGAAGAGGTCGACCGGGCCGAAGGACTCCTCGGCGGCCGAGATCATCGCGGCGATCACCCCTTCGTCCGAGGCGTCGCCGGAAACCCCGGTGACGCGGTCCGGGCACGCGACCGACGACAGCCGCTCGACCGAGACCGCCAGCCGGTCGGCGTCGAGGTCGGAGACGACGACGCTCGCTCCCCCTTCGAGCAGCCGCTGCGCGACCGCCGCCCCGATGCCGCCGGCCGCGCCGGTGACGATCGCGACGGCACCGTCAGGGGTCAGGCCCGGTCCGGCACTCACGGCAGGACCACGACCTTGCCGGTGACCGTGCGCCCCTCGAGCGAGGCCACGGCAGCAGCGACCTCGTCGAGCGGGTAGGTCGCGCCGACCATCGGGGCGAGCGCGCCGGACTCCAGGTGCGGCAGCATCGCGGCGTACTCCTTGGCGGCGTGCCCGGGTCGCGGCAGGACGTAGGCGCCCCAGCCGACCCCCACGACGGAGATGTTGTTGAGCAGCAGCCGGTTGACCTTGACCTCCGGGATCGACCCAGCGGTGAAGCCGATGACGAGCAAGCGCCCGTCGGCGCGCAGCGAGCGCAGCGAGTCGGTGAAGCGGTCGCCGCCGACCGGGTCGACGACGATGTCGACCGGCTCGCCGAGCGCGTCCTTGAAGCCGTCGGCCATGACGACCTCGTCGGCCCCCGCGGCCCGCGCGACCTCCCCCTTCGCCTCGGACGAGACGACCGCGACGACACGACCGGCGCCGAACGCCTTCGCGACCTGGATCGAGGCCGTGCCGATGCCACCCGCGGCGCCGTGGACGAGGACGCTCTCCCCCGCAGCGAGCTGCCCGCGCTCGATGAGCGCGAAGTAGGCCGTGCCGTAGTTGAAGATGAACGACGCCCCCGCCTCGAAGGAGACGGACTCGGGCAGGCGGAAGGTCAGGGACGGGTCGGCGACCGCCCGCTCGGCGAGCCCTCCGAGCATCGTCAACGCGCAGACCCGGTCACCGGGCTGGAGGTCGCAGCCCTCGGGGGCGCTGACGACCGTGCCGGCGACCTCCGCACCGGGGACGAAGGGGAGGTCCGGCTTGAGCTGGTAGAGCCCGCGGGTCTGGAGCAGCTCGGGGAAGGCGACCCCGGCCGCCTCCACGTCGATGACGACGCCCCACGGCTGGGGCTCGTCGACGTCGTTGACCTCGATGGCGTCGGGACCGTCGAGGCGGGTGATCTGGGCGGCACGCATGGTTACTCCTGGTGGTCGAGGTTGGGGCGGGTCAGGCCGAGGGCGTTGGTCCACAGCCGCGTGGCCGTGTCGACGAGGGGGTCGATGTCGGTGATGCCGAAGAGGAAGGCGTCGCCGGCGAGGCGGGAGACCATGCCGGAGAGCGCCATCGCGGCGGTGCTCGGGTCGAGCTCGGGGTCGGCGAGGCCTCTGGCCTGGAGGTCGGCGATGGCGCGCGCGTTGCGCTCGACGAAGGCCTCGGTGCGGCGCCGGCGCAGGTCGAGGAATCGCGCGTCGAGGGTCGCGACCTGGGCGAGCAGCTGGTTGAGGCGGCCGTTGCGCAGGTGCGCCTCGACGTAGGCCCGGTTGCTCGCCCGGATGATCGCCACGGGGTCGTCGGCCGGGGCGATCTCGCCGGTGCCGGGGTTGAGCATGTCGGCCTGCGCCTGCTCGAGCACCGCGGCGAAGACCTCGTCCTTGCCGTCGAACCACGTGTAGAACGTGCCGACGGAGCAGCCGGCCTCCGCGGCGATGTCGACGAGCCGCGAGTCGGCATAACCGTCGCGCTCGAAGACGACGCGCGCGGCAGCCACGAGCGCGTCGCGCGTGCGGCGCCCCCGCGCGGTCGTCGGCTCGTGCCCGAGGCCGACCGCCGCCCGCTCGGTCACCCGGCGCTCTCGGCATCGAGGATCTCGTGCGCGTGCGCGGCGAGCACGTCGATCACCTCGGCCGGGAAGTGGCCGCTCGCCGACAGGTTGCGCTCGTCGTCGAGCTGGCGACGGCGGACCCCTTCGACGATGATCGCGACCTTCCACACGCCGAGCGCGTGCCAGAAGGGCACGGCGCTGACGTCACGACCGGTGACCTGGGCGTAGTGCGTGACGAGCTCGTCGCGCGAGGCGAAGCCGGGCACCGTCGTCGCGCTGAAGCTGCCGGCCAGCGGCTCGCCGGTGCTCGGCCAGTAGGCGAGCAAGGTGCCGAGGTCGGCGATCGGGTCGCCGAGGGTGCACAGCTCCCAGTCGAGGACGGCCCGGATGCTCGCGTCCTGCGGGTCGATGATCATGTTGCGCAAGTGGCCGTCGCCGTGGACGAGGGTGATCTCGGTCGAGCCAGGGTCGCGCTCGGACAGGCGCCGGGTGAGGTCGTCGAGGACCGGCAGCTCACGGGTCTTGGACTTCTCCCACTGCCCGGCCCAGCGCCGCAGCTGTCGGGCGCCGTACGGGCTGTGGCTGCCGAGGTCGGTCAGACTGGTGCCCTCGAGGTCGACGGCGTGGATGCTCGCGAGCGCCTCGACGAGGGCTAGACCGACGCGATGCCGCTGCTCCTCCCCCAGCCGCTCCGAGTCCCGCTTGTCGTTGAGCACCTCGCCGTCGACGAAGTCGACGACCATGACCGGCACGTCGGTGACCGTCGGGTCCTCGCAGAGCCCGTAGACCGTGGGGACGGGGACGTCCGTGCCCTGGAGGGCGCTGAGGATCCGGTGCTCCCGGGCGACGTCGTGCGCCGAGGCGAGGATCTTGCCCAGCGGTGGCCGTCGGAGGACCCGGCGGGTCCCCCCTTCGTCGGTCGCGAGGAAGGTGAGGTTGGACTGGCCCAGGCCGACCCGCTCGAAGCTCATCGGCCGGGAGAGGATGCCCTCGCCCTCCATCCACTCGGCCATCGCCTCGGCGTCGAGGCCCTGGAGCTGGCTCATCGCTTCTCCCCCTTCGCCGGCATGCGGCCGGTCTCGACGGCGCGGCGGCGGATCTCCTGCCGCGCGATCGTCATGCGGTGCACCTCGTCCGGTCCGTCGGCGAGGCGAAGGGTGCGCAGAGCGGCGTACATCTTCGCGAGGGGGAAGTCGTCGCTCACCCCGGCGCCGCCGTGGATCTGGATCGCCCGGTCGACGACGCGCAGGGCGACGTTCGGCGCGACGACCTTGATGGCGGCGATCTCGATGCGGGCCGCCTTGTTGCCGACGGTGTCCATGAGGTGCGCCGCCTTGAGGGTGAGCAGACGGGCCTGCTCGATCTCGATGCGGGACTCGGCGATGACGTCCTGGACGTTGGCGCGCCCGATGAGCGGCCCGCCGAAGGCCTCGCGGGTGGCCGCCCGGTCGATCATGAGGTCGAGGGCGCGCTCGGCGATGCCGATGGGGCGCATGCAGTGGTGGATGCGACCGGGGCCGAGGCGCGACTGGGCGATCATGAAGCCGTCTCCCTCGCCGGCGAGCAGCGCGCTCGCGGGGACGCGCACGTCCTCGAAGATCACCTCGGCGTGGCCCTCGCGGTCCTGGTAGCCGAAGACCGGCAGCCCGCGGACGACCGTCACGCCCGGGGTGTCCATCGGGACGACCATCATCGACTGCTGCCGGTGGGTCGGGGCGCTCGGGTCGGTCTTGCCCATGACGATGAGCACCTGACAGTTCTGGTGCAGCGCGTTCGAGGTCCACCACTTGCGGCCGTTGATGACGTACTCGTCACCGTCACGGACCATCGAGGTCTCGATGTTCGTCGCGTCAGAGCTGGCGACGGCCGGCTCGGTCATGGCGAAGGCGGAGCGCACCTCACCCGCGAGCAGCGGCTTGAGCCAGCGCTCCTTGTGCTCGTCGGTGCCGAAGAGGGTGAGCACCTCCATGTTGCCGGTGTCGGGGGCGTTGCAGTTGCACGCCTCCGGCGCGATCTCGATGCTGCGGCCCATGATCTCGGCGAGGTGCGCGTAGTCGAGGTTCGACAGGCCTGGCCCCCACTCGGGGTGGGGGTGGAAGAGGTTCCACAGGCCCTGCTCCTTGGCGACCGCCTTGAGGGCCTCGAGGACCTGCGGGTGGTGGTTCGCGTCGCCCGAGGCGGTCATCTGCTCGTGGTAGACCGCCTCCGCCGGGTAGACGTGCTCGTCCATGAAGGCCAGCAACCGCTGGCGGTACTCCTCGCCCCGCTCGGTCAGCGCGAACATCTGCCCTATCCCTTCGCCGTCGGTGGTGTTGGGACGACGCTACCTGAATCCGGATTCAGGTTGCTAGTGGTGGGGCACGAAGGGGGGGTGCTCGGCTACTGCTCGAGGGCGACGCCCTTGCGCTCGGGCAGCAGGGCGAAGGCGGCGACCGCCGCGATGACGAACGCCGCGGCGAAGAGCCCGAAGACCAGCGCCTCTCCCCCGCCCCGCTCGAGCAGGAAGGGGACCGAGAGCGGCGCGAGGATCGAGGCGATCCGCCCGAAGCCGGCAGCCGCGCCGGCGCCGGTCCCGCGCATCACCGTCGGGTAGATCTCCGGCGTGATCGCGTAGAGCGCACCCCACGCCCCGAGGTTGAAGAAGCTCAGCGCGCACCCGGCCGCGATGATCGCCGTGTCGCTGCCGGCCTGCCCGAAGAACCACGCCGACACGGCCGACCCGACGAGGAAGGTCGCCAGGGTCGCCCTTCGACCCCAGACCTCGATGAGGATTGCCGAGACGAGGTACCCGGGCAGCTGGGCGAGCGTGATGATCAGGGTGAACTGGAAGGACTTCGTCACCTCGAAGCCCTGCGCGACGAGCAGCGACGGGATCCAGATGAAGGCGCCGTAGTACGAGAAGTTCACGCAGAACCACACGATCCAGATGCCCGCAGTCCGCCGCGCGTGACCGTCGCGCCACAGGTCCGCGGCGGGCGCGACCGGCGACTCGGGCAGCTCACGGGAGGGCACG
>JBHWMJ010000241.1:0-7193 GCA_043423105.1 Marihabitans sp.
AGCCGGGCCTCACGGAGCTCGCGGCGCCGGTCGCCCTAGAGCGCTGCTGAGAGTCTCGAGGCTCGTCGCAGAGCTCCTCGCACCTCGACCAGCGTGACCTGGGGTGGCTGCTCGCACCTCGACCGGCAAACCCCGTGGTGGCCGAGGTGCGAGCTTGCGAGCCTCGAGGCCACGGCTCCGTCAGCTCTCCTCGAGGCGGGCCTGCTGCTCCTCGACGTCGAAGTCGGCCGTCGGCCACTGCGGGTCCATCGCCTCGAGGTGCTCCTTGAGCAGGTTCATCACGGCCAGGCGCGCGTACCACTTGCGGTCGGCGGGCACGACGAACCACGGCGTCTCGTCGGTCGAGGTCTGGTCGATGACCGCCTGGTAGGCCTCCTGGTAGTCCTCCCAGTAAGCGCGCTCGTCGAGGTCGCCGGGGTTGAACTTCCAGTGCTTGTCGGGCCGCTCGAGACGCTCGGCGAGCCGCGCCTTCTGCTCGTCCTTCGAGATGTGGAGCATCACCTTGATGATCGTCGTGCCCTTGTCGACGACCCCTGCCTCGAAGCGGTTGATCTGGCCGTAGCGGCGCGACCACTGCGCCCTGGGCACGAGGTCGTGGACCCGGACGATGAGCACGTCCTCGTAGTGGCTGCGGTCGAAGACGCCGAGGCGCCCGGCGGTGGGCAGCGCCTTGCGGATCCTCCACAGGAATGGGTGCTTCTTCTCCTCGGCCGTCGGCGCCTTGAAGGCCGTGATGTCGACGCCCTGCGGGTCGACGGCCCCGACGACATGGCGCATGATGCCGCCCTTGCCGGCGGTGTCCATGCCCTGGATGACGAGCAGCACCGACCGCGTGCCACCACCCTTGGACTCCGCGTAGAGGCGCTCCTGCAGGTCGCTCACCGGGTCGGCCAGGGCCGCGAGCGCCTCCTGCCCGGCGACCTTGTCACCATCGAAGCCCGGCGTGCTCCGCGGGTCGATGTCGGCGAGCGTCGTGCCCGCGCCGGCGCGCAGCGCATCGCTGAAGGAGACATCAGCGGCCTTGACGGCCTCCGCCTCGGCCTTCTTCTTGAGCTTCTTCGCCTGCTTCGCGGCCTGCTCGACGACGACCTTGTCCTTGGCCTTCTTCTTCGACTTCTTGCCCATCTCGCCATCATGCCCGCAGCAGAGGCCGCAGAGGGGCGGCGCTACCGGACGAAATCGGCGACCACCCGGTCCCAGCGCAACGGGTCGACGTTCCACTCCCGGCAGTGGCCCGCCAGCGACCACGGCTCGAAGGTCACGAGGTCGGGCCGGGCCTCGGCGAGCCGCTCGGACGGGCCGACGGGAACGAACTCGTCGTCCCGCGAGTGGATGATGAGCAGCGGGTGGTGCAGCTCCTCGGCGCGCCGCACCCAGTCAGTGCGGGCCACGTCCACCGCCTCGTGCACCCCGACGAGCCGCCGTGCCCAGCGTTTGCCCATGAGGACCCGACTGAGATAGCCCACCGGCGCCGGCACGTGGTTGAGCCTCGCGTGGTGGGAGAGGACGTCCGCCCAGTCGACGACCGGACCGTCGAGCACCGCCCGGCTCACCACCGGCGCCAGCACGGAGCGGTCGAGCACCTGCAGGACGATGGCCCCGCCCATCGACCACCCGACGAGGACGATCTCCTCCGCCCCACGTGCGATCGCCAGACGCATCGCCGCCTCGATGTCGCGCCACTCGGACAACCCAAGGTTGTAGCGGCCGTCCGGCCCGGGCGGCGCCTCGCCGTCGTTGCGGTAGCTCGGGACGAGGACGTTCAGGCCCGCGGCGTGCAGCGCCGGGATGCCCCGCAGGGTCTCGTACCGCCGCGCCCCACGGCCGTGGACGAGGACCGCCCAACGCGACCGGTCTCCCCCTTCGCTCGGCACGACCCAGGCCGGCATCGCCCCGATCTCGCTCGTGACGAGGGCGTCCTCATGGTGCAGACCGAGGTCCTGGTAGGGGTCCCGGGCGTAGTAGTAGCCGTTGAGCCGGACCGGGCCGGGTCGGGCGTTGCCCCAGTCGACCGAGACCAGGCGTCGACGTACGCGGTGCAGCCGGTGGTCGTGCTCGAGCACATCACCGACCCGGACGTGACCGCGATCTCCGTCGACCCACAGGCCGTAACGACCAGGGAGGACCAGGTCCGGGGTCGCGTCGAGGGTGACCGAGTCGGTGTGCAGGACCCGGATCATCGCGTCGTCCGGCCGGAACGGCTCGGGCGTGAGGACCCGCCGGGCGAAGTAGGCGGCCGCGCCCAGCCAGACCGACCCGGCACCTGCGAGGGCACCGCCGAGCGCGGCGCCGCCGTAGGTCGCGGCGCGTCGGGTCGTCGTGCTCGGGCTCACGGCCCCATCGTGTCATCCCCCGCGACCCGCCATGATGACCCCGTGGACCTCCCCATCTCGCTGCCCGTCGACCCCATGCTCGCCAAGGCGGTCGCCGACGTCCCCGCCGCCGACGCCGTCACCGGCGGCTACGCCTACGAGCCGAAGTGGGACGGCTTCCGCTGCATCGTGCTCAAGGACGGCGACGAGATCGAGCTCGCCAGCCGCGGCAAGAAGCCGCTGACCCGATACTTCCCCGAGGTCGTCGCCGCGTGCCGCGCGCACCTGCCCGAGCGGGTCGCGCTCGACGGAGAGATCGTCGTGCGCAGCGGCGCGAAGGGGGCCGAGCGGCTGAGCTTCGAGGCGCTCGGCCAGCGGATCCACCCGGCCGAGTCCCGGATCAACCGGCTCGCCGAGGAGACGCCCGCCGAGCTGGTCCTCTTCGACGTCCTCGCCGTCGGGGACGAGGACCTGACCTCCTCCCCCTTCGCCGACCGGCGCAGCCGGCTCGAGGAGATCTTCGAGGAGGTCGCCGACGACGCGCCGCTCCACCTCACCCGGATCACGCGGGATCCCGAGGAGGCGCAGGACTGGTTCGAGCGGTTCGAGGGGGCCGGGCTCGACGGGGTCATCGCCAAGCCGCTCGACGGGGTGTACGCGACGGGCAAGCGCGCGATGCTCAAGATCAAGCACAAGCGGACCGCCGAGGCCGTCGTCACCGGCTACCGCGTGCACAAGTCCGGCCAGGGTGTCGGCTCGCTCCTGCTCGGGCTCTACCAGGACGGGCAGCTCTTCAACGTCGGCGGGATCTCGGCCTTCACCGCCAAGCGACGCCTCGAGCTCGTCGACGAGCTCGAGCCGCTCGTCGTGCGTGACGAGGCCGGCGAGGTCGAGCACGCCGAGACCGACCGGTCACGCTTCTCGTCGAGCAAGGACGTCTCGTACGTGCCGCTGCGGCCCGAGCGCGTCGTCGAGGTCGCCTTCGACCAGCTCGAGGGGTGGCGCTTCCGGCACACGGTGCAGCTGCTGCGGTGGCGACCCGACCGCGAGCCGGAGTCGTGCACCCTCGACCAGATCGACCGCGCCCCCGCCTACGACCTCGCCGAGGTCCTCACCCGCTGACGCCGGTCACGGCTCGACGCGGTTGCCGTCCTCGTCCCAGTGTGCGGCGACCTTCTTGCTCGGCTGCACCCGCGGCGGCTCGCCGGGCATCTTGGGGTAGTCGGGAGGGAAGTTCAGCTCGCCGCCCGGCAGCGTCTCCCACAGCTCGAGGAGCGGGTCGAGGCTGTGCTCGACGGCGTCCATGTCGCCCCACGAGTCGCCGTGCTCGGCCAGCCACGCGGGCACCGTCGTGAGGTTGTACTCGGCCGGGTCGGTCACCGCCGCGAGCTGCTCCCAGGTCATCGGGGTGCTCACCGGCGCACCCGGCCGGGCTCGCAGGCTCCAGGCCGAGGCGATCGTCCGGTCCCGGTTGTTCTGGTTGTAGTCGACGAAGATCCGGCTCCCCCGCTCCTCCTTCCACCAGGCCGTCGTCACCCCTTCGTCCCGGCGCTCGAGCTCTCGGCCGAAGCCGATGGCGGCGTGCCGGACGTCCTCGAAGGTCCACCGATGCTCGATCCGCACGTAGATGTGGATGCCGCGGTTGCCGCTCGTCTTCGGGTAGCCACGGATGCCGAGCTCCTCGAGGAGGTCACGGGCAACCCCCGCGACGCGTTGGGCGTCGGCGAAGGTCGTCCCAGGCTGCGGGTCGAGGTCGATGCGCAGCTCGTCGGGATGGTCGACATCGGGGCGGCGCACCGGCCAGGGGTGGAAGGTCAGGGTGCCCATGTGCGCAGCCCAGACGAGCGCCGCAGGCTCGGTCGGGCAGAGCTCGGCCGCCGTGCGCCCGCTGGGGAAGGTGATCTCGACGGTCTCGACGAAGTCGGGCGCGCCCCGCGGGAGCCGCTTCTGGTAGAAGCCGTCGGCCCCCTTGTCCTGCGGCCCGACGGCCAGGCGCATCCCTTCGTGCCAGCCGTCCGGCCAGCGCTCCATCGCCGTGGGCCGCTCGCCGATCGAGGTCATGAGGGCCTCGCCGACGTCCGCGACGTACTGGCACACCTCGAGCTTGGTGATCGCCGGGGTGCGATCCGTCGCCTCGTAGACGACGCGGTCCGGGCTGGAGACGCGGACCTCGCGGTCGCCGACGGTGACATGGGCGGGGGGCGTCTTGGGCATGGGATCAGCGTAGGACCGGCCGACGGCGAAGGGGGTTGACGAAGTCTTGACCCAAACCAGGGCTGCCGTTCACCTGTCGGCCCCCGGTCGGTCCGGATGGCCGCCCTACCGTGCCAGTTCCACCTTTTCCGCGTCCTTCCGCACCCCTGGAGATCCCGTGCCCCACCGTCAGCGCGTCCTTTCCACCCTCGTCGCCGCCCCGGTCGCCCTCGGCGGGGCCCTCGTGTGCGCCCCGTCGGCCACCGCGGCCAGCGACACCGTCGTCATCGCCGAGGTCTATGGCGGCGGCGGCAACTCCGGTGCGCCGCTGCGGAGCGACTTCGTCGAGCTCGCCAACCGCTCTGGGTCCGCCGTCGATCTCACCGGCTGGAGGCTGGCGTACTACTCAGCCAGCGGCACGAGCGCCCAGACAACGCCGCTGACCGGTTCCATCCAGGCGGGCGGTCGCTATCTCGTGAAGCAGGCCGACGGCAGCAACACCTCGGCCGACCCGCTCCCCGAGCCCGATGCCACCGGCCGGGTCGCGATGTCGAGCAGCGGCGCGCGCGTCGTCCTCGTCGGTCCCGACGGGCAGTCCGTCGACCTCCTCGGCTGGGGCGCCGCCACGACGTTCGAGGGTGCACCCGCCGGAGCCACGTCGAACACGACCTCCGTGGCACGCCGCGACATCTGCGTCGACTCCGACAACAACGCGGCCGACTTCGTCGTCGGCGCGCCGACGCCCCAGAACTCTTCGACTGCGCCGACCGTCTGCGAGCCCGGGAGCGGCGAGCCCCCGGTCGACGAGCCCGAGACCATCGCCGAGATCCAGGGCACCGCGCACCTGTCCCCCCTCGACGGCTCCCCGGTCAACGACGTCAAGGGCGTCGTCACGGCGCTCTCGCGCAACGGCTTCTGGATGCAGTCCACGACGCCCGACGACGACCCCGCGACGAGCGAGGGAATCCTCGTCTACACCCGGACCGCGCCGACCGTCGAGGTCGGCGACACGGTGAGCGTCGACGGCGTCGTCGACGAGTTCCGTCCGGGCGGCTCCGGCGGCTGGGACAACCTCACGACCACCGAGATCGTCGGTCCCCAGGTCACCGTCACCGGTACCGCCGCCGTGCCGGCCCCCGTCGTCATCGGTGAGGACCGCGTCGCCCCTCAGCAGGTCGTCGAGGCCGGCGACCCGAAGAGCGTCGAGTACGCCTCGGCCGGCTTCCACCCCGAACGCGACGCCATCGACTTCTACGAGTCGATGGAGGGCATGAGCGTGGGCGTCCGCGACGCTCAGGTCGTCGGCCCGACGAAGTCATTCGGTGAGATCTCCGTCGTCCCCGCGACCGGCGTCGAGGCGACCCGTACCGAGGCCGGGGGCGTCCTCTACTCGGGCTACGACCGACCGAACGCCATGCGCATCCAGGTCGACGACGCCCTGCTCCCGAGCGGGTCGATGCCGCAGGCCGACATCCGGGACACGCTGCCAGGGCTGGTCTCCGGGCCGCTCGACTACTCGTACTCGAACTTCAAGCTGCTCGCGACCGAGGTCCCGACCGTCGCCGACGGCGGGCTGGAGCGCGAGGTCGCCCCGGCGCAGGCGGACCGCCAGCTGAGCGTCGCGGCCTTCAACGTCGAGAACCTCGCCCCGAGCAACCCGCAGACGAAGTTCGACCGGCTCGCGGCCCAGGTCGTGACGAACCTCCGCTCCCCCGACGTCATCGCCGTCGAGGAGGTCCAGGACAACAACGGCTCGCAGGACGATGGCACCGTCGACTCCTCGACGACGACCGACAAGCTCATCGCTGCGATCCGCTCCGCCGGAGGCCCCGCCTACACCGCGCACTGGGTCAACCCCACGGACAAGGCGGACGGCGGGCAGCCCGGCGGCAACATCCGCAACGTGCTCCTCGTCCGCGCCGACCGTGACATCGAGGTCGTCGAGCGCGACTCCGGCGACCCGAACGATGAGGCCGAGGTCGTCGCCGAGCGTCGTGGCAAGCGGTCGCTGCCGACGCTCACGACCTCGCCGGGGCGGATCGACCCGACGAACCCGGCCTTCGAAGACTCCCGCAAGCCCCTCGTCACCGAGCTGCGCTACCGGGGCGAGCGGATCTTCGTCGCCGCCGTGCACTTCTCGAGCAAGGGCGGCGACGACCCGCTCTTCGGACGCTGGCAGCAGCCGATCCGCTCGAGCGAGGCGGCGCGTCACGAGCAGGCGAAGGCGGTCCGCGGCTTCGTCGACGACCTCCTCGCGGTCGACCCGCAGGCCAAGGTCGTCGTCGCCGGCGACGTCAACGACTTCGAGTTCTCCGACACCGCCGACATCCTCGTCGACACCCTTGAGGGCTCCGGCGCCACGGCCCTGACGGACCTGCCGCGCACCCTCCCGGCCGAGCAGCGGTGGACCTACGTCTACGAGGGCAACAGCCAGGTGCTCGACCACATCCTGCTCAGCCCCTCGCTCGTGACGCGGGAGAAGGTCAACGGGCCGTGGCGTCCCGGACGACACAGGGCCGGCGAGCCGGTCTTCACCTACGACATCGTCCACACCAACTCCCCCTTCGCCGACCAGGACAGCGACCACGACCCGCAGGTCGTGCACCTCGACCTGAAGAAGTAGGAGCAGGACAGGGAGGCGACTCCCGCACGCCGCGGCCCCGGATGATCCTCCGGGGCCGCGGAGGG
>JBHWMJ010000012.1:0-13559 GCA_043423105.1 Marihabitans sp.
TAGTGCGCCGCGCCGGGCCGCCGTGCGGGCCCTGCTCGAGGGGGAGCCGCCGCCCGAACGGACGGCCCTGGCCACCGCGCTGCGATGTGTCGCAGCGGCGAAAGATGACCGACCGTCCGTGGACCTGCTCTGGACCGCCCCCGGTGGACTGGCCGGTCAGGGTGGGTTGACCTCCTCCCTTCGTCATCTCGTCGACTCGGCTAGTCAGTCGGTGGTCTGCGCGACCTACAACTTCCAGCGGACGTCGGCTCAGTGGGAGGCGCTGCGGGCCGCCGCCTCCCGACCGGACCTCTCGGTGCGGGTGTACCTCGACCAGGCGGCAGCCGACGCGCGCGCGTGGCCAGGCACTCCGACCTCCCAGGAGGTGGCGGACGAGCTGGCGGGAGCCACCGTGCTGCGCTCTCGCCCGTGGCACGGCCGCCGCACGCGGACGCACGCGAAGTTCTTCGTCGTCGACGGTCGGGTGCTCGTCGTCACGAGCGCCAACTTCAGCGAGAGCGCCGAGCAGCACAATGTGGAGCTAGGCCTTCGGGTCGAGGACCGCATCTCGGCCTCAGCGGTGGTTCGGCAGATGCGAGATCTGGAGGGGGAGCTCTACGAGGTGGTGACGCGGTCGTCCTAGGACGCGACCCCTTACTTCGTGCCCTGGTGGCTGCCCTCGCGGGCTGCGCTCAGATCGCGTCGTCGGTGACGTCGGTCGTCGGGCCGCCGGACGAGGTGTACCCGCCGAGCAGCTCGGCCATCCGCAGCGGCCCCTTCGCCTCGTCCTTGCGTCCGGCCCGCTCGAGGGTCCGACCGAGGAGCAGGTGCGCGTAGGCGTCCTGCGGGTCCTCGTCGATCACCTGCCGGGCGGCCTCCTCGGCCCGCCGCAGCTGGGCGGAGTGGAAGTAGGCGCGGGCGAGGAGCAGCCGGGGCTCGGCGAGCCCGTGGCCGACAGGATCGACCTCGCGGTCGTCGACGTCGAGACCGGCACGGGCGGCGGCGACGTCGGTGAAGAGCTCCTCGAGCTCTCGCGCGGCGTCGAGGAAGTCGCCGTCCTCGAAGGAGTGCCGTGCCCGCTCGTACCTCTCGTACCCGTAGATCGTCGCCATCATGCTGCGCTCAACGCTGGGGAGCGCCGCCGGATTCCACGAATGCGCGCAGCCACGCCCCGAGCTCGCGGGCGCACCCGTCGACCGCCGCGGACCAGTCGTGCGCCGTCTCGTCGGCGTTGTCGCTGATGTGCTTGACCATCCGCAGCGGGACACCCATCTCCTCGCACGCGAGCGCGATGGCGTAGCCCTCCATGTCGACGAGGTCGGCCTGCTCCGCGAGCCGGTCGCGGTCGGCGGCCTCGGTGACGAAGAGGTCACCGCTCGCGAGCGTCGTCGGCAGCGACGCGTCGAGGACGATGCGCTCGCGCGGGTCGAGGCCCAGCCGGCGGATCGGCTCGGCAGAGAGGTCGTGGTTGAGCACCGTCCCGATCTCGAAGGTCCCGCTCAGCCCGTCGCGCAGCGCCCCCGCCGTGCCGATGTTGACGACGGTCAGCCGGTCCCGTCTCGGGTGGGTGGCGAGCGTGCGGGTGACCTGGACGGCGGCGAGGGTCTTGCCGACCCCGGTGACGAGCAGCGGCAGCTCGGCAGGCACGTAGGCGGCCTCGGCCTCGATGGCGGCGACGACGAGCAGGTCCACGCGATCAACCTAGCGAAGGGAGAGGTGCACGCTCGCGGAGGGGCGGGCCGCTCGGCGCCGCCGTAGGGTGCCGCTCATGACCGACCGGCTCCTCCTGCGCGACGTGCGGATCGTCGGCCTCGGAGCCCCCACGCAGGTCGACGAGCGGCTCCCCGCCGAAGCGATTCTCGTCGACCTGCACATCGTCGACGGCGTCATCGACGAGATCGGCCCCGGCCTGCGTGCGGACGGCGCCGAGGTGCACGACGCGGGAGGCCGGTGGGCGATGCCGGGGCTGTGGGACGCCCACGTCCACATGGCGCAGTGGGAGAGCCTCATCTCCCGCCTCGACGTCAGCGGCACCGACGGGCCCGACGAGGTCCTCGCGCGGATCCGGGCGCACCTCGACGGACCCGACGCGCCCGTCGTCGGGGAGGTGCTCCAGGGCTTCGGCTTCCGGCTCGGGCAGTGGTCGCGCCTGCCGAGCACGGCCGAGCTCGACGCGGTCGTCGGGGACCGTCCGACCGTTCTCATCAGCGGTGACTGCCACGCGGGCTGGCTGAGCACCGCGGCGTACGGACTGCTCGGCGTCGATCCGCGTCCAGGGTCGATCGACGAGGACGAGTGGTTCGAGATCTACTTCCGGCTCGGCGAGCTGCCGATGCACCCCGAGCGGGTCCGGGCGGCCGCGGAGACGGCCCAGCGTCAGGCCGCGGCGAAGGGGGTCGTCGGCATCGTCGACATGGAGTTCCACGACGGCTTCATCGAGTGGCCGTGGCGGGTCTCCGAGGGGCTCGATCGCCTGCGTGTCCGTCCCGCGACCTACCCCGCGGGTCTGGACCGGGTCCTCGAGGCCGGGCACCGCACCGGCGACGTCCTCGACCCCTACGGCCTCGTGACGATGGGTCCGCTCAAGGTGATCACGGACGGCTCGCTCAACACCCGCACGGCCTGGTGCTGCGAGCCCTTCGCCGGTACCCCCGACCCGCTGCACCCGCGGGGCAAGCGCATCGTCGAGCCTGACGAGCTGGCCGGCCTCATGACCCGTGCCCACGCGGCCGGCCTCGAGTGCGCGATCCACGCCATCGGGGACGCTGCCGTGGCCGAGGTGCTGGACGCCTTCGAGCGCAGCGGTGCCCGGGGAGCGATCGAGCATGCCCAGCTCGTCCGGCTCGAGGACCTCCCGCGCATGGCGCGGCTCGGGGTGCGCGCGAGCGTCCAGCCCGCACACCTGCTCGATGACCGCGACACCTCGCTGCTCCTGTGGCCGGACCGGATGGACCGGGCCTTCGCCTTCGGGTCGATGCGTGACGCCGGGGTCGAGCTGCGGCTCGGCTCCGACGCCCCCGTCTCGCCGCTCGACCCGTGGCTCGCCGCGGCCGCCGCGGTCCACCGCAGCGCCGACGAGCGCGAGCCGTGGTCTCCGTGCGAGGCGCTCACCGTCACCGAGGCGCTCGCGGCATCGACGGACGGCATCACCACCCTCGAGGCCGGTGGCCCCGGCGATCTCGTGCTGCTCGACGAGCACCCCCTTCGATGTTCGTCGCACCTCAGGGCGGGTGGGGTGACGAAGGGGGAGGGCTCGGACGAGGCGGCCGCACGCCTGCGCGACACCCGCCCGGTCGCCACGTTCGTCGCCGGTCTGCTCACCCACGGGACCTGACCTCCCTTCGCTCGACCTGGTTTCAGGCCGGCAGGGTGTCCACCCTCACCTTGTCGGGGCCCGGGGGACCCGTCACCATGAGTCCTCGTGACCTCCTGGACCCGGCTCGGCCTCGCATCGCTGACGGCTGTCGCCGTGCTCGTCGGAGGAGCTGGAGGTGCCCACGCCGAGCGGTGGTCGGGCACCGCGGCCGCCGAGACCTACTCGGGCACCGCGGCGCGGGACGTCGTGCGGTCCTACGGGGGCAACGACACCCTCCGTGGTCGCGGCGGTGACGACTACCTCGACGGCGGCGCCGGGCGAGACACCGTCGACGGCGGACCCGGCAGCGACCGCCTCGTCGGGGGCGACGGGGTCGACCGTCTCGTCGGCGGGTCGGGGAAGGACCTGATCTCCGCCGGGCCCGGCAACGACGTCGTCGAGGCCCGCGACGGGGCGGTCGACACGATCGGATGCGGCTCCGGCACGGACCGGGTGATCGTCGACTGGATCGACGTCGTCGCGACCTCGTGCGAGGTCGTCGAGCGGCCCGACGTCACCTACGACCAGCTCGTGGCGATGTTCGGCACCCTCGTCGCCAGCCGCTCGCGCGTGGAGCGCGGCCTGCCCCGGCTCAACGCCGAGATGCGGGCCGGGAAGATCAACACGCCCGAGCGCGCCGCTGCCTTCCTCGCCACGCTCGTCAACGAGTCGTGGCTGCGCCATGACGCCGTGGAGTACGGCGTGCGCGGGACCTATCGGGGCCGCGGCTACATCCAGCTGACCGGCTCCTACAACTACTCCGCTGCGGGCCGCCACTTCGGCCAGCCCTTCCGCAGCGACCCCTCGCGGGTGGCGACGCTCACCTGGAGCGCGAAGGTGGCCCGTTGGTACTGGACCGACTTCCGCAAGATCAACGAGGCGGCCGACGGGATGGACATGGGCCGGGTCAGCCGCAAGATCGGCTACCGCTGGAGCGCCCGCGAGGACGCGAAGCGGTGCGAGCACTTCAAGCGGTCGATGAAGGTCCTCACCGGCACGCGACCCGCTGCGTCTGCGGTGACCTGCTACCGCCACTGACGGACAGCGAGGAGCCCCGGCTGCCACGATGAGGGCATGGCCGACACCGAGCTCGCCGAGGTCGCCGACTTCCTCAGCCGGCACGCCCCCTTCGACGCCCTGCCCGAGGCCGTGCGCCGCGCACTGCCGCGCCGGATGACGAGCCGCTACTACCGTCGCGGCAGCCGACTGATGTCGGTGGGCGCCGACTCCGACGACCTTTACCTCGTGCGTTCGGGCGCGATCGAGATCCGCGACGCCGACGGGGGACTCGTCCGGCAAGGGGCCGAGGGGACCACGGCCGGGTCGACGACGCTCGTCGGTGGCAACCCCTCGCGCTTCGACGTCGTCGCGATGGAGGACACCCTCGCGCTGCACCTGCCCGCCGAGGTCTTCCACGAGCTCTCGGGGCAGTTCCCGGACTTCGCCGACCACTTCGACATGGAGCGCACGGACCGGCTGCGCGGGGGAGCAGCCCGGTCGGCGACCGTCGGCCACGGCGAGATGATCCTCCGGACGAGCGCCCGCGAGATCGCCCGCCGCGCACCGATCACGGTGACCCCCGGGACGAGCATCCGGCAGGCGGCCCAGGTGATGACGGCCGAAGGGGTGTCCAGCCTGCTCGTCGTCGACGGCACCCACATCGTCGGCATCCTCACCGACCGTGACATCCGTCGTCGAGTGGTGGCGGAGGGGGCCGACAGCGACGGGCCGGTCAGCGGGGTGATGACCCGCGACCCCGCGGTCGCCGACGCGGACTCCCCGGCGCTCGAGCTGCTGCTGACGATGACGGAGGCCAACGTCCACCACCTGCCGATCGTCGAGGGCGGGCAGCCGGTCGGCATGGTCACGACGACCGACCTCATGCGGCTGGAGCGCGCGAGCGCCGTCTACATCGTCGGTGACGTCGCGAAGCAGGCCGACGTCGCGGGGGTCGCCGCCGTCGCCGCACGACTGCCCCGTATCGTCGACCAGCTCGTCGACCAGGACGTCAGCGCCGGTGACATCACCCGGCTGGTCACCGCCGTCGGGGACGCCGTCGAGCGGCGCCTGCTCACGCTGGCCGAGTCCGAGCTCGTCGCCGAGGGGCACGGACCGCCACCGGACTACTGCTGGATGGTCCTCGGCTCCAAGGCACGGCACGAGCAGGCGCTCGGCAGCGACCAGGACCACGCCGTGATCATCGCCGACGACGCACCCGAGGGCGCCGAGGACTGGGTGGCCGCCCTCGCCGAGCGGGTCGTCGCCGGGCTGGAGGCCGCCGGTTACCCCCGCTGCGACGGCGACGTCATGGCGACGAACCCGCGCTGGCGGATGCGGCTGGCCGGGTGGCGAAGGGAGTTCCAGCAGTGGATCCACGAACCGGTTGCCGACGCGGTGCTCACCGCCAGCATCTTCTTCGACTCCCGTCCCCTGCACGGCAACCGCGCGCTCCACGAGACCCTCGACGAGGAGGTGATCCGGCGGGCCCCGGACGGGGCGATCTTCCTCGCCCACCTCACGAAGCAGGCCGTGCTCAACGAGCCTCCGCTGGGCTTCTTCCGCGGCTTCGTGCTCGCCAAGGCCGGTGAGCACAAGGACACCCTCGACCTCAAGCGCGGCGGGATCGGGGCCATCGTCGACCTCGCCCGGGTGCACGCGCTGGGCCACGGGCTGGCGTCGGTCAGCACGCGCTCGCGACTGCTCGCCGCCGGCCGCGCCGGTGCGATGAGCGAGTCGATGGCGGCCAGCCTCGTCGACGCCCTCGAGCTCATCTCGCACGCGCGCCTGCAGCACCAGGCGCGCCAGGCCGCCGCTGGGGTCCAGCCTGACTCGTGGGTCAGTCCGACCGAGCTCAGCCCGCTGCAGCAACGCTCGCTCCGGGCGGCCTTCCAGACCGTGCGTCGGGCGCAGCAGCAGCTCGCGCAGCGCTACCCGGCGCAGCACTTCTCGTGATGCTCGACCGCTTCCGCTCACCCGCACGGCGGCGTGCCGCCGCGGCGCAGCAGGCGCCGCCCGGGCCCCTTCGTGACCACCTCGCGACGCCGCCGCCCGACCCGGACACGCCGCTGGCGGACCTGCCGCTGCTCGCCGTCGACATCGAGACGACGGGCCTCGACGCGGCCCGTGACCACGTGCTGGCGATCGGGTGGGTGCCCGTCGACGGCGAGAGCATCGACCTCGGCGGGGCCCGCAAGATCGTCCTCCAGGCCGACGCCGAGGTCGGGCAGTCCGCGACGATCCACGGCCTGACCGACGACGACCTCGCCGAGGGAGTGCCGCCGGTCGAGGCGCTCGGTGAGGTGCTCCACGCGCTCGCCGGGCGGGTGCTCCTGGCCCACCACGCGAGCATCGAGACCGACTTCCTCGCGGCCGCCTGCCGACGGGCCTTCGGGGTTCCTCTGCTCACCCCGAGCGTCGACACCCTCGTCCTGCAGCACCGCCTGATCACCGAGGGGGTCGGGGCGGTCGAGGACCCCCGGCCCGGGTCGCTGCGGCTGTGGGCCGCGCGAGAGCGGTACGGGCTGCCGTCGTACCGGGCGCACGAACCGCTCACGGACGCCCTCGCCTGCGCCGAGCTCTACCTCGCTCAGACGGCCGAGCTCGCCCTCCGGTCACGGAAGCCGTTGACGCTCAAGGCCGTCCGCGCGTGACGAAGGGGGCCACCCGGCCGGGGAGAAACCCTGACCTGGTGTCGGACAACCGCTGGCCGGCCCCTGGTTCGGACCGGGAGAACGCGATTGGCTTTCCGCGACCGACTCGGCTAATCTGGAATAGTTCCAAAGAAGGAACAGGTCCGGGAGACGGACCCCACAAACATCCGAGGAGCAGCACATGTCGCTGATCAACACCCAGGTCAAGCCCTTCAAGGCCACCGGCTACATCGACGGGGAGTTCAAGGACTTCTCCGAGGCCGACATCGCCGGCAAGTGGGCGATCTTCTTCTTCTACCCGGCGGACTTCACCTTCGTCTGCCCGACCGAGCTCGAGGACCTCGCCGCGGCGTACGACGCCGAGCTCAAGGGCATGGGCGTCGAGGTCTTCGGCGTCTCCACCGACACGCACTTCACCCACAAGGCGTGGCACGAGACCTCCGACGCGGTCGGCAAGGTCACCTACCCGATGCTCGGCGACCCGACCGGCGCGATCTCGCGCAACTTCGAGATCCTCCGTGAGGACGAGGGCCTGGCCAACCGTGGCACCTTCCTCATCGACCCGGACGGCGTCATCCAGTTCACCGAGGTGACCGCCGAGGGCATCGGCCGCAACGCCTCCGAGCTCGTCCGCAAGGTCAAGGCCGCCCAGTACGTCCGCAACAACCCCGGCCAGGTCTGCCCGGCCAAGTGGGAAGAGGGCACTGACACCCTCACCCCGGGTCTGGACCTCGTCGGCAAGATCTGATCTCGCCTACCCCAGGGCGAAGGGGGGTCCGTCCCCCCTTCGCCCCGCCGGGTCCGCCGGGCGACGGAGCCGCCCTCGGGGCTGAGGTCCTCGGGCGCTGAGCGCCCTCCGGTCCTCTTGATCCTCCTCCGGGCGGCCCCGTCACCCGGCTCACTTCCCCCACACCTCTTCTTTTCCCCGCACCTCTCGCCTCGTATAGGAGCATCCCGTGGCTCTCGATGCCGCTCTCGCTGGTCAGCTGAAGTCCCTCCTCGACAACCTCAAGGAGCCGGTCGAGCTCATCGCCGCTTACGACGAGCGGCCGAAGTCGGCCGAGCTGCGCGAGCTGCTCACCGAGATCGCCGGCATGCACGAGCTCGTGTCGCTGCGTGACGCGACGCCGGCCGACGGCATCGAGCGCGCCCCGGGCTTCACGGTCCAGCGCCAGGGGCACCCCGAGGTGGCCGTGACCTTCGCCGGGCTGCCGCTCGGCAAGGAGTTCACCTCCCTCGTCCTCGCGCTGCTGCAGGTCGGCGGCCACCCGGTCAAGGAGGACGAGGCCACCCTCGCCGCTGCCAAGGCCGTCACCGGCGAGCACCACTTCGTGACGTACATGTCGCTCACCTGCCAGAACTGCCCGACGGTCGTCCAGGCGCTCGACGCGCTCGCCGTGCTCAACCCCGGCGTCACCCACACCGTCGTCGAGGGCTCGCTCTTCCAGGACGAGATCGACCGCGAGGGTGTCATGGCCGTCCCGACGGTCACCCGCAACGGCGAGACCTTCGCCTCCGGCCGGATGGAGCTCTCCGAGATCCTCGCCAAGCTCGACGAGGTGACCGGTGGCTCGAGCGCCGGGGCCGCGGCCGCCGCGCTCTCCGAGCGTGAGCCCTACGAGGTCCTCGTCCTCGGTGGTGGCCCCGCCGGTGCCTCGGCCGCGATCTACGCGGCCCGCAAGGGCATCCGCACCGGCCTCGTCGCCGAGCGCTTCGGCGGCCAGGTCAACGACACGATGTCGATCGAGAACCTCATCGGCACCTCGAAGACCGACGGCCCGACCTTCGCGGCCGACCTCGAGCGGCACGTCCACGACTACGAGATCGATCTCATCAAGGGCCAGGCCGCCTCCGGCATCACCGAGGCCGGCGCCGACGGGCTCATCGCCGTCGATCTCGCCTCCGGCGCGACCCTGCGCAGCAAGTCCGTGATCCTCGCGACCGGTGCCCGCTGGCGCACGATGAGCGTCCCGGGCGAGGACGAGTACCGCAACAAGGGCGTCACCTTCTGCCCGCACTGCGACGGGCCGCTCTTCAAGGGCAAGCGGGTCGCCGTCATCGGCGGCGGCAACTCCGGCGTCGAGGCCGCGATCGACCTCGCGGGCGTCGTCGGGCACGTCACCGTCGTCGAGTTCCTCGACGAGATGCGCGCCGACGAGGTGCTGCAGCGCAAGCTCCGCAGCCTGCCCAACGTCGACATCGAGCTCGGCCGCAAGACGACCGAGGTGGCCGGCGACGGGGCGAAGGTCACCGGCCTGGTCCACGAGCCGCGTGACGGCGGCGAGGCGGTCACCACCGCCCTCGACGGCGTCTTCGTCCAGATCGGCCTGCTGCCCAACACCGAGTGGCTGCGCGGCAGCGCCGTCGAGCTGAGCGAGCGCGGCGAGATCGTCATCGACGAGCGCGGTGCGACGAGCATGCCGGGCGTCTTCGCCGCCGGCGACGCGACGGTCACGCCGTACAAGCAGATCGTCGTCGCCCTCGGTGCGGGCTCGACCGCGGCGCTGTCCGCCTTCGACCACCTCATCCGCACCTCGGCCCCGGCCGGCGAGGACACCACCGCCGCGACGAAGATCGCCGACGGCGACCCCGTCGAGTCCGACCCGACCGACGTGCCGGACACCGCCCGCGCCTCCGTCTGACGTCCCTGCGGCACCCCCTTCGTAGATCCCCACCTACCGCCCCGTCAGCGTTGTGGTCACCACGCTGACGGGGCGGTAGCGCGTGACGAAGGGGGAGGCGAAGCGGTGGCCGGAGTCGTGACCCGCGAGTAACCTCGCGGTCATGCCACGAAGCGCGACGACGACGATCGACTACGACCGCGCCGGGTCGGGGGAGCCGGTCGTGCTCGTCCACGGCATCGGGCACCGCCGCGAGGCGTGGGGCCAGGTGCCGGCGCTGCTCCTGGCGGCGGGCTACGAGGTCATCACCGTCGACCTGCCCGGCTTCGGGCGCTCGCCGATGCCGCGCCGCCCCGACAAGGCGTCGGTCAAGAGCACCGTCACGCAGCTCGAGCGCTTCTTCGACGAGATCGGGCTCGACCGGCCGCACGTCATCGGCAACTCCCTCGGCGGGCTCATGGTGCTGCTCCTCGCGTCGAACCGCACCGTGCGCTCGGCCACCGCGCTCTCGCCCGCGGGGTTCGTGCCTCTCCGCCACCTGCCGTGGGTGACCTTCGCGCTCATGCTCCTCAAGATCTCCTCGCTGCTGCCGCGGCGGATCGTGCGCTTCGCCTCCGACCGGGTCTGGATGCGGCGGATCAGCCTGCGCTCCCTCTGCGTCCACCCCGAGAAGGTGCCGCCGGAGGTCGCCTACGGCGATGCGCTCAACCTGCGCTCGTCGCCCGGCTTCTGGCCGCACATGCTCCGCGGACCGTGGCTGCGCTACGTCGACGGGGTCGACAGCGACGAGCGCCCGCGCGTGCCGACGACGGTGGCGTGGGGCGACACCGACCGGCTCCTCCTGCCGTCGCAGGCCCGGATCGCCCGCGACCGGATGCCCCGCGCCGAGCACGTCACCCTCGCGCACTGCGGCCACTGCCCCCAGGTCGACGACCCCGACCTCGTCGTCCGGGTCGCCGAGGAGACCTTCCTCCGGGGCCAGGTCGAGCGCCAGGCCGCGTGAATCCTCGGACCCCGCCCGCGACACCGCTGCAGATGTGAGACTCCAGAGCATGAGCTTCGAGCCGACCGCCGCCGACCGCGCCCAACGGGCCGACTTCCTCGGGTTGCTCGCGCTGCCGCCAGCGCTGCGCCGGGCCGCCGCCGGGCGCCCGAAGATCGTCGACGGGCAGCGGCTCGACCCCGACCTCCAGGTGGGGCTCGCGGTGTTGAACCGCCTCCCGCAGAAGGAGCTCGACGAGCTGCCCGTCCCCGAGGCCCGCCACCTGCTCGCCGCCGAGTCGTGGATGTTCGCCGGGCACTCGCCGGAGGTCGGGTCGGTCAGCGAGGTCCGGATCGCCGACCGCTTCGGGGCACGGCTCTACCTGCCGCCGGCGCCGGCCCGGGGAGCGCAGGACGCGAAGGGGTTGGCCGCCGTCGTCTACCTCCACGGGGGCGGCTGGGTCCTCGGTGACGTCGACACGCATGACGTCGTGTGCCGCCGGGTGTGCGTCGGTGCCGAGGTCGCGGTGCTCAACGTCGACTACCGGCTGGCGCCCGAGCATCCCTTCCCCGCTGCGGTCGAGGACGCGGTCGAGGCCTTCCGCTGGCTGCACGCGCACGCGGCCGATCACGGTATCGACCCTGACCGGATCGCCGTAGCCGGCGACTCCGCGGGCGGCAACCTCTCCGCCGTCGTCTGCCAGGTGACGCGCGACGAAGGCACCCCGATGCCGGCCTTCCAGGCGCTCGTCGTCCCGGCGACGGACTTCTCGAAGGACTATCCGAGCGCGACGACCTTCGCCGAGGGCTACTTCCTCACCAAGGCCAACATGGACTGGTACGAGGACCAGTACCTCGGCGAGCACCCGCGCACCGACCCGCGGGCGAGCCCGCTCCTCGCCGACGACCTCGGCGGCCTGCCGCCTGCGTACGTCGCGGTCGCCGGCTGGGACCCCCTTCGTGACGAAGGGATCGCCTACGCCGAGGCGATGCGGGCCGCTGGCGTCCCGGTCACCCTGCGCGTGCACGAGGACGCCGTCCACCCCTTCATCAACATCGGGGCGGTCGACATCGGTCGTCGCTGCCAGACCGAGCTGATCGGCGCGCTCCGCGTCGGCCTCGGCGTCTAGGAGGACCGTTGAGCAGCACGTCTACCCGCACCCCCGCCCAGGCCACCGAGCTGCCCGCCGAGGTCGAGCTCCTCGTTGTCGGGGCTGGGCTCTCCGGCATCGGCGCCGCCTACCGGATCCAGCAGGCCAACCCCGGCATCGACTACCTCGTCCTCGAGGGGCGCGAGGCGAGCGGCGGCACGTGGGACCTCTTCCGCTACCCCGGCGTGCGCTCCGACTCGGACATGTACACGCTGTCATTCCCCTTCCGCCCGTGGACGAGCAAGCAGGCCATCGCCGACGGCAACGAGATCCTCGAGTACATCCGCGTTACCGCTCGCGAGGCGGGCATCGACCGGCGGATCCGCTACGGCTGCACGGTGATCGGCGCGGAGTGGTCGACGCCCGACCAGCGCTGGACCGTCACCGTCCGCCGCTCCGACGCCTCGACCGCGACAATCCGCACGGGCTACATCCACCTCGGCTCCGGCTACTACGACTACGAGTCGCCGCACGACGCGGGCTTCCTTGGGACCGAGGACTTCGCCGGGCAGGTCCTCCACCCCCAGTTCTGGCCGGAGGACTTCGACCTCAGCGGCAAGCGGGTCGCCGTCATCGGCTCGGGGGCGACCGCCGTCAGCCTCGTCCCCGCCATCGCGAAGGAGGCCGCGTCGACGACGATGCTCCAGCGCACGCCGAGCTACGTCTTCCAGGTGCCCGGTGAGGACGTCATCGTCCAGGGGTTGCGCAAGGCCCTGCCCGCCAAGGCCGTCCACCGGATCGCGCGGGCGAAGAACGTCGGCACGCAGAGCTTCTTCTACGGGCTCTCCCGGAGGCGTCCCGCTGCCGCGAAGGCGATCGTCATGGGCGACCTCAAGCGCCACCTGCCCGAGGACGTCATCGGGCAGCACTTCACCCCGCCCTACGACGTGTGGGACCAGCGGCTGTGCGCCGTGCGCAGCGGCGACCTCTTCGAGGTCATCCAGGAGGGCAGGACCCAGGTTGTCACCGGCCACATCGACCGCTTCGTGCCCGAAGGGGTCCGCCTCACCGACGGGCGGGTCGTCGAGGCCGACATCGTCGTCACCGCGACCGGCCTGCGGCTCAAGGCCCTCGGCGGCATCGACTTCCGGGTCGACGGCGCCGAGGTGCCGCTCGCCGAGACCTTCGCCTACCGCGGGCTCATGCTCGGCGGCGTCCCGAACGTCTCGATGACGGTTGGCTACACCAACGCGTCGTGGACCCTGCGGGCCGACCTCGTGAGCCGCTACGTCGCGCGGCTCATCCGGCACATGCGTGACCACGGGTACGGCATCGCGCTTCCTGTCGCGCCTGAGGGGATGGGCGCGCGGCCGATCCTCGACCTCACGGCCGGGTACGTCCAGCGCGCGATCGGCGCCTTCCCCAAGGCGGGCGACCGGGCGCCGTGGACGATGCCGCAGAGCTACGTCAAGGACAAGATCGTTTTCCGCCGCGCGGACGTTACGCAGGACATGCACTTCGTGCCAGAGGGGGCGAGCGGGGTGACCCTGCCGAAGGGGGCGTCGGCGCCGGCCTCCCTCGACCTGCCAGGATCGTCGAGCAACACCGACGACTCGCTCGGTGACACCGTCGTGGAGGTATACGCATGAATCCCCTGGGCTCGGTCGTCTCGACCGTCACCGACGCAGTGAGCGGCGCCGTCGGAGGCGGCCGTCCGCCGCTGGAGGTGGCGGGCTCGACCGCGGTCGTCACCGGGGCCGCCGGCGGCATGGGTGAGCACGTGGCCCGTGGGCTGGCCCGGCGAGGTGCCCACGTCGCGATCGTCGACGTCGACGCCGACGGTCTGGCCCGGGTCGGGCAGGCGATCGCCGCCAAGTAGAGA
>JBHWMJ010000014.1:0-14744 GCA_043423105.1 Marihabitans sp.
GCTCTTGCGGCGAGCTTCCTGCGAGAGCCCGGAGGCGGTCAGTGCGTGGCCGATGGACCCACGCCGAGCGACAGCGTACGGGCCAGCGGCACCCCGGGGCGGTAGGCCAGGTGCGTGTGGCTCGGCGCGTCGAGCACGGCGAGGTCGGCCCGGGCACCGACGACGAGCCGGCCGACGTCCTCGCGTCGCAGCGTCCGGGCGCCACCGGCGGTCGCCGCGACTACGGCCTCAGCAGGGGTTATCCCCATCTCGCGGACCGCGAGAGCGATGACGAAGGGCATCGATGTCGAGTAGCAGGTCCCCGGGTTGCAGTCGGTCGCGAGGGCCACCGACACCCCGGCATCGACGAGGGCCCGGGCGTCTGGGTACGGCGAGCGTGTCGAGAACTCCACACCGGGGAGCAGTGTCGCGGTGGTGGTCGTCGCCGCGTCGACGAGAGCGTCGACGTCCGCCGACGAGAGGTAGGTGCAGTGGTCGACGCTCGCGGCCCCGAGCTCGACGGCGAGCTGGACGCCGGGCCCGTGATCGAGCTGGTTGCCGTGGACCCGCAGGCCCAGCCCCGCATCGCGCCCCGCGAGCAGGACCGCCCGCGACTCCTCGCCGTCGAAGGCGTGCGCGGACGCGGGCTCGCAGAAGACGTCGATCCACCGGGCGAAGGGGGCGCACGCCTGAAGCATCGGCCCGGTCACGAGATCGACGTATCCCGCCCGGTCCTCACGGTAGGCCGGTGGCACGACGTGGGCGCCGAGGAAGGTCGTCTCGTCCGTGACGGCCGACGCGAGGCGCAGGGCGCGTGCCTCCTGCTCGATGTCGAGCCCGTAGCCCGACTTGATCTCGACCGTCCCCGTCCCCTGGGCCCGCATCTCGGCGACCCGCGCGCGGACGAGCGACTCGAGCTCGGCGTCACTGGCCTCGGCGGTGGCGGCGACCGTCGTCGCGATGCCTCCCCCGTCATAGGGCTCTCCGGCCATCCGGGCGGCGAACTCGGCCGACCGGTCGCCGGCGAAGACGAGGTGCGCATGGCTGTCGACGAAGGCGGGCAGCACGCAGCGCCCCCCGACGTCGACGCGACGGTCGGCGTCCGGCGCCTCCGAGCCAGGCCCGACCCAGGCGATCTGGCCGTCCTGGACGACGAGGGCCTGGTCCTCGCGAACCCCGGCGCCCGCGGCTCCCGTGCCGTCGCAGGTGACGAGCTCGCTGATCCCGGAGACGAGGGTGCTGCTCACGGGGCCCTCCTGGCTCGACGGGCGGCGGTCGCGCGGGTGATGACGCGGTGGACCAGCCGCGCGGCGACGCGGGCCGTCTGCCCGTCGACGTCGAGCCCGGGGTTGAGCTCGGCGACGTCGAGGTGGACGAGCCGGCCGCTGTCGGCGACGGCGTCGCACACCGCCTGGACGACCGGCAGCGGCACACCCAGTGCCGCGGGAGCGCTGACCCCGGGCGCCACGGCAGCGGGGAGGACGTCGAGGTCGATCGTCAGGTAGATGCCGTCGACGCCGCCGAGGAGCTCGTCGACGAGGGCGAGCGGCTCCGCCACCGTCTGGCACGCGTCGTCGACCACCCAGCGGACCCCGAGCTCCCTGGCCCGATCGAAGAGTGCCGTCGTGTTGCTCTGCTCGCTGATCCCCACGACGGCGTATCGGAACTCATGCCCGACGGACTGACGCTCCCGGGCGATCTGGAGGAAGGGTGTCCCCGAGCTCGGGCGGTCCGCCTCGCGCAGGTCGAAGTGCGCATCGAGGTTGAGGATCCCGAGCCGCTCCGGCGAGCCCAGCCCGAGGTAGCTGCCGTAGGCCGTCTCGTGCCCGCCGCCGAGGACGACGGTCAGCGAGGCGTCCCGCCGCGCTGCCGCGATCCGCTCCCCGAGCCGACGCTGAGCACCCTCGAGATCGCCGCCGTCGACCACCACGTCGCCGTGGTCGACGACCCGGTGGTCGTCGTGCACCGCCAGCGAGGCGAGCGCCGAGCGGATCGCCGCCGGACCCTCCGCCGCGCCGACCCGGCCCCCGTTGCGGCGCACCCCTTCGTCACTGGCGAAGCCGACGATCGCCACGTCCGCGCTCTCCGCTGCTGATCGCGGTGCGGGGCTGCCCGCGGCAGAGCCTCGAGACCCTGCCGCGGTGACCGCTCGCCAGAAGCGCTGGTGCTCGGGGCCGGGCCCGTCGTCGCGTCCCGTCCAGTCGAAGGGGGTGCTCACGCGTCGATCTTCCCGTCCCGGGGCCGCGGCGTCATCGGGATGCGCACCCCGCGCTCACCGGCGACCTCGACCGCCCGGGTGTAGCCGGCGTCGACATGCCGGACGACCCCCATGCCCGGGTCGTTCGTCAGCAGCCGCTCGAGCTTTTCCGCGGCGAGGTCGGTGCCGTCGGCGACCCCCACCTGCCCGGCATGAATCGACCGGCCGATGCCGACGCCGCCGCCGTGGTGGATCGAGACCCACGTAGCCCCGGAGGACGTCGAGGTCAGGGCATTGAGGAGCGGCCAGTCGGCGATCGCGTCGGAGCCGTCGAGCATGCCCTCGGTCTCCCGGTAGGGGCTCGCGACCGACCCGGAGTCGAGATGGTCGCGGCCGATGACGATCGGCGCCCTGACCTTGCCGTCGCGGACGAGCTCGTTGAGGAGCAGCCCCGCGCGGTGGCGCTCGCCGTAGCCGAGCCAGCAGATCCGCGCCGGCAGCCCCTCGTACTCGACGTGCTCGCCCGCGGCGTCGAGCCAGCGGTGGAGGTGCTCGTTCTCCGGGAAGAGGTCCTTGAGGGCCGCGTCGGTCACCGCGATGTCCTCCGGGTCGCCGGAGAGCGCCACCCAGCGGAAGGGGCCGAGGCCCTCGCAGAAGAGCGGCCGGATGTAGGCGGGGACGAAGCCGGGGAACTCGAACGCCCGCGCGTACCCGGCCTGCCGGGCCTCGTCGCGGATCGAGTTGCCATAGTCGAAGACCTCGGCGCCTTCGTCCTGGAAGCCGACCATCGCCTCGACCTGCGCGGCCATCGACTCGCGGGCCTTCTTCGTGAAACCCTCCGGGTCGGCCTTGGCCTCACGGGCCCAGTCCTCGAGCGCCACCTCGGTGGGCAGATAGCTCAGCGGGTCGTGCGCGCTCGTCTGGTCGGTGACGACATCGACGCTCACCTGCCCGGCACGGTGACGGCGCAGCACCTCGGGGAAGATCTCGGCCGCGTTGCCGACGACGCCGACGGACAGGGCGCGGGACTCCCCCTTCGCCGTCATGAGGCGCGCTAGCGCCTCGTCGAGGTCGGGCGCCACCTCGTCGAGGTAGCGCTTGGCGACCCGCCGCTCCAGCCGTGACCGGTCGACGTCGACGACGAGGCAGGCGCCGCCGTTGAGGGTGACCGCGAGGGGCTGGGCGCCGCCCATCCCGCCGCAGCCGCCGGTGACCGTCAGGGTCCCGGCGAGCGTCCCCCCGAACCGCTTGCGGGCGACGGCGGCGAAGGTCTCGAAGGTGCCCTGGAGGATCCCCTGGGTAGCGATGTAGATCCACGATCCGGCCGTCATCTGGCCGTACATCATCAGCCCCTCGGCCTCGAGCCGGCGGAACTCCGGCCAGGTCGCCCAGTCGCCGACGAGGTTGGAGTTGGCGATGAGGACCCGTGGCGCCCACTCGTGGGTGCGGAAGACCGCGACCGGTTTGCCGGACTGGACGAGGAGGGTCTCGTCGGGCTCGAGGTCGGTCAGGCTCGCGACGATCGCGTCGAAGGCCTCCCACGATCGGGCGGCGCGACCGGTCCCGCCGTAGACGACGAGGTCGTCGGGCCGCTCAGCGACCTCGGGGTCGAGGTTGTTCATGAGCATCCGCAGCGGGGCCTCGGTCTGCCAGCTCTTGGCGGTGATCTCGGTGCCGCGGGGTGCGCGGACAGGGCGGGCGCCTTCCATGGTCTTCCTTTCGGGTGGACGTTCCCTGAGGTGCGAGGAGGTCTACGACGAGCCTCGAAGGGGTCAGTGCAGGGGGCCGGTGACCGCCTGGGCCGCGGCGACGACAGAGCCGTCGGCGACGGCGGGCCAGGCCGCCTCGAGCTCGGCGGAGAGGAAACGGTCGGGGCCGGGCGAGGTGCGGCTCACCGCGTCCAGCGCGGCGATGACCTGCTCCGAGGCCGGCCCAGGGCGAAGGGGTGCCCGCAGCTGGATCCCGCGGGCGGCGGTGAGCAGCTCGACGGTGAGGACCCGACCCAGACCGTCGACCGACCGGCGCAGCTTGCGTGCCGCGTGCCAGCCCATCGAGACGTGGTCCTCCTGCATCGCGCTGCTCGGGATGGAGTCGACGCTGGCGGGAGCAGCGAGCCGCTTCATCTCGCTCACGATGCCGGCGGCGGTGTACTGGGCGATCATCAGGCCGGAGTCGGTGCCGGGGTCGTCCGCGAGGAAGGGTGGCAGCCCGTGGCTCCGGCTGACGTCGAGGAAGCGGTCGGTGCGCCGCTCGCTCATGCTTGCAACATCTCCGGCGACGATGGCGAGGAAGTCGAGGACGTAGGCCACGGGAGCGCCGTGGAAGTTGCCGTTCGACTCGACGCGTCCGTCGGGTGTGACGACGGGGTTGTCGACCGCGGATGCGAGCTCCCAGCCGGCGACCCGGGCCGCGTGCTCGAGCGTGTCGCGGGCCCCGCCGTGGACCTGCGGCGCGCACCTCAGCGAGTAGGCGTCCTGGACGCGGGTGCACCGATCGGTGTCGTGCGAGGCCCGGATCGGGCTGTCGGCCAGGACCGCGCGCATGTTGGCCGCCGAGAGCGCCTGTCCAGGGTGCGGCCGCAGGGCCTGCAGGTCTGCCGCGAGGACGTCGTCGGTCCCCAGGAGGCCCTCGATGCTCATCGCGGCCGCGACGTCGGCCGTGGTGAGGAGCCGACGCAGGTCGTGGACCGCGAGGCAGAGCATCCCGAGCATGCCGTCGGTGCCGTTGATGAGGGCCAGGCCTTCCTTCTCGTGGAGCTCGACCGGGGTGAGGCCGGACTCGGCCAGCGCGTCAGCAGCCTCCCTCAGCTCACCGTCGGCGTCCCGGACGCGCCCCTCCCCCATGAGGACGAGCGCGCAGTGGCTCAACGGCGCGAGGTCGCCCGAGCAGCCGAGAGAGCCGTACTCGTGCACGACCGGGGTGATGCCGGCGGCCAGGACCGCGAGGTAGAGCCGCAGCGTCTCCTCGCGGATGCCGGTCCGTCCGGTCGCGAGGGTCTGGATGCGCAGGAGCATGAGGGCACGCACCACCTCGCGCTCCACCTCGGGGCCGCTGCCTGCCGCGTGGGACCGGACGAGCGAGCGCTGCAGCGCCGCCCGCTTGGCGACCGGGATGTGGGTCGTCGCGAGCGCGCCGAAGCCGGTCGAGACGCCGTAGTGGGGCTCGACGTCGTCGGCCAGCGCCTCGATGATCCGACGCGCCTCGCGCACCCGCTCCCAGGCCGCGTCGCTGATGGCAGCGGGAGCGTCGTGGCGGGCCACGGCGACGACCTGCTCGATGGTCAGGGGCGTCTCGCCGATGGTGACCGTCGCTGCCGGGTCGTGCGCCAGGCCAGGGTCAGAGGTCGTCGTCATGGCGTCCATCGTCATGGCGGCCGAGTGGCCGCGGATAGCGTCGACCGAGGACCTCTGTCTCATATCTGGGACATCGCGTAGCGTGCCCCTCATGTCACGGGCGCCGGCGGCCACGCACACGCTCCGGGTCCTCACCCACCTCGCGGGCAAGGTCGAGCCGGTCCCCGCCGCGGCGATCGCCCACGCGCTGGACCTGCCGAGGAGCACGACCTACCGGCTGCTCACCGAGATGGCCTCGCTCGGCTACGCGACGCACTACCGCGACGAAGGGACGTGGGGGCTGGGCGTCGCAGCCTTCGAGCTCTCGAGCGGGTACCAGCGGCAGAGCCCGCTGCAGCGGCTGGCCCGACCCCTCGTCCAGCGACTCGTCGACACGACGACCCACAACGGGCACCTCGCGGTCCTCGACGGCAGGGACGTCCTCTACGTCATCGAGGAGCGGGCGAAGGGGCGCCCTCTGCTCGTCTCGGACGTCGGTGTCAGGCTGCCCGCCTCGACGACGGCGAGCGGCCTGGCGATGCTCGCGGCCCTGCCTGGCCGACAGGTCACCGCGCTCTACCCGAGCGCCGCCGAGCTCGTCGCCCGCCCAGGAGCCCCGCGCACGCCCTCCCACCTGCGCCGTGAGCTCGTAGCCGTCCGTCGCCGTGGCCACGCGGTCGAGGTCGGCACGGTGACAGCCGGGCTGGCCTCCGTCGCCCTCCCGGTCCTGGACCGGACGGACCGTCCGACAGCTGCCGTGGCCCTGACCTACCCCGAAGGATCGGTGAGCGACCTCGAGTCGCTGCTCGTCCCCCTTCGCCGGGCTGCGGACGCTCTCGAGGCCCGGCTCAACCCGCGCAGCGGGGAACGGGCCGACCCCGCGTGACGGAGCGGTGAGGGGTCAGCGGGTCAGTGCAGCTGGCCGGCGTCGGCGAGCGACCCGGCGTCGTGCTTCATCTTGTCGCTCATGCCCGCAGCCTTGAGGTCGCGGCGCAGCTCCATCGGGAGGGCGAAGAGCAGAGACTCCTCCGCCGCGACGACCGGTTGGACGTCCTCGAAGCCTCGCTCGGCGAGGTAGGCCAGGACGTCTCGGACGAGGATCTCCGGCACGGACGCACCCGAGGTCACGCCGACCGTCTGGACCCCTTCGAGCCACGCCTCGTCGATCTCGTCGGCGTAGTCGACGAGGTAGCCGGCCTCGGCGCCGTGGTCGACCGCGACCTCGACGAGCCGCACCGAGTTCGAGGAGTTGCGCGAGCCGACGACGATCATGAGGTCGCAGTCCTGCGCCATCTGCTTCACGGCGAGCTGACGGTTCTGGGTGGCGTAGCAGATGTCGTCGCTGGGCGGGTCCTGCAGCCTGGGGAACTTCTCGCGCAGCCGCCGCACGGTCTCCATCGTCTCGTCGACCGAGAGAGTGGTCTGCGAGAGCCAGACGACCTTCTCCGGGTCGCGAACGGTGACGTTCGCGACGTCGTCCGGCCCGTCGACGAGGGTGATGTGCTCGGGCGCCTCGCCGGAGGTGCCGATGACCTCCTCGTGGCCCTCGTGGCCGATGAGGAGGATGTCGAAGTCGTCGTCGGCGAAGCGGACCGCCTCGCGGTGGACCTTCGTCACGAGCGGGCAGGTCGCGTCGATGGTCTTGAGGTTGAGCTGCCTCGCCTCCTCATGGACGACAGGCGCGACACCGTGGGCGGAGAAGACGACGGTCGCGCCCTCGGGCACCTCGTCGGTCTCCTCGACGAAGATCGCGCCCCGCTTCTCGAGCGTCGTCACGACGTGCTTGTTGTGGACGATCTCCTTGCGTACGTACACCGGGGGGCCGTAGAGCTCGAGCGCACGCTCCACGGTGACGACTGCGCGGTCGACACCGGCGCAGTAGCCGCGGGGAGCCGCGAGCAGGACCTTCTTGGTGTCAGTCATGGGCCCAATCGTAGGTGAGCGCCCTTAACGGACCCTGGGTCAGCCCAGCGGTCGCTTGAAGCCGGTGTGGGTGGCGACCACCTCGCCGTCCACCTCGGCGACGACCAGCAGCTCGGAGGGGTCCCCGGCGATCCGGGCGAAGGCCGCGTCGTAGTGCCATCTCCCGGTGATTGTCAGTGCCGCGACCTACGCTGACGCCCATGGCCGGACCCCTGCCCGAGCGCGCTGCCGACACGACCGCGGAGCAGCCGTGGCCGGTGCGCGTGCTCAGCCTGAAGATCCAGGACTACGTCGACAAGATGTCCGTCACCTGGGTCGAGGGCCAGGTCGTCCAGCTCAACCGCCGGCCGGGGTCGCGGTACGCCTACCTCACCCTGCGGGACCCGGACGTCGACATGTCGCTCTCGTGCTCGGTCCAGGTCAACGCGCTCGACGCGATGCCCACGCCGCTCACCCAGGGCGCCCGGGTCGTCGTCCAGGCGAAGCCGTCGTACTGGACCCAGCGCGGGTCGCTCTCGATGGACGTGCGGCAGATCCGCCCCGTCGGCATCGGCGAGCTGCTCGCGCGCGTCGAGTACCTGCGCCAGCACCTCCTCGCCGAGGGGCTCTTCGACGCCGACCGCAAGCGATCCCTGCCCTTCCTGCCACGGCGGGTCGGGCTGATCTGCGGGCGGGCCAGCGCCGCGGAGAAGGACGTCGTGGAGAACGCACGGCGGCGCTGGCCCGGGCTGCCCTTCGAGATCCGGGCGGTCGCGGTCCAGGGCGCCCAGGCGGTCACTGATGTCGTCGCGGCGCTCGAGGAGCTTGACGCGGACCCGGCGGTCGACGTCATCGTCATCGCTCGGGGCGGTGGCGCGGTCGAGGACCTGCTCCCCTTCAGCAACGAGACGATGATCCGGGCGGTCAGCCAGGCGCTGACCCCCGTGGTCAGCGCCATCGGCCACGACGTCGACCGGCCCCTCCTCGATCTGGTGGCCGACGTCCGGGCCTCCACCCCGACTGACGCCGCCGCGCTCATCTGCCCCGACCACGCGCTCGAGCGGCGGACGGTCGAGCAAGGCCTCGTGCGCCTGCGCACGCATGCACGCGGCACGCTCGAGCGCGAACGACGCGGCCTGGTCCAGCTCACCTCACGCCCCGTCCTGGCCGACCGCACCTCACTCGTGCGCACGCAGCGCGAGGTCGTCGAGACGCTACGGCACCGGGCCAGGTCCCGGACCGAGGCGATGCTGCACCGCGAGCGCGACCGCGTCGGTCATCTCGGCTCGCAGGCACGGATCCTCTCCCCGCAGAGCACGCTCGACCGTGGGTACGCGATCGTCCAGCAGCATGACGGCGCCGTCGTCCGCTCTCGCGCGGAGGTCGGGGCGGAGGAGCTGCTGCGCGTCACCGTCGCGGACGGCGACTTCGCCGCCTCGGTCGTCGGTGGTGGCTCGTAGGGTGTCCGGCATGAGCGAGAGCAGCGCACCACGGCCGGTCGACGAGCTGACGTACGAGCAGGCCCGTGACGAGCTCGTCGCGCTCGTCGCGACCCTGGAGTCAGGGCGCACCGGTCTCGAGGAGTCGATGCGGCTCTGGCAGCGCGGCGAAGAGCTGGCAGCGCACTGCAGCTCGTGGCTCGACAAGGCCGAGGCGAGCCTGCAGGCCGGCGATGAGGCCGCTGAGGATCCCGAGGACTGACCCGACGATCAGCTCGCCCGTCAGCGGGTCGGGACGTCGACCGCCTCGAGGTGGTCGGCGAAGGTCTCGAGCTGCTCGAAGGTCCCCGTGCCGGTGACCAGGGTGGTCAGCTCCCCCTCCCCCGTCTGACGGTGGACGAGGCTGCGCTGGACCTTGCCCTCCCGGTCCCGCTTGAGCCAGGTGCGACCGTCCTGCGTCGTCACGGTGCCGACCTGTTTGCCGTTGTTCGTCATGGTGCTCACCCACGAGTCAGTGGCGTCGGCCACCTGCTGGACGGCGACGTACTGCCCGTCCGGGGTTGTCCAGGTGGCGCTCCACATCATGAGCTCGTCCTTGGAGCGCACGTACCGCGACGACGTGGGGGTCCAGCCCTCCGGCAGGTCGGAGGCGTACTCGAAGGGCAGCCCCGCCTGCCGGCCGTGCTGCTCGGCCGCGGCAGCCGCGTCGACCTGCTCGGCGGTCACCGAGCTGGTCCGCGAGATGAGGAAGAAGAGCGCAGCCGTGATCGCCCCGATGACGAGGAGGGACCGGGCGATGTTCGCCACGGATCCCTTCGCGTAGTGGCTGACCGAGCTCTGACTCATGGGGGCGATTCTCGCATCCCCTGGAGCACCACCGTGACGCCCGTCGCTTCCCACGATGCCCTGACAGCTCCACCTTCGCCCTCGATAGGCTCGGGAGCAGCGGCCCCCGCCGCCGCCCGACGACGCGCACCCCGACCTAAGGACCACGCCATGCCCACGACGACCCCCGATCGCAACCTCGCCCTCGAGCTCGTCCGGGTCACCGAGGCCGCGGCGATGGCTGGCGGCCGCTGGGTGGGGCGTGGCGACAAGAACACCGCCGACGGTGCGGCCGTCGAGGCGATGCGAGCGATGATCTCGACCGTCCAGATGCGCGGCGTCGTCGTCATCGGCGAGGGCGAGAAGGACGACGCCCCGATGCTCTACAACGGCGAGGAGGTCGGCGACGGCACCGGTCCTGCGTGCGACGTCGCCGTCGACCCGATCGATGGCACGACGCTGACCGCCAAGGGGATGACCAACGCCGTCTCGGTCATGGCCGTGGCCGACCGCGGCTCGATGTACGACCCGAGCGCCGTCTTCTACATGGACAAGCTCGTCACCGGTCCCGAGGCCGCCGACGCCGTCGACATCCGCCTGCCCGTCAAGGAGAACATCCGTCGCGTGGCTAAGGCCAAGGGCGAGGACGTCGAGGACGTCACCGTCGTCATGCTCGACCGCCCGCGCCACGAGCAGCTCGCCGCCGAGGTCCGCGAGGCCGGCGCCCGGATCCGCTTCATCTCCGACGGCGACGTCGCCGGCGCCATCGGCGCGGCGCGCGAGGGCACCGGGATCGACCTGCTCCTCGGCGTCGGCGGCACGCCCGAGGGGATCATCACCGCATGCGCCATCAAGTGCCTCGGCGGCGTCATCCAGGGCAAGCTCTGGCCGACGGACGACGACGAGCGGCAGCGCGCGATCGACGCTGGCCACGACCTCGACGCGGTCCTGACGACCGATGACCTCATCCGGACGGACAACTGCTTCTTCGTCGCGACCGGCATCACCGACGGCGAGCTGCTCCGTGGCGTCCGGTACCGCTCAGGCGGTGCGACGACGCACTCGCTCGTCATGCGCAGCCGCTCGGGCACGATCCGCACGGTCGAGGGTCACCACCGCCTCACGAAGCTCGACCAGTACGCGTCCCTCGGGGCGGTCCAGAGCCAGGCGTGAGCACCGACCCCGGGCAGCACCCGGTACTCGTCGTCGGTGAGGCGCTCGTCGACATCGTCGACCACGACGGCTCGGTGACCGAGCACGTCGGGGGCAGCCCGGCGAACGTCGCGATGGGCCTGGCCCGCCTCGATCACGCGACAGATCTGGCCGCCTGCGTCGGCGACGACGAGCGGGGCGGTCGCGTGATCGAGCACCTCGCTGAGCACGGCGTCCGTCTCACGGCGGGCTCGCACCGGCCCGGCCGGACCTCGACCGCGCAGGCGTCGGTCGGTGCCGACGGGGCCGCGAGCTACACCTTCGACCTCGACTGGACCCCGGACCTGCAGCCGTTTCTCGCCGAGCCGACCAGGTACGCCCACGTGCACACCGGCTCGCTCGCGACTGCCCTGCCACCCGGAGCGGCGACGGTGCTCGACGCCCTCGCTGCCGTACGGGAGCACGCGACGGTCTCCTACGACCCCAACATCCGCCCTTCGCTCGTCGACCCTGCCGGCGCACTGGCCGCGGTCGAAGGGGTCGTCGCGCTCAGCGATGTCGTGAAGGCGAGCGACGAGGACGTCGCCCATCTCTACCCGGGCGTGGACCTCACCAAGGTCTCGCAACGGTGGATCGAGCTCGGCGCGCACCTCGTCGTCATCACGGAGGGGGCGAAGGGGGTGCGCTGGGCGACCCGGTCCGGCGCGACGGGGTCGGCGCCCACCAGAGCGACTTCCGTCGCCGACACCGTGGGAGCGGGCGACTCCTTCATGGCGGGGCTGCTCTCAGGGCTGCTCGACGCCGGGCTGCTCGGGTCGGACGGGTCTCGAGAGCAGCTGGCCGCGGCCGGCGACGCCGAGATCACACCGGCGATCGAGCGGGGCCTGGCGACGAGCGGGATCACCGTCGGGCACCCGGGGGCCTACTCCCCCACCAGATCCGAACTTCCCTAAGTTTGTGTCATCCGCTCGCGACCGTTCGCGAGCGGATTGCCACCTCCGTGAGCGGCTGCCAGTCCGGGGCAACGACGAAGGGGTACGCCCCGGCCAGAGAGCCGAGGCGCACCCCTTCGTCGTGTCGCGTGCGTCAGCCCTTCAGCCCACCGGCCAGGAGCCCGCGGACGAAGTACCGCTGGAGGCCGAGGAAGACCGCCACCGGCACGACCATCGAGACGAAGGCACCTGCGGAGAGTACGTGCCATGCGGACCCGCGGGTACCCGACAGCTCAGCGATGTGCACCGTCAGCGGACGCAGGTTGATGTCACCGCCAAGGAAGACGAGCGAGACGAGCAGGTCGTTCCACACCCAGAGGAACTGGAAGATCCCGAAGGACGCCAGCGCCGGTCCGATGAGGGGCATGAGCAGCTGGAAGAAGATGCGGACGTGGCCCGCACCGTCGACCCGGGCTGCCTCCATGAGCGAGGCCGGGATCTCCTTCATGAAGTTGTGGATGAGGAAGATCGCCAACGGGAGCGCGAAGATCGTGTGCGAGATCCACACGGTCCAGTACGAGCCCTCGAGTCCAGCGTCCGTGTACAGACGCAGGAGCGGGATGAGCGCCACCTGCAGCGGGACGATCTGGAGCGCGAAGACCGCGACGAAGAGCCAGTTGCGGCCCGGGAAGTCGATCCACGCGAAGGCGTAGGCCGCGAGCGACGCCAGCAGGAGTGGCAGCAGCACCGAGGGGACGGTGATGACGAGGCTGTTGACGAAGAAGTCGAGCAGGCTCGAGCTCCCCTCCGGGCTCAACGCCGCCTGGTAGTTCTCCAGCGTGTACTTGTCCGGCGAGGTGAAGGACGTCCACCAGCCGGAGCGGTTGATGTCCTTCTGCTCGCGGAAGGAGGTGACGAAGAGCCCGAACGTCGGGATCGTCCACAGCACGGCGATGACGATCGCGACGACAGATGCGACGGGGTTCGACAGCCAGCCCTTCGCCTGGGACGCCGATCCAGCACGGCCGCGCCTGGAGGGCTTGCGCTTCGCGGCGTTGGTGTCGGTCAGCTCGCCGCCGTCGACGGGGGTCGGGATGGTGCTCATCAGGCGTCCTTCCGCATCTGGACAACGTTGTAGGCGACGATCGGGACGACGAGCACGAAGAGGATGACGGCCAGCGCCGAGGCCAGGCCAGGCCGGTTCTGCGTGAAGTAGGCCGAGTAGAACTCGTTGGCGATGATCGAGGTGTCGAACTGTCCACCAGTCATCGTGCGGACGATGTCGAATACCTTGAGCGTCCCGATACCGATCGTCGTGAGGACCACGATGACGGCCGGTCGGATGGACGGGAGGGTGATGAAGCGGAACCGCTGGATCGCGTTGACCCCGTCGAGCTGGCTCGCCTCGACGATGTCGTCGGGGATCGCCTTGATCGCCGCAGAGAGGATCGTCATGGCAAATCCCGCCTGGATCCACACCATGACGATGATGAGGAAGAACGTATTCATCGGGATGTCGAGCAGGAACTGCTTGGACTCGAACCCGAGCTTGGTCATCAGGGCGTTGAGGACACCAGTCTGGGGACGGAAGGACGGCTTGTACTCGTAGACGAACTTCCAGATGATCGACGCGCCGACCATGGAGATCGCCATCGGGAGGAAGACGAGCGCCTTCGCGGCCTTCTCCCACGGAGAGCGGTCGACGACGATCGCGTAGATCAGTCCGATCGCCGTGGCGAGCAGCGGCACGAGGATGACCCAGAGCGCGGTGTTCTTCAGGACCGTGACGTACGCCGACTGGGTGAAGATGTCGACGTAGTTCTGCAGCCCGTACCCGCCGCTGCCGTCCTCGATGAACGAGTCACGGATCGTGAGGAGGGCCGGGTAGATCAACCCCACGAGGATGAAGAGGACCGCCGGGAGAACGAAGCTCCCCGCCTGGATGCGCTCTCCGGTCCGCCCGCTGAACCGGGCGGCGATGAGCAGGATCCCCACGAAGACGAGGGCGAAGATCCCGATCGCTACGAGCATCAGCCCGAGCTTTTCGACTGTTGACATCTGTCAGCCTTCCCATTCTGCGCAGCAGGGGCGAACCCGGGTCCTCCCGGGCCCGCCCCTGCTGAGCGTCAGGTCGTCACTTGGACGACGCCGGCCAGCTCTTCTCGATCGCGTCCAGGACGGCCTTGTCGTCCTTGTCGGTGGCGATCCAGTTCGTCATCTCCTTCCAGAAGGTGCCGGCACCCACGGCGCCCGGCATCTGGTCGGAACCGTCGAAGCGGAAGACGGACTGCTCGTCCTGAAGGGTCTCCGCGGCAAGCTTGTCGAGCGGGGACTTCAGGTTGGCGACGTCGAGGCCGCTGTTGGCGCTGACCCAGCCACCCTCGGTGTTCTTGGCCTTCTCGTTGGCCCAGACGTCAGAGGAGAGGTAGGTCTGGAAGGCCTGGACCTCGGGGCGGTCGTCGAAGGCCGCGATGAACTCGCCACCGCCGAGGACCGGCTTCTCACCGTCGGCCTCCATGGCCGGCAGGTAGAACGCCCAGACGTCGGCGTCCTCGCCGACCTCGGCGCCGGCCTCGACCCAGTTGGCGGCGTAGAACGACGCCTGACGGTGCATGTAGCACATGCCGTCGAGGATCGGCAGACCGCCAGCCTGGAACTCGGTCGTGGCGATGGTCTTCACGTCACCGAGGCCACCGTTGATCATGGCCGGGTCCTTGAGGATCTTGCCCATCTCACCGAGGGCCTCGACGACCTGCGGGTCGTTGAAGGGGATCTCGTGGTTGACCCACTGGTCGTAGACCTCCGGACCGGCCGTGCGAAGGATGAGGTCCTCCATCCAGTCGGTCGCCGGCCAGCCGGTGGCGTCACCGGAGGCGATACCGGCGCACCAGGGCTTGACGCCCTCCTCGCCCTTGGTGTCCTCCGCGATCTTCTTGGAGAGGTCCATCATCTCGGACCAGGTCTGCGGGACCTCGTAGCCCTTCTC
>JBHWMJ010000017.1:0-6805 GCA_043423105.1 Marihabitans sp.
ACCCCGAGGTCTCGAACTCGGCAACCACCGCAGCCACCAGCTCCGGCGTCACCTCCACCGGGCGCCTACGCCCCTCCGAAACGACCATGGTCCTCGCAACTCCTCAGAACGAGGTGTTGCGAGGACCATGAGAACCGAAGCATCCGGCGCCGCCCCCTTCGTCGTGCGCTCTCCTCCGCTCCCTGAGGTGCGAGGAGCTCTGCGACGAGCCTCGACGGGCTCAGCTGAAGGAGTCACCGCAGGCGCAGGAGCTGCCCGCGGTGGGGTTGTCGATGGTGAAGCCCTGCTTCTCGATGGTGTCGGCGAAGTCGATCGTCGCGCCACCGAGGTAGGGGGCGCTCATCCGGTCGACGACGACCTCGACGCCGCTGAAGTCGCGCACGAGGTCACCGTCGAGGGTGCGCTCGTCGAAGTACAGCTGGTAGATCAGGCCGGAGCAGCCGCCGGGCTGCACGCCGACCCGCAGGCGCAGGTCGTCGCGACCCTCCTGCTCGAGCAGGGAGCGGACCTTGTCGGCGGCGACGTCGGTGAGGAGGACGCCGTGGGTGCCCTCGTCGGTGGTGGTCGCGGCGTTCGTCTCGTCCTGGACGCTCATGGGTTACCTCACGTGTCTCGGGGAGCGGGCCTTGACGCCCGTCAGCAGGCCCAACACGGGTCCTGCCGGGGTTGTTCCCTGACCACCCTACGCGAGGTCTGGGCCTGGTCCAGGACCGTCAGCGGCGGGGTGACCAGGTGCGGGCCACCCGCGCGGCGCGGTCGGTGAGCCGTGGCACGGGGTCAGCCAGGGACGCATCGACCTCGGCGAGGCTCTCCGCGACGGCGTAGACACCGCTGGCGCCCATCGCCATCGCCTCGCGCCGACCGAGCTGGACCCGGCCAGCAATGATGACGACCGGCGTGCCGTGCCGGCCGGCCGCGGCGCACACCCCGCTGGCGACCTTGCCCTGACGGGACTGCCAGTCGAGCGAGCCCTCTCCCGTGACGACGAGGTCGGCGGCGGCGAGCAGGTCATCGATTCCGACCGCCTCGAGGGTGAGGTCGACCCCGCTGACCCGCCGCGCCCCGAGGACGAGCAGGCCGTAGCCGATCCCGCCGGCGGCGCCGGCCCCCGGCTCGCGGTCGAGCCGTCGAGGACGGCCGGTGAGCAGGTCGGTGGGCGCGGGGTGGACGCCGGAGAGCACCGAGACGAAGTGGCCGAGCGAGCGCTCGAGCTGCTGGGCCAGCTCGGGGCTGGCACCCTTCTGCGCCGCGAAGTTCGCGCTCGCGCCATCGAGCCCGAGGAGCGGGACCTCCACGTCGGTCGCGGCGACGACCTCGACCCCGGCCAGGGCCTCCCGCGCCGCGTCGACGACCCCGGCGACGTCGTCTGGCGCCACGCTGCCCAGCCCGAGCCCACCGCCCACGAGGAAGCCCTCGCCTGTGCCGCCGAGCGCGGCGAGCATGCCTGCGCCGGCGTCGTTCGTGCCGGACCCGCCGAGCCCGACGACGACGCGACGCGCCCCGGAGGAGACTGCGGCGAGGAGCAGCTCGCCCAGCCCTGCGGAGGTCGTGACGCCGGGGTCGCGCTCGGACGCCTCGAGCAGGTGCAGCCCGACGGCCTGGGCGCTCTCCACCCAGGCCGTGCGTCCCCCTTCGTCCTCGGTGAGGAAGACCGCCGCCGGGACACGCCGCCCGAGCGGGTCCGAGACGGTCACCGCCACCGTCTCGCCCTCGAGAGCGCCCGAGATCACGTCGAGGAAGCCCGGTCCGCCGTCGCTCAGCGGCAGCAGGGTCAGCAGGTCGTCCGGGGCGCTGCTGCGCCAGCCGGCGGCGATGGCGCCGGCCGCCTGGGTCGCGGTGAGCGTCCCGGTGAAGCAGTCGGGAGCGATGAGGACGTGCACGTCGTGAGGGTACCGATGCCGGTCAGCCAGGCAGGCCAGCGAGCAGCTGGGCGATGAGGATCTTCGCGATCATCGCCGCGGGGTAGACGAGCGCGTAGCCGAGCCCGACCCGGGTGTCGAAGCCGGTGCGCTCGTTGGCGAAGGCGAGGACGGCCGGCTGGGTCTGGCTGCCGGCCAGGACGCCTGCCAGCTCACGCGGGGGCTGGCGCAGGCCGTAGCGACCGACGAGGGCGATGCCGACCGCCGCCAGTGTCGTCATGACGGCCCCGACGACGGCGACCTTCCAGCCGACGTCGGAGGTCACCGCACCGACGAAGCCCTCCCCCGCCCTGGACCCGGCGTAGGCGAGGAAGGTGAGCATGCCGAAGACGGAGAGGGTCGTCGCGGCCGAGTTCGGCATCGAGACGACGATCGGGCCCACCCGGCCGAGCCGCCCGAAGGCCAGTCCGACGATGAGCGTGCCCGCGGCGGCCCCGAGCGCGAAGGACCCTCCCGGCAGGGGGATCTCGACGAGGCCAAGGGCCACGCCGACGGCCAGGCCGAGGGCGAAGCCGATGGGGTTGATGTCGCTCAGTCCGCGCTCGGAGTCCCCGAGGTGCTTGGTGACGGCGGCCATCTTGTCCTTGGCGGCGACGACCCGCAGCCGGTCACCCATCTGCACGACGAAGTCGTGGTGCGCAACGAGGTCGACGTCGCCGCGGCGCACGCGGGTGACGTTGGCGGCGAACTGCTCGTCGATGTGCAGCTCGCCGAGGGTGCGACCGGCCAAGCGTGGGTTGGAGAGGGTGATGCGTCGGTAGTCGTAGTCCCGGTGGTCGATGAGGGTGTGCGTCGACCGGTGCCCGATGCGTTCGACCAGGGCCTCGATGGCGGGCGCCTGACCGACGAGGCCGACGAGGTCGCCGCGGCGCAGGACGGTCCATCCGGACGGCAGCTCGATCGGCGCCTCCTCGCCGTGCTGCAGCCGGGAGACGACGACCTCACCCGGACGCATCGCCTCGAGGGCGCTCACCGGCACCATCTCGTCGGTGTCGACCCGCACCGTGACGTTGTCCAGCGGGGCTTGCGAGCTGCTGTCCGCGCGCTCGTGCCGCAGCACGACGAGGCTGATGAGGAGCATCCCGATGACGCCGTAGAGGTAGGCGATCGAGTAGCCGATCGTCGGCCCGACCGCGTCACCGGAGCGCTCGGTCGCCGCGGCCAGCGCCGGGGTGTTGTTCAGCGCACCGGCGAAGGAGCCGGCGATGACCGGCGAGGTGAGTCCGAGCAGGCGCCCCACGACCACCCCGACGACCGCGACGACGACGAAGGTCGCGACGACCGCCAGCATCGTGCGCCAGCCCGTGCGCAGCGAGGAGAAGAAGCTCGGTCCCGAGACGATCCCGACGGTGTACGTGAAGAGGACGAGGCCGAGGGTGCCGACGACCTCGGGGATGACGAGCGGGACGTCGGCCGAGGCGCCGGCTGCTGCCACGCCGATCGCCGCGAAGAGCACGGCGGCCGGCCCGAGCTGGACGCGCTGGAAGCGGACGGCGCCGAGGACCGACCCGACCGCGAGCAGGATCATGAGGAGGAGGACCGGCTGCTCAGCGAGGAGGTCGAGGAGCGATCCCATGGTCACCCAGCCTAGGAGGTCTGCTCGTCCCCCTGACGCTCGGCAGGGATGCCCCGGTCGCGGACGAGGTAGACCCACGGGAAGGCACGCACGGCCACCTGCCACCCGTCGCGCTCGAGCCGTCGGGAGGGTCCGGTCCAGGCCACCCGCCGGGTCTCCCACTGGGTGTCCGTGCGCTCCACGAGGTGGTGGAGCATCCCGGCGCCGACGGTGCGCCAGCCCTGCCGCCCGGCGAGCTCGAGCTCGCCCATCTCGTCGAAGGCGGTGACGGGACCGAGCCGGCGGGTTTCCCCCTTCGCCCCGGACTCGCTCTCGGCCGCACCGCCGAAGCGCTGCTGCACCGCCTGCCGGCTCATCCCGATCGTGGCGCCGATGGCGGCCCAGCTGTGCCCGTGCGCCCGGGCCGAGGTGACCGACTGCCGGAGGAGGTCACGTGCCACCCCTTCGGTCTCGGCGCTGCGCAGGACGATCTCGAGATGGTCATCGCCCTCCGGGTCGAGGTCCGCGAGCACCGCCGCGCCCACGGCATCGGCGAGGTCGACCCAGGAGGTAGATGCCCGCGATGATGAGCGCGACGGCGGCGCCCTGGAAGAAGCCCCGGACGAAGCTGACGTCCCACACCCGACTCAGGAAGGCCGAGCCCTCGCTCAGGTCGCGCGGATCAGCCCCGTCGCCGGGTCGACGAAGGGGTTGTGCTCGACCGGCACGCGCTCCCCCTCGGCGATCGGACCGGGAGGGGTACCGTTCCCGAACGGTGAGCCGCCGAGGCTCTCCCGGCCGTGCGGCTCGAGCCAGCCGGCGAGGTCCGGACCCTGAGGGACGACCCCGGTCGGGTTGATGTCGCGGTGGACCTCGTAGTAGTGCCGCTTGATGTGGACGAAGTCCGTCGTGTCGCCAAAACCGGGCGTGGTGAAGAGGTCGCGGGCGTACGCCCAGAGGACCGGCATCTCGGTCAGCTTGGAACGGTTGCACTTGAAGTGCCCGTGGTAGGCGGCGTCGAAGCGGGCCAGGGTGGTGAAGAGCCGCACGTCGGCCTCGGTGATGTGGTCGCCGAGGAGGTAACGGCGGTCGGCGAGGTGCTCCTCGAGCCAGTCGAGCGCCGTCCACAGCCGTTCGTAGGCCGTGTCGTACGAGGCCTGGGTGCCGGCGAAACCGCACCGGTACACGCCGTTGTTGACCTCGGTGTAGACGCGCTTGTTGATGGCGGCCATCTCGTCCTGCAGGTCCTCGGGCCACAGGTCCGGCGCGCCGCCGCGGTGGTGCTCCCGCCACTGGGTGGAGAAGTCCTCGGTGATCTGCGGGAAGTTGTTCGTCACCACCCCGCCGCTCGGGACGTCGACGACCGCTGGGACGGTGATGCCGCGCGGGTACCCGGGCCAGCGCGTCTCGTAGGCGTCCTTGAGCCGCGGGATCTGCAGCACCGGGTCGAGGTGGCCCTCGTCGAGGTCGAAGGTCCAGCTGTCCGCGTCGTGGGTCGGCCCGGCGATGCCCATCGAGATGACGTCCTCGAGGCCGAGGAGGCGGCGCACGATGATCGCCCGGTTGGCCCACGGGCAGGCGCGCGAGACGACGAGGCGGTAGCGCCCGGGCTCGACCGGCCACTGCTGCTCACCGACCGGGGTGTCGGTGCCGGGGGCCTTCGCCGGGTCGGGGTCGGCGAGGATCCGGTCCTCGATGTAGTTCGTGTCGCGGTTGTACTCCTGCTCGACATACGCTCCCTGGGTCATATCTCCACGGTAGTTGAAACCGTTCACAAACGGTTCGAAGAAGCAACGGCACCTCGAGCGGTCGATCCTTCGTCGAACCGGGGCAGGGTGGCGGCATGAGCTCTCTCCTCACGACCTACCGACGCACCGGGGCCGACCTGCCCTTCGGCGACCCGCTTCCCTGGCACGGGGTGTCGATGGAGGGCTACTTCTGGCGGTTCACCGACCCGGCGAGCGGGCGGGTCATCATCACCCTCGTCGGCATCAACAGCCCGGCGAAGGGAGACCGCTGGGCGACCGTAGGGATCGCCGCCGAGCCCTCGGGGCACCTCGCGACGGCCGAGCTGGCCGGGGCGTGGGCGGACCCTGCGCGGCTGGGCGTCCGGGCCAGGCCTGAAGGGGGTGAGGGCCGGGTCGAGGCGGACGCCCGCCGGCTCGATGCGGTCCTCGGGGCGAGCGAGGTCCACGTCGTCGTCGAGGATCCCCGCCCGTGGCCGCATCGACACCTCGGCGGGTCGAGCGTCTTCCAGGCCGTGCCCGGCCTCAACCAGTACTGGCACCCGTGGCTGCTTGGTGGCCGGGCCACTGGCCACGCCGTCATCGACGGCGAGCGGGTCGAGATCGACGGCTGGCAGGTGTACGGCGAGAAGAACTGGGGCCGCGGCGGCTTCCCCGACGCGTGGTGGTGGGGGCAGGCGCAGGGTTTCGCCGACCGCGAGGCGTGCGTCGCCTTCGCCGGCGGTCAGATCACGGCCGGCCCGTCGGTGCGGGGCCGCCGCCTGCACACCGAGGTCACCGCGCTCGTCGTCGCGCTGCCCGACGGCCGGGTAGTCCGTCTCGGCGACCCGCTCGTCTCCCCCGTCCGCACGCAGGCCCGTCCGGGTCGTTGGCAGCTGCGCGGTCGCTCGGCCCGCTGGCGCATCGAGGTCGACGCGAGCATCGAGCCGGGGCAGGACTTCGTGCTCCCGGTGCCGCTCGTCGAGGAGCGACGCAACACGCCGGGTGCGCTCGAGAGCCTCGTCGGACGGCTCGAGGTGCGCGTCGCCGAGCGCGGGCGCGAGGTGTGGCAGGGCTCGACGACGCTCGCCGGGCTCGAGCTCGGCGGCCGCGACCTGGCCGAGGCAGAGCTCGCCGCCCGCGGCGGTGACCCCTCACCCCTTCGCCACTGAGCGGACCGCCCAGCCCTGACGGGCCGGGAAACTCGGCCAGGGCCGCGATATTGCACGGTCATGCCCGGGTTGCCCGGCCGGCTCCGGGCAACCCGGGCTGCCGCGTCTGACCGACGCCTGATCGTTCAGCCCCGAGGCACCGCGCCGAGGCGGGCGAGCAGCAGCGTCTCGGCGACGCACACCCGCTCGAACTCGCCGAGGTGCAGCGACTCGTTGGCGCCGTGCGCGCGGGTGTCGGGGTCCTCGACGCCGGTGACGAGGATCGCCGCGTCGGGGAATCGCTCGGCGAAGGCGGCGACGAAGGGGATCGAGCCGCCGACCCCGATGTCGACCGGCTCGGCGCCGTCCCACGCCGCGCGGAAGGCGGCCCGCGCCTCGTCGTAGACCGGGCCGGTCGTGTCGGCGTAGAAGCCGGGGCCGGCGTCGACCTGCTCG
>JBHWMJ010000040.1:0-2588 GCA_043423105.1 Marihabitans sp.
ATCGATCAAGGACGAGTTGGCAGTGAAGGTTCAGCCGAGCGTCAAGAAGATCTGTGACAAGTGCAAGGTGATCCGCCGCAACGGTCGGGTCATGGTGATCTGCGAGAACCTGCGCCACAAGCAGCGCCAGGGCTGATCGCATTCGCCGGGACCCTCGGGTCCCCGCACGCGTCGCACGACTTCGAGACAACAGAACACACGAAGCAGGCAGTACCCGACCCCTGACACGCAGGACGTCACCCTCGGCCCGGAGGCCGAGGACCGCAGGGCCTCACGCCCATCGTGAGGACACCACCCCTCGGACCGGTGCTGCTACCAGACCTCCGGAAGCACAGACAAGGAATCACCACAAGATGGCACGTCTTGTTGGAGTGGACCTGCCGCGCGACAAGCGCGTCGAGGTCGCACTGACCTACATCTTCGGCGTCGGTCGCACGACCTCGCAGAAGTCTCTCGCCGCCACCGGCATCGACCCGAGCACCCGCGTCAAGGACCTCGTCGACGACCAGCTCGTCGCGCTCCGCGACTGGCTCGAGGCCAACGTCAAGCTCGAGGGTGACCTCCGTCGCGAGGTTGCCGCGGACATCCGCCGCAAGGTCGAGATCGGGACCTACGAGGGCCTCCGTCACCGCCGCGGTCTCCCGGTGCGCGGTCAGCGCACCAAGACCAACGCCCGTACCCGCAAGGGTCCCAAGCGCACCGTCGCCGGCAAGAAGAAGGTTGGTAAGTAATGCCTCCCAAGACCCGCTCCGGCGCCAAGGTGCGTCGCAAGGTCAAGAAGAACGTCGCCGTGGGCCAGGCTCACATCAAGAGCACGTTCAACAACACGATCATCTCCATCACCGACCCCACCGGTGCCGTCATCTCCTGGGCCTCCGCGGGCCAGGTCGGCTTCAAGGGTTCGCGCAAGTCGACCCCCTACGCCGCGCAGATGGCCGCCGAGGCTGCCGCCCGTCGTGCCATGGAGCACGGCATGCGCAAGGTCGATGTCTTCGTCAAGGGCCCGGGTTCCGGTCGTGAGACCGCCATCCGCTCCCTGACCGCAGCCGGCCTCGAGGTCGGCGCGATCAGCGACGTCACGCCCAGCCCGCACAACGGGGTCCGTCCGCCCAAGCGCCGCCGCGTCTGAGGCCGAGAAGGACCAGGAGAACTAGAACATGGCTCGTTACACCGGCCCCATCACCAAGAAGTCCCGTCGCCTCAAGCTCGACCTCGTCGGCGGCGACAAGAACTTCGAGCTCCGTCCCTTCCCGCCCGGCCAGCACGGCCGTCGGCGGATCCAGGAGAAGGAGTACCTCACCCAGCTCCAGGAGAAGCAGCGCGCTCGCTTCACCTACGGCGTCATGGAGAAGCAGTTCGTCCGGTACTACAAGGAGGCGGCCAACCGCCCCGGCAAGACCGGCTCGAACCTGCTGACGATCCTCGAGTCCCGGCTCGACAACGTCATTTACCGCGCGGGCCTGGCCCGGACGCGCCGGCACGCCCGTCAGCTCGTGACGCACGGCCACTTCGAGATCAACGGTGTCCGCACCGACGTCCCGAGCCACCGTGTCGAGCAGTACGACATCATCACGATCCGCAAGCAGTCGGTGGAGTCCTTCCCCTTCCAGCTGGCTCGTGAGACCTTCGGCGAGCGCCCCGTCCCGGCGTGGCTTCACGTCGTCCCGGGCAGCCTGAAGATCCTCGTGCACCAGCTGCCGACCCGCGAGCAGATCGACACGCCGCTCACCGAGCAGCTCATCGTCGAGCTCTACTCGAAGAACTGATCCACCGGATCCACCAGGGTTGCCCCCGCGGACAGATGCGGGGGCAACCGCCGGGTCAGACCGGCACCCATCACGTGGCGTCATATAGCGGTCGCCCGTGGGAAGGAAGAACACCGTGCTCATCGCACAGCGCCCTGTCCTCACCGAGGAGGTCGTCGCCGACAACCGCTCGCGGTTCGTCATCGAGCCCCTCGAGCCTGGCTTCGGCTACACCCTCGGCAACTCCCTTCGTCGCACCCTGCTGAGCAGCATCCCGGGTGCCTCCCTCACCTCGATCCGGATCGACGGAGTGCTCCACGAGTTCTCCACGATCCCGGGTGTCAAGGAGGACGTCACCGAGATCATCCTCAACCTCAAGGGTCTCGTCGTCTCCTCCGAGAACGACGAGCCGGTCGTGATGTACCTGCGCAAGACCGGTGCCGGTGCGATCACCGCCGCCGACATCAACCCGCCGGCCGGCGTCGAGGTGCACAACCCCGACCTGCACATCGCGACGCTCAACGACAAGGGCAGCGTCGAGATGGAGCTGACCGTCGAGCGTGGCCGTGGCTACGTCTCGGCGCAGCAGAACAAGTCGGGCGACCAGGAGATCGGACGGATCCCCGTCGACTCGATCTACAGCCCCGTCCTCGCCGTGACCTACAAGGTCGAGGCGACCCGTGTCGAGCAGCGCACCGACTTCGACCGCCTCGTCGTCGACGTCGAGACGAAGAGCTCGATGACGCCGGGCGACGCCATGGCCTCCGCCGGCAAGACGCTCGTCGAGCTCTTCGGCCTGGCCCGTGAGCTCAACGTCGAGGCCGAGGGCATCGACATGGGCCC
>JBHWMJ010000041.1:0-7220 GCA_043423105.1 Marihabitans sp.
AGGCCCATGAGCGCCAGCGCCTCGCGCGCCAGGCGACGCGCGGCACGCACCCCGGTGCCGTCGAGCTCGAGGGGGAGGGCGACGTTCTCCGCCCCGGTGAGCGAGGGGATGAGGTTGTAGTCCTGGAAGACGACGCCGATCGAGCGACGACGCACCCGGGCGATCCCCTTCGCGTCGAGCCCGCCGAGGTCCTGGCCGTCGACGACGACCCGGCCGGACGTCGGCCGGTCGAGGCCGCCGGCGAGGTTGAGCAGCGTCGACTTGCCGGACCCGCTCGGGCCCATGACGGCGACGAGCTCGCCCGGCATGACGGTCAGGCTCACCCCTCGGAGGGCGTGGACGGCGGCGTCGCCCTCGCCGTGGACGCGGGTGGCGTCGGTGATCTCCAGCAGCGCTGCGGTCATCGTGAACTCCCCTGGGTGGCGTGGGTGGTGTCGGTCGCCGTGCCTGCCTCCGCGGCGGGCGAAGGGGCGGGGGCAGGCGGCGCATGAGCGGCCTCGCGGGCGAGGCGGGCCTCGACGTGGTCGAGCCAGCGGACCTCGCCCTCGGCGGCGAAGATGAGATTCTCCAGGACGAGCACCCAGGCGAGCTCGGTCCGCTCCAGGCTGCTGCCGGACCGGTCGTTCTCCAGGGCCTGCTGCTTGAGCCTGGTGAGGTCGCGCAGGGCCTTGAGGCTCGCGGTGCGTTGGGTCTGGACGACCTGGGCGACGTCGACTCCCGGTGCGGTGACCGCGAGCGCGAGCTTGATGACGAGCTCGTCGCGGGGGGTGGTGTCCCGGACGACCGGTGTCGCCCACCAGGCGACGACCTCGTCGTGCCCGGCCGGGGTGAGGGCGTAGGTGATGCGTCCGTCCTCGTCGGCTCCGCCGTCCTGGACGACGAGCCCGTCGCGCTCGAGGCGGCTCAGGGTCGTGTAGACCTGCCCGATGTTCAGCGGCCACGTGCCGCCGGTGCGGGACTCGAACTCGGAGCGCAGCTGCGCGCCGTACATCGGCTGCTCGTCGAGGAGGGCCAGCAGGCCCAGCCGGATCGACATAGGATCCCCCTTCGTCCATACCGGGTATGTACCGGTGATGCCAAGGAAGGTATACCCGGTATGCAAGATGTGCAAGAGCGTGGGGCAGGGCGCGCCGGGCGCGGCAGCCGAGCGCGCGCTCGCCGAGTCCTGCAGCCACCTCTCCGAGGGGCTCTCCGGCGGTCAGCAGCAGCGGGTCGCCGTCGCGCGGGGCATCGCCCGCACGCGTGGGCTGCTTGCGCGCGGCCCGGCCGTTCTCCTCGCGGAGGAGCCCACCTCAGAGCTCGACCACGACAACCGCGAGCGGGTCGTCGCCCTCGTCCGCTGACGCCCTTGCGTCCGCACGAAGGGCGTCATGAGGCGGAACTGTGCGGACGTTACGAGGGGAGGGGTCAGGGCAGGAGGAGCAGCTTGCCGATGTGGCCGCTCGCCTCCATGTCACGGTGGGCCTGGGCTGCCTCGGCGAGCGGGTAGGTCTGGTGGATGACCGGCCGCACCGTGCCGTCCTCGACGAGAGGCCAGACGTGCTCGCGGACGGCGGCGACGATCGCGGCCTTCTCCTCGGCGGGGCGGGCCCGCAGCGATGTCGCGATGACCGCGCCGCGCTTGCTCAGCAGCGTGCCGAGGTCGAGCTCGCCCTTGCGGCCACCCATGAGACCGATGACGACGAGACGACCGGCGGTGGCGAGCGCGTCGACGTTGCGCCCCAGGTACTTCGCACCCATGTTGTCGAGGATGACGTCGGCCCCTCGGCCGTCGGTCTCCTCGCGGACCCGCTCGACGAAGTCCTCGTCCTTGTACGAGATCGCGACGTCGGCCCCGAGCGCTCGGCAGGCGTCGAGCTTCTCGGCGGAGCCGGCGGTGACCGCGACCCGTGCACCGAGCGCCTTCGCGAGCTGGATCGCCATCGTCCCGATCCCCGACGACCCGCCGTGGACGAGGAGGGTCTCCCCTGGCTGGAGGTTCGCGGTCATGAAGACGTTGCTCCACACCGTGCACACCACCTCGGGCAACCCGGCGGCGTCGGCGAGGGATACCCCCTTCGGCACCGGCAGGACCTGGGTCGAGGGGACGGCGACGGCCTCGGCGTACCCGCCCCCGTCGATGAGGGCGCACACCTCGTCGCCGACAGCGATGCCGCTCACCCCGTCGGCCACCTCGGCGACGGTGCCGCTCACCTCGAGGCCGGGCAGGGGCGAGGCGCCCTTCGGCGGCGGGTAAAGGCCCAGCCGCTGCATGACGTCGGCGCGGTTGACCCCGGCGGCCGCGACGTCGATGACGACCTGGCCGGGGCCTGCGGAGGGCCTGGTCTCCTCGGTCACGGTGAGGACGTCGGCGTCGCCAGGCTCAGAGATCGAGATCGCTCGCATGACCCCACCCTAGGAGGGGCCGACGACCTCAGGAGAGGGTCAGGCCTCGCCCTTCTGCAGCTCGTTCGGCAGGTGGCCGGTGGAGCGCTGGTAGATCTGCGCGGCCTGCCGGGTGGCGAAGGTCCGGGCGACACCCATCGCCAAACCTGCCAGGGCCGCGTACGCCAGGGCCTCCCAGATCGGGCTGTCGGGGTCGCGGGGGTCGATCTCCGCGTCGCGTCCCGCCTTCTTCCAGACAGCGGTGATCGCCTTGTTCGCGACCATGCCGGCGGCGATCGCCGACCCGGTGCCGAGGACCTTCCAGAGTGCGTTGCCCATGACTTCCTCACGTCTCGTGGTGACTGCCTTCGAAGCCTGCCACAGGAGTGGGCTACCCTGGCCGCTTGTACGACAGGGGAGCGCCCGATGGCGCTGAGAGTGCGGATCCGCCGCAGACCCTCCGACCTGATCCGGTTCGCACCGGCGTAGGGAGTCTTGATGATGATGCTGTCCACCCGTCCGTCTGCACCTGCCCGCCCGAAGGCTGGCCGCACGGCTGCCTCCTCGACGCGTCTGCTCGTCCTCACGGGGGCTGCAACCCTCGCGCTCACCGCCTGCTCGCTCGGCGGCTCGGGAGGCTCCGGCGGTGCCGATCCCACGAGCGGCTCGACCACCTCCGCCGTCGCGGCGGGCTCGTGCACGGGCGACGGCACGCTCACCGTGCTCACCCACGAGTCTTTTGTGCTGCCCGACGAGGCCAAGGCCGCCTTCGAGGAGGAGTCGGGGTGCACGCTCAAGCTTGTCACCGCCGGTGACGCCGGCCTGCTGACGAACCGGCTCGTCCTCACCAAGGGCAGCCCGGTGGCTGACGCCGTCTTCGGCATCGACAACACCTTTGCCGGGCGGGCCGTCGCCGAGGGCGTGCTCGAGGAGTACCAGCCCGAGCTGCCCGAGGGAGCCGCCGACCATGCCCTCCCCGGCGAGGGCTCGACGGTCCTCACCCCGATCGACTTCGGCGACGTGTGCGTCAACATCGACGACACGTGGTTCGCGAAGGAGAAGGTCGACCCGCCGGTCACCCTCGACGACCTCACGAAGCCCGAGTACCAGGACCTCTTCGTCACCCCTGGCGCGTCGAGCTCGAGCCCCGGTCTCGCCTTCCTCCTCGGCACGATCGGGGCGAAGGGGGAGGACGGCTGGCAGCAGTACTGGCGCGACCTCGTCGACAACGGCGCGAAGATCACCTCCGGGTGGTCCGACGCGTACGGCGTCGACTTCACCGCCGGCGAGGGCCAGGGCGACCGGCCGATCGTGCTGTCGTACGCGAGCTCGCCGCCCTTCACCGTCCCCGAGGGCGGTGACGAGCCGACGACCTCCGCCCTGCTCGACACGTGCTTCCGCCAGGTCGAGTACGCCGGCGTCGTCAAGGGCACGGAGCAGCCCGCCGGTGCACGCGCCTTCGTCGACCTCATGCTCGACGACGACGTGCAGGCGGGCATCCCCGAGTCGATGTACATGTACCCGGTCTCCTCGGCCGTCGAGCTGCCGGAGGAGTGGGCGCGCTGGGCCAAGACCGCTGAGGAGCCGCTGACGGTCGACCCGGCGCGGATCGAGGAGCAGCGGGCGACCTGGCTGCGCGAGTGGACCGACATCACCTCCTGAGCCGGCCGGCAGGGCGGGCAGCCCTGCTCGCGCTGCTCCCGCTCGCCTTCCTCGCGGTCTTCTTCGTCCTGCCGCTCGCGGGGATGCTGCAACGCGGCTTCGTCGTCGACGGGTCGCTCGACCTCTCCGCCGTCGGCGACGTGCTCGGCCGGTCGCGGACCGCTCGGGTGCTCGGCTTCACCGCCGGGATCTCCGCGCTCGCGACGCTGGTGACGCTCGTGCTCGGGGTGCCGACGGCGTACGCGCTGCACCGGCTCGACCTGCCTGGCGCCGGCCTGCTGCGGGCGCTCGTCGTCATGCCCTTCGTCATGCCGGCCGTCGTCGTCGGCGTGCTGTGGCGGGGGCTGCTCGCGCCCTCCGGTCCGCTCGGGTGGCTGGGGCTCGACGGGTCGTGGGTGGCGATCCTGCTTGCGATGGTCTTCTTCAACGTCAGCGTCGTCGTGCGCACGGTGGGCGCCGCTTGGGACGGTCTCGACCCGCGCACCGGCGAGGCGGCGGCGGCCCTCGGCGCCTCCCCGGCGCAGGTCCTGCGCACCGTCACCCTGCCCGCGCTGCGCCCGTCGATCATCTCGGCGGCGAGCGTCGTCTTCCTCTTCTGCTCCACCGCATTCGGTGTCGTGCTCACCCTCGGTGGGCTGCGCTACGCGACCGTCGAGACCGAGATCTACCTGCTCACCACCTCGCTGCTCGACCTCCAGGGCGCTGCGGTCCTCTCGGCGCTCCAGCTCGTCGTGGTCGTCTCGCTCCTGCTGCTCACCGAGCGGGCACGCACGCGCGCACGCGGGGTTCGGCGTCGAGCCCGGGCGACTGTGCGGCACACGCCGATCCGCGCCCAGCACCTGCCGTCCTTGCTCGTCCTCGCCGCCGTCGTCGTGCTCGTGCTCGCCCCGCTCGTCGGTGGCCTGGCCCGATCGCTGCGCCGCGGGGACACCTGGACCCTGGCGAACTACCGCGACCTCGCCAGGGTCGACCCCGGTGTCGGGGTCACCGCATGGGAGGCGCTCGGCACCTCGTGGCGGATCGCCGTCGACGCGGCCCTGCTCGCGCTCGTCCTTGGCCTGCTCGTCTCGCTCACCGTGACCCGCCGCACCCGGTCCCGGGCGGGCCGCTCGCTGCTCTCCGGCCTCGACGCGGCCTTCATGCTGCCTCTCGGGGTCTCGGCCGTGACGATCGGCTTCGGCTTCCTCATCACCCTCGACCGCCCGCCGCTGGACCTGCGTTCTTCCCCGGTGCTCATCCCGATCGCCCAGGCGATGGTCGCCCTGCCCCTCGTCGTCCGGACGATCGCCCCGGTGCTGCGCGACGTCGACCCCCGCCAGGGCGAAGCGGCGGCGACCCTCGGGGCCGGCCCCCTTCGCTCCTGGGCGACGGTCGAGCTGCCCGTGCTGTGGCGACCGCTGCTCGCCGCGGTCGGCTTCGCCCTGGCCGTCTCGCTCGGCGAGTTCGGCGCGACCGCCTTCCTCGCCCGGCCGGACGACCCGACCCTGCCGGTCCTCGTCTACACCCTCATGGGTCGCCCCGGGGCGGTGGCGCAGGGCACGGCGATGGCCGCGGCGATCCTCCTCGCGGCGGTTACCGTCGCTGTCATGGGACTCGTCGAGAGGCTGCGCCTGGGGTCTGTCGGGAGCTTCGGATGAGCGAATGGGTGCCCGCCGGCGGCGACCCGGGCCTGACCATCGACGTCGAGTCCGGCCTCATCGTCGACTCGGCGACCGTGCGCTTCGGTGCGCTCACGGCGGTCGACGACGTCAGCCTGCACCTGCCGACCGGCCGCGTGCTCGCGGTGCTCGGCCCGTCGGGTTGCGGCAAGTCGACCCTGCTGCGCGCGGTGGCCGGGCTCGAGCCGCTCGCCGGCGGCCGGGTCCTGTGGGACGGCTCGGACCTCGCCTCGGTCCCGACCCACAAGCGGGGCTTCGCGATGATGTTCCAGGACGGGCAGCTCTTCGGGCACCTGTCCGTGGCCCGCAACGTCGGCTACGCGCTACGGCTGCAGGGTCTGCGCGGGACCGAGCTCGACGCGGAGGTCGACCGATTGCTCGACCTCGTCGGGCTCGCCGGCCGTGGGGGCGACGATCCGCTGACCCTCTCCGGAGGGCAGCAGCAGCGCGTCGCGCTCGCCCGCGCACTCGCGGCCCGGCCCCGGCTGCTCCTCCTCGACGAGCCGCTCTCCGCGCTCGATCGCGAGCTCCGCGAACGGCTTGCGGGGGACCTTCGCCAGGTCCTCACCGACACCGGGACGACCGCGATCCTCGTGACCCACGACCACGGCGAGGCCGAGGTCATCGCCGACGAGACACGACGGATGGACGCAGGGCGGCTGCTCCCCCCTTCGTGACCCGAGGACGGCACGATGGGTGGATGGCCACGCTCCTCGTCGTCCACCACTCGCCGACCCGCTCGATGGAGGCGTTGCTGCAGGCCTGTCTCGCCGGGGCCCACGACGACGAGATCGACGGGGTCGAGGTCGTCGTCAAGGACGCGCTCGAGGCGAGCGTCGACGACGTGCTCGCCGCGGACGGCTACGTCCTCGGCACGACCGCGAACTTCGGGTACATGTCCGGCGCGCTCAAGCACTTCTTCGACAGCACCTTCCTCGCGGTCGGCGGTGCGCTCGGCGACGACGGGCAGGGTGCGGGTGCCAGCGGCCCGAAGAAGCCCTTCGGCCTGTACGTCCACGGCCGGTACGACACGACCGGCGCGGTCCGCTCGGTGCACGGGATCGTCCAGGCGCTCGGGTGGGAGCAGTCGTTCGGCGACGTCGAGGTCCTCGGCGACGTCGACGACGAGGCGCAGGCGCGGGTGCGCGAGCTGGGGGCGACGCTCGCGGCGCTGCTCAGCTGACCGGGCTGGGGTTGGCGCTCAGGCGTGACGCGCGACGTAGCGGCTGTGCCGCGGGGCGTAGCGCGCGTTGACCCGGCGCTGGGCGAGAAGGAGACCACCGACGACCAGGGCGTAGCCCGCGACCCCGACCCAGCCGGCGACGAAGCCGATGAGCGACCCGATCAGGACGGTGCCGACGACGACGGCGGCGAGCGCCACGAGGTTGCGGTGCACGGCAGCGAGCGACTGCGGGCTGGCGTGACGGTGCCGGGTGCGCGGGGTGGTCGACGGGACGGGCGAAGGGGTGGTGACGGCGGTCGACGCGGCCGCCAGGGCCGGCTGCGCAGCCTTCCCGTCCGCCGTCGTGGCAGAGA
>JBHWMJ010000059.1:0-15585 GCA_043423105.1 Marihabitans sp.
CAGCACCAGCGGTTCGAGCAGCTCCAGCACTTCGGGGTCGTCGACGAGCTCCACGTCCGAGGCGGACGCCGATGGGCCGCCTGAGGAGGCCAAGGCGAACACCAAGGAAGGCGCCGAAGCCTTCGCGAAGTGGTACTGGGAGGAGAGCGGCGACGCGCTCACAGATGGCGATACCGCTGAACTTCGTTCGGCCGCAGCACCCGACTGCGAGGTTTGTCTAGAGGCCATCCGGCTTAAGGACGAGAACGCGGAGAAGTACGGCTTGGTAGAGACCAACCCCCACAAGATCTCTGTGATCCGATCAGCACAGGACGAGCAGGGCATTTGGCGCGTCAAACTCAAGGTGGAGTTCCCCGACTACCGGTACATCAAGGACGGCAAGTCACAGGCTGTGGTGAAGGCCGACTCATATGAGATCAACCCTCGCCTGGAACGAACGGCCGAGGGATGGCTCGTCCGGGATTGGCTCTTGGTCCAATGATTCTCGCTTCATTGGTTGGCGTCGCCCTCCTGGCAGGAACCCTTCCGGCCTCCAGTGGTAATGACGATCCCGAAGTAACCCTGTCACCCGACGACGTTCGAGCGTCCACCTCAACAATGCGAAAAGTTGCCGCGACCGGGGCGGCCCATAGCGGCAGCGCGAAGGCAAACGCGGAGTACGAGCAGGCAACGGGAACGAAACTCGAGTGGGACGTCCGAGAGATCAACTGCACTACGTCCTGGGCCGAGGACCAGTGCGGCTCGGTCCGGTTCGAGTGCACCAACCAGGCAGCGGGCGAGGCCCCGCGCGTGTGGGTCTACACCCTCCGCAGCCAGGCCGGCTCGTGGAGCATCCCCTCCTGCTCCACCTCTCCCCCGGCTCCGCCCGCGCTCGACGCCCTGCAAGGCATGCAGGCCCCGCCGACGCCCAGCCTGGCCCAGATCCAGCAGGCATTCCGCGAGCTGCCTTTCTGCAAGCCCGAGCCCGCGATCCAGCCCGTCGGCGGCAAGACCCTCATCAACCTCCCCACCTACTACCGCGCCACCTGGCCCGAAGGCGGCTCCTGCCTGACCCCCGGCCAGACCAGCGAGGCCGTCCAGCTCCTCTCCTGGAGCATCGAGTTCCGCGTCGAGGCGCAGGACTACCGCTACCGCTACGGCGACGGCAAGACGTCCGGCTGGACCACGAGCACCGGCGGCACCTACCCCGACGGCGACATCACCCACACCTACACCGACACCGGCAACCGCGAGGTCACCGTCGACGCCCGCCTCACCGGCTCCTACCGAGTCAACGGCGGCGAATGGCAGGACATCGACACCGTCGCCGACCTCCAGGACGAGCCCGCCGTCACTTACGAGGTCGTCGCCACCCGAACCCGACTCCACGCCAGCACCGACTGATCACGCGGTCGCAAGGACACGCAGACGGCTGGTCACCCCTCGAGCGCACGCACGACCAGCGGCCACACCGGCGACTCCGGGTCGACCAAGTCGAAGTGGTGCGCGCCCTCGATGACGGCCGCGTCCGGCGACCACGCCAACGACTGACCCTCGGGCACCGTGACGTCCCCGTCCCCGTGCAGCACCCGCACACGACCACCCACCTCAGCCGCATCAGCGCGCGAACTGAGCAACGCCACCGGGTCGACGGCCCCGAGGTCGCTCTCCCCCACCCACGCGGCGACTGCATCATCACCGAGACCGTCACGCACCGCACCAGCGAGGTCCGCCACCGGAGCCAGCGCCACCACCCGCACCGGCGGCAGGTCAGCCGCCAACGCCCGTAGCAGCACCAGCGTCCCGCCCGCCGAGTGCCCGACCCACACCTCTGGTTCCAGCCCCCACGACCGCAGGGCAGCGTCGGCAGCTCGCAGGTCCGCGACCGTCGCACCCGGATCGCCCGGCACCCGCCGGTATTCCACGAGCGCCACCACCCACCCCGCAGCCGCGAGCGCCCGCGCCACCGGCCGGGCGTGCGCCCGGTCGATGCTCGGCCGGAAGTACCCGCCGTGGACCACGACGACGCAGCGGTCTCCCCCTTCGCCGAAGAGCTCGACGACCTGGTCCGGCCCGGAGCCATAGGCGACCACCCGACCACCCCCGTCGGCCCCCGCCGACACGAGACGAGCCAGCGCCGCGTCCTCCGCCGCACCGTCCATCTCGCACGCTCCCATCGCCGGCCCCTGTGCCAGGGACCCTAGCCGCCCCGCCGTGCGGTCCGGCGCGGCTGCCTGCCGTAAGGTCTGCCCCGATGTCGTCCGTCTACCGGGCGCCGGGCATGCCCGCGCTCCTGCTCGTCACGCTCGCCGGGTTCACCGGCTACGCGGTGCTCCTGCCGACCGCGGCGCTGTGGGTCCTGCGGGGCGGCGCCGACCTCGCCGGGGCCGGGCTCGTCAACGGTGCCGTCCTCCTCTTCACCGTCCTCACCCAGCCGGTCATCCCGACCCTGCTGCGACGCTTCGGGTGGGGCCCGGTCCTCGCCACCGGGGTCGGGCTCATGGGCACCCCCTCCCTGGCGCACCTGCTCACCGACGCCCTCGCCCCGACGCTGGCGCTCTCAGCGGTCCGCGGCCTCGGCTTCGGCGTCCTCACGGTCACCGGCAGCGCGGCCGTCGCCGAGCTCGTCGACCCACGGCGAAGGGGTGCCGCCGTCGGCGCGTACGGCCTCGCCATCGCCCTCCCTCTGGTGGCGGTCCTGCCGGTCGCTCCGTGGCTGGCCGAGGAGGTCTCCTTCGCCGTCGTCTTCGGGCTCGGGGCGCTGCCGCTGCTCGGGATCCCGGGCGCGCTGGCCCTGGGACGGCACTTCCACCAGCGGGCGGCCTCAGAACCGGCGGCTACCCCATCGAGCACCTCGGCAGTCGTCCCCGCTGGACGGCTGCGCGGCATCGCGTCCCTCATCCCGCCGATGCTGCTGCTCCTCGGCATCACCCTGCCCGGTGGTGCTGTGCTGACCTTCGCGCCCCAGCTCGTCGACGACCCGGGGCTCGTCGTCCTGCTGCTCGTCGCCCTCAACGCGACCGCCGCGCTGGCCCGGTGGCGGATCGGGTCCTTCGCCGACATCAAGGGGCCTGGCGCGTTCGTCTCGCCGCTCGTCGTCCTCGGCACGCTCGGCATGGCTGGTGTCGCCCTCGCCGTGCACTGGACCTCGCCCGTGCTGCTCGTTGTCTCCGGGGCTGTGCTCGGCATCGCCTACGGCGGGCTGCAGAACCTCACACTGCTGCTGTCCTTCGCCGCCGTCGAGCGGGGCCGCTACGGCACGGCGAGCGCCGTGTGGAACATCGGTTTCGACCTCGGCACGGCACTCGGCTCGGTGCTCATCGGCGCCATCGCCGCCGGGGCCGACTTCACGGTCGCCCTGCTCGTCGCGGCGGGGATCACCCTCGCGACCCTGCCGCTCACCCTCGTGGGTCGCCGGACCGCTCGCTGACGGAATCCCCGACGAGAGGTTCGGTGGCGCCGATCTGGTCGAGCACCCACGACCACTCCCACGCGGTCTGCTCCCACGCGCTGTAGCGACCCGACCGACCGCCGTGGCCGGCGACCATCTCGGTGCGCAGGAGCACCGGCCGCTCGGCGAGCTCGTTGGTCACGGTCTCGCGCAGGCGCGCGACCCACTTCGCCGGCTCGGTGTAGCTCACCCGGGTGTCGTTGAGCGAGGTCGTCGCGAGGATCGCCGGGTACTCAACCGGTTGGACCCCTTCGTACGGCGAGTAGGAGCGCATGTACGCGTAGACGGCCGGATCCTCGAGCGGGTTGCCCCACTCGTCCCACTCCCCGACGGTCAGCGGCAGGTCGGGCCGCAGGATCGTCGTCAGCGCGTCGACGAAGGGGACCTCCGCCAGCACCGCGCGGAAGCGTCCGGGCGCGAGGTTGGCGGCGGCGCCGACGAGGAGCCCGCCGGCGGACCCTCCTTCGATCGCCAGGCGGTCACGGGCCACCCAGCCGGTGTCGTGGAGGTGCTCGGCGGCGGCGACGAGATCGGTGAAGCTCGTCCGCTTGACGTCGAGGCGACCCGCCTCGTACCAGGCGCGGCCCATCTCGCCGCCGCCACGCACGTGCGCGACGGCGTAGACGACGCCCCGGTCGAGCAGCGAGAGACGCGCCGTCGAGAAGTACGGGTCGAGCGAGATCTCGTAGCTGCCGTAGCCGTAGAGCAGCCCCGGGTTGGTGCCGTCGGGCGTCGTGCCACGGCGGTAGACGAGCGAGAGCGGCACCGAGGTCCCGTCCGGTGCGACGACCCACTCGCGCCGCTGCTCGTAGTCACCGAGGTCGACCCCGAGCACAGGCTGCTGCTTGTGCACGACCTGCTCGCCCGTCGCGACGACGACGTCGAGGATCGTCCGCGGGCTCACCCACGACTCGTGGCTGACGCGGATCCGGTCGGTGTCCGGGTCGGCCGCGCCGAGCGCGGACAGCGTGGCCATCGGGTCGTCGCCGACGACGACGTCGTAACTGGGCGCGTAGTCCTCCGGGGCGAAGGGGGCCGAGCGGCCGGTCCGCTCGAGGATCCGCACGGCAGGCACCCCGTCGCGACGCAGCGCGAGCACGGCGAAGTCGTCGTAGGCGTCGACGCCGAGGAAGCGCTCGCCCTCGGCACGGTCGAGCAGCGGGTGCCACTGCTCGTGGCTCGTGGCGTCGAGGGGCGCCCACGCGAGGTCCCACTCACGCTGCCGCTCGTTGTGCACGACGAGCAGGTGGTCGGCGGCCGGCTCGACGTCGTACTCGACGCCCTCCCGGCGAGGTGCGACGCAGCGCGCCGGCGTGCTCACGTCGGCGGCATCGAGCAGCCAGACCTCGCTCGTCGTGCGGCTGCCGAGCCCGAGGACGACCCACCGGTCGTCGCGGCTCCGGTCGACGCCCATCCAGAAGCGCTCGTCGGTCTCGCGGTGGACGAGGACGTCATCGGCCGGGTCGGTGCCGATCTCGTGCCGCCACAGCTCGAAGGGTCGCCACGCGTCGTCGACCCGCACGTAGAAGATGTGCTGGCCGTCGCGGGAGAAGACCGCGCCGTAGCCGATCCCCCGGATCGAGTCGTCGATGACGGTGCCGGTCTCGAGGTCAAGGACGGTGAGGTCGAAGCGCTCGTCGCCGGAGACGTCGACGGAGTAGGCCAGGCGGCTGTGGTCCGGGCTCACCTCGTAGGCGCCGACGGCGAGGTAGTCGTGCCCCTCGGCGAGGGCGTTGTCGTCGAGGAGCACCTGCTCCCCCGGCAGCGGCCGCTCGGGGTCGAGCGCGGGCACGGCCGTCCGGTCGGTCAGCGGCGCCCGGCAGTGGATGCCGTACTGCTGCCCCTCGCGGGTGCGGGTGTAGTACCACCACGGCCCGGCGGCGACGGGGACCGACAGGTCGGTCTCGAGGGTGCGCCCCTTGATCTCGTCGAAGATCGCCTGCCGCACCGGCTCGAGGTGGGCGGTGCGCGCCTCGGCGTAGGTGTTCTCCGCCTCGAGGTGCGCGATCACCGCCGGGTCGTCGGCGTCACGCAGCCACTCGTACGGGTCCTCGACGACGTCGCCGTGGTGCTCCCGGCGCCAGGCGCGCCGCTGCGCGACGGGCGGCGAAGGGAGAGCCGTGGCTCCCCCTTCGCCCGCGGTTCCCCCTTCGCCGTCCGTCTGGCCGGTCACGTCCGGGTCCCGGGTCATGCCGACACGGCCCGCGGGCCGAGGAGGACCTTGAGGTCCGCGACGAGCGCCTCGGAGACGTCGACCCGCCAGGCGGCGTCGACGGCCATCGTGACCGACCGACCGGGCTGGACGAGCTTGAGGTGGACCTCGGTGGAGCCGGGGTGCTGGCCGAGGACCTCCTTGATCTGCTCGATCCGCGCGGACGTGGCCCGGCGCAGGTCCATCGTCAGGGTCACCGGGCCGCGCGGGCCGTCGGTGAGCTCGGGCAGGGTGAGGTCCTCGGCGAAGATCGACACCGAGTCGTCGCGGGTGTTGACCCGGCCGCGGACGACGGCGACGACGTCCTGGGTGAGCATCGTCTGGACCGTCATGTACGTGCGCGGGAAGAAAAGGCACTCGATGGCGCCGCCGAGGTCCTCGACCATCGCGACGGCCCACAGCTCGCCCTTCTTGTTGCGCTTGACCGACAAGCTCGTCACGAGCCCGGCGATCGTCACCATGCCCTTCTTCTCCTCGGGCGACTCGGCCTGGGTCAGCGCGGTGATCGAGGTGTCGGCGGCGCGCTGGAGGACGTGCTCGATGCCGAAGAGCGGGTGGTCGCTGACGTAGAGGCCGAGCATCTCGCGCTCGTTGCTCAGCTTGGCCTGCTTGTCCCACTCGACCTCGGGGACCGGGCGCAGACCCATCCCCTCGATGCCGCCGCCGGTGTCATCGTCGTCGCCACCACCACCGAGGATGTCCCACAGGCTGTCCTGGCCGACGGCCTCCTGGCGCTTGACCGAGACGAAGGCGTCGACGTACTCCTCGTGGACCATGACGAGGCCCTGGCGCGGGTGGCCCAGGTCGTCGAAGGCGCCCGCCTTGATGAGCGACTCGATGGTGCGCTTGTTGCACACGACCGCCGGGCACTTGGAGAGGAAGTCGTCGAAGGAGGTGAAGCGCCCCTTCTCCTCGCGCGCGGTGACGATTGCCTCGACGACGTTGCGGCCGACATTGCGGATCGCCTCGAGCCCGAAGCGCACGTCCTCGCCGACGGCGGCGAAGCGGCCGACCGACTCGTTGACCGACGGCGGCAGGACCTTGACGCCCATCCGACGGCACTCGTTGAGGTAGAGCGCCGACTTGTCCTTGTCGTCGCCGACGCTCGTGAGCAGCGCAGCCATGTACTCGGCCGGGTAGTTCGCCTTGAGGTAGGCGGTCCAGTACGAGACGAGGCCGTAGGCGGCGGTGTGCGCCTTGTTGAACGCATAGTCGGAGAAGGGGACGAGCACGCCCCACAGCGCCGAGATCGACGCCTCGTTGAATCCGTTGGCCTTCATCCCCTCGCTGAAGGGGACGTACTCGGCGTCGAGGACCTCCTTCTTCTTCTTGCCCATGGCGCGCCGCAGGAGGTCGGCGTTGCCGAGGGTGTAGCCCGCGAGCTTCTGCGCGATCTCCATGACCTGCTCCTGGTAGATCACCAGGCCGTAGGTCATCGAGAGGATGGGCTCGAGCGCCTCGACCATCTCGGGCTGGAGCTTGCCCTTGAGCTGGGGGTCGAGCGGGACGATCTCCTGCTTACCGTTCTTGCGCAGCGCGAAGTTCGTGTGCGCGTTGACGCCCATCGGGCCGGGCCGGTAGAGCGCGAGCGCCGCTGAGATGTCCTCGAAGTTGTCCGGCTGCATGAGGCGCAGCAAGGTGCGCATGCCGCCGCCGTCGAGCTGGAAGACGCCGAGGGTGTCGCCGCGCGAGAGCAGCTGGTAGGTCGGCTTGTCCGTCATGTCCTTGCTCAGCGCGTCGAGGTCGATGTCCTCGTCGCGGTTGAGCTTCACGTTCTCGAGCGCGTCGTCGAGGATCGTGAGGTTGCGCAGCCCGAGGAAGTCCATCTTGACCAGGCCGAGCGTCTCGCAGCTCGGGTAGTCGAACTGGGTGATGACCTGGCCGTCCTGCAGCCGCCGCATGATCGGGATGACGTCGATGAGCGGCTCGCTCGACATGATGACGCCGGCGGCGTGGACGCCCCACTGCCGCTTGAGGCCCTCGAGCCCCTTGGCCGTCTCGACGATCTCCTGCAGGTGCGTCTCGCTCGCGACGAGGTCGCGGAACTCCTGGCCCTCGGCGTAGCGGTCGTGCTCGGGGTCGTACATCGTCGACAGCGGCACGCCCTTGCCCATGACGTCGCCGGGCATCGCCTTGGTCAGCTGCTCACCGACGGCGAAGGGGTGTCCCATGACCCGGGCGGCGTCCTTGACGGCCTGCTTGGCCTTGATCGTGCCGTAGGTGACGATCTGGGCGACCCGCTCGTCGCCGTACTTCTCGGTGACGTACCGGATGACCTCGCCGCGCCGGCGCTCGTCGAAGTCGACGTCGAAGTCCGGCATCGAGGCGCGCTCGGGGTTGAGGAAGCGCTCGAAGATCAGGCCGTGCGGGATCGGGTCGAGGTCGGTGATGCCCATCGCGTAGGCGCACATCGAGCCGGCACCGGAGCCACGACCGGGGCCGACGCGGATGCCGTTGCGCTTGGCCCAGTTGATGAAGTCGGCGACGACGAGGAAGTACCCCGGGTACCCCTTGCCGACGATGACGTCGATCTCGAACTTCGCCTGGTCGATCGCGTACTGCGGCACGCCCTCAGGGAAGCGTCGCTCGAGGCCGGTCATGACCTCCTTGACGAACCACGACTGCTCGGTCTCCCCCGGCGGGCAGTCGAAGCGCGGCATGTAGCGCCCTTCGCCCTCGGTGAAGGAGACGTCGCACATGTCGGCGACGAGGAGGGTGTTGTCGCACGCCTGCGGCAGCTCGCGCCACAGCCGGCGCATCTCTTCGGGCGACTTGATGTAGTAGCCGTCGCCGGAGAAGGCGAAACGGTTGCCGCCCTGGTCGTAGGTCGGCTCGAGCATCGTCGAGCCGGAGTTGACGCACAGGAGCGCCTCGTGGGCGGTCGCGTCCTCCTTGCGCACGTAGTGGAGGTCGTTCGTCGCGAGCAGCGGCAGGTCGAGGTCCTTCGCGAGGCGCAGGAGGTCGTCGCGCACCCGCCGCTCGATCTCGACGCCATGGTCCATGAGCTCGAGGAAGTAGTGCTCACGTCCGAAGATGTCACGCATCTCGGAGGCGGCCTCGAGGGCCTTGTCGTACTGCCCGAGCCGGATGCGCGTCTGGATCTCGCCCGAGGGGCAGCCGGTCGTCGCGATGAGGCCCTCGCCGTACTGCCCGAGGAGCTCACGGTCGAGCCGCGGGTACTTCGCGTAGACCTGGTCCAGGCTCGCCTGGGAGTTCATCTTGAAGAGGTTGCTCAGCCCGACGTTGTTGCGGGCGAGGATCGTCATGTGGGTGTACTGGCCACCGCCGGAGACGTCGTCGTTCTTCGAGGTCCGCTCGTCACCCCACCGCACGCGGGTCTTGTCGCTGCGGTGCGTGCCCGGCGTGACGTACGCCTCGAGGCCGATGATCGGCTTGACGCCGTGCTTGACCCCCTTGGACCAGAACTCGTACGCCCCGAAGAGGTAGCCGTGATCGGTCGTCGCGATGGCCGGCATGCCCATCTCCTTGGCGACCTCGAACATCTCGTCGATCCGCGCCGCACCGTCGAGCATCGAGTACTCGGTGTGGTTGTGGAGGTGGACGAAGTTCTGGTCGCGGGGCAGGAGATCGGACATCGCGAGCCAGTCTAGGTCGCCCCGCAGACAGCCCTCGGCGTGTCGCCCGCGCGCGTCAGGGCTCCTTGCGGGTCGAGGTGCGAGCGCCGCCTGCGGCGCGAGCCTCGAGACCCGTCAGCGCATCGCGTCGAGCCGGTCCAGCGCCTGCTGCAGGTCCTCGGGGTAGGTGCTCTCGAAGTGGACGTACTCCCCCGACCCCGGGTGGACGAAGCCCAGCCCCATGGCGTGCAGCCACTGCCGCTCGAGCCCGAGCCGGGCCCCGAGCGTCGGGTCGGCGCCGTAGAACGGGTCGCCGACGCACGGGTGCTTCAGCGCCGCCATGTGCACCCGGATCTGGTGCGTCCGCCCGGTCTCGAGGTGCACCTCGAGCAGCGACGCGTGTCGATAGGCCTCGATGAGCTCGTAGTGCGTCACGGCCGGCTTGCCGGAGTCCATGACGGCGAACTTGTAGTCGTGCCCGGGGTGGCGCCCGATCGGTGCGTCGATCGTGCCCTGGAGCGGGTCAGGCAGACCCTGGACGAGGGCGTGGTACGTCTTGTCGACCGTGCGCTGCTTGAACGCTCGCTTGAGCACCGAGTACGCGTACTCGCTCTTGCACACGACCATGAGGCCCGAGGTGCCGACGTCGAGACGGGAGACGATCCCCTGGCGCTCCGAGGCTCCGCTCGTGCTGATCCGGTAGCCCGCAGCGGCCAGGCCTCCGAGGACGGTGGGGCCGCTCCACCCGACGCTCGGGTGCGCGGCGACACCGACCGGCTTGTCCACGACGACGATGTCGTCGTCGTCATGGATCACGCGCATGCCGGGCACCGGCTCCGCGACGACCTCGACCTTCGGCACCTCGTCGGGGGTGGGCAGGCTGACCTCGATCTGGCTGCCGGGGTGGACCCGCTCGGACTTCGCGACGGTCGCGCCGTCGAGGAGCACCTGCCCCTCCGCGGCGAGCTCGGCGGCCTTGGTGCGGGAGACGCCGAAGAGCCGGGCCACGGCGGCGTCGACGCGTTCGCCGGCCAGCCCCTCCGGCACGAGGACGTGACGGACGTCAGGCACGACGCTCCTCCCCCTTCGCGCCGCGGGCGTGCCGTCCAGCCTGCACCCCGTCGAGCCCGACGTCGCGGAAGGTGAGCCAGATGAGGCCGAGCGCACCGAGGACGATCGCGATGTCGGCGACGTTGCCGACGAAGAGGCCTCCGTAGTCGATGAAGTCGACGACGTGGCCACGACCCGGGCTCGGCTCCCGGAAGAACCGGTCGTAGAGGTTGCCGAGCGAGCCGCCGAAGAGCAGGGCCAGCGAGATCGCCCAGCGCCGGCTGGCCGTGCGCCAGGCGGCGACCGCGACGGCGACCGTGATGCCGACCGCGAGCAGGGTCATGATGAGCGTGAAGGAGTCGCCGATCGAGAAGGCGGCACCGGGGTTGCGCAGCAGCCGCAGCGAGAGCAGGTCGCCGAGCACCGGCACGACGTGCCCGTCGTCGAGGGAGCCGAGCGCCCAGATCTTGCTGCCCTGGTCTGCGACGAGGCTCACCAGGGCGACGAGGGCGAAGGGGATGAGCGTCGCCGGGGTGCGGGGTTTCCTGCGTGCGCCGTCGGGCTCGCCGTCGGCAGGTCCCCCACCGGGACTCGGGTCGTCGTGGGTCAGCGTCGTTCCTGCTTCGTCTTGCATGCCACGCACAGGGTCGCACGCGGGTAGGCCTGGAGTCGAAGCTTGCCGATCGGGTTGCCGCACGACTCGCACTGGCCGTAGGTGCCGTCCTCGAGCCGCTCGAGGGCGTGGAGGTTCTGCACGAGCATCGCGCGGGCGTTGTTGGCCAGCGTGATCTCCTGCTCGCGCTCGAAGGTCTTCGCGCCCTGGTCGGCCTGGTCGTCACCGGCACCGTCCGCGTGGTCACGCATGAGGTCGACGAGCTCGTGCTCGGCCAGCTCGATCTCGTCGCGCAGCCGGGTCACCTCAGCCTCGAGCTCCTTGCGCACATCCTTGAGCTCGGACTTCGTCCACGGCGACTCGTCCTCGCGGACGACGAGCTTGGGCGCGAGGGTCTTCGCCGGGGTGCGGGGCCGGGACGGGGCGCTCGCCTTGGTGGCAGGCGTCTTCTTCGCGGGCGTCTTCTTCGCCGGAGCCTTCTTGGCGGCCGTCTTCGTAGCAGCCGCCTTCTTCGCGGGGGCCTTCTTCGCCGCGGTCTTGGTCGCCGCAGCCTTCTTCGCGGGAGCCTTCTTCGCGGGAGCCTTCTTCGCCGCAGTCTTCTTCGCGGCCGTCTTCGTAGCAGCCGCCTTCTTCGCGGGAGCCTTCTTCGCCGCGGACTTCTTGGCGGGGGCCTTCTTCGCAGTCGTCTTCTTCGCGCCGCCCGTGCTGGTCGACCTCGCCATGTCCGTCCTTACGTGGAACGACCCGCCGATCGCGGGCCGAATTGCGCCCGAGGATAGACGCTCAGCGGCCCCACGGCCACCAAACGCGCCCCCGAGTTTCCCTCGCGAACGTGCCGGCACCCCTCGCCACGTCCGGGCATGACGAAGGGGTGAGGTCTCCGTCGCGGTGACCTCACCCCTTCGCGCTGCCCGTGGGGCTGGCTCAGCCCTGCTGCTGCGGCTGCCGCTCGGCCACACCGACGGTGTCGAGGTCGGCGAGCTGGCTGGAGATGTACTCCTTGAGCCGGCCGCGGTAGTCCTTCTCGAAGGCCTTGAGGTCGGCGATCTGCTTCTCGACCGTGGTCTTCTGCTGCTCGAGCTCGCCGAGGATCTTCTTCTTCTTCTCCTCGGCCTCGGAGACCATGCCCTGCGACTTCGAGGTGGCGTCCGAGATGAGCTTGTCGCGCTGGGAGGTGCCCTCGGCGACGAGCTTCTCGTTCTCCGCCTTGCCGCGCCCGACGAGGTCGTCGTGCTGGGTCTGACCCTTGGTCACGAGCTCGTCGTGCTTCGCCTGGCCCTGCCCGACGAGCTCCTCGAACTTCGCCTTGGCCTGGGCGACGAGCTTGTCGTGCTGCGACTGGCCCTCGGCGACGTGCTCGTCGTGGAGGCGCTGGGCGAGCGCGATGAGGCCGCTCGCGCCACCACCGGCGGCGGCACCGCCAGCGAAGGCGGCCTCCGGGGAGGCGCCGTCCTTCTCGCCGTGGGGAGCAGCCTGGGCGGCCTTGTTCTCGGCGTCGATCGCGGCCTTCTCGGCCTCGTCGCGGCGACGCTTGGCCTCCTGCGCAGCCTTCTCGGCCTCGTCGGCGCGCGCGTTGGCCTTCGCGATCCGGTCCTGCGCGGCCTTCTCGGCCTCGTCCACACGGGCGTTGATCGCGGCGATCCGCTCGTCAGCGCCACCCTGGGCCTTGGCGACCTTGTCGTCGGCGTCCTTGGCGCGAGCGTCCGCGGCCTGGGCGTCGGCAGCCTTGGCATCGCTCTGCTCGGCGAGCTGCTTCTTGGCGTCGGCGAGGGCTGCCTGCTCCTTCTCGAGCCGCGCCTTGAGATCCTCGTTCTGACGCAGCAGCGCGTCGCGCTCACGGGTCAGCTTCTCGTCCGAGCCAGCCGCAGCGGCCGCAGCCGGGGCAGCCGAGGCAGTCACAGCGCCCCGCGGGCTCCCGCCGTCCTCGACGCGGGCACGCAGGTCCTCGTTCTCCTTGACCATGCGGCGCATCTCGGCGACCACCTCGTCGAGGAAGTCGTCGACCTCGCGCTCGTCGTAGCCCCGTCGGAACTGCGTCTGGGTGAACGTCTTGTTGAGGACGTCCTCGGCCGTCAGAGCCATGTCTTCTCCTCGTCGCACGGGCAAATGGGCAGCGCCGCTCGATCGAGCAGAGCGCCGTCACCCTAGATGATACGCAGGAGGATCGACACACCGAGAATGAGGACCAGGAAGGCCAGGTCCAGGGCGATCCCACCGATCCGCAGCGGCGGCAGGACCTTGCGCAGCGCCCGCAGGGGCGGGTCGGTCACCGTGTAGATCGCCTCGGCGACGACGAGGACGATCCCCGTGGGCCGCCACTGCCGGGCGAAGACCTGGATCCAGTCAAAGATCAGCCGTCCGATGAGCAGCAGGAAGAAGACGTAGAGCAGCAGGTGGAGGACGGCGCGGACGAGATCCATGCCCTATTGATACCCGAGGACCTGGGACCTGCCTGACACCGCCGCTCCCGGCGGCGGCACGCAGCCGGGCGCCCACCCCTTCGGTGGCGAAGGGATGGGCGCCCGGTGGTGACTGGCGTGGCCGGCGTCAGCTCTGGTTGAAGAGGTTGCGGGCTGCGGGTGCGTCGGCGCCCTCGGCGGCGACCTCGATGTGCTCCGGCGAGAGGAGGAAGACCTTGTTCGTCACGCGCTCGATGGAGCCGTGCAGACCGAAGACCAGACCTGCGGCGAAGTCGACGAGACGCTTGGCGTCCGAGTCGTCCATGTCGCTGAGGTTCATGATGACCGGGACGTCGTCGCGGAAGCTCTCGCCGATGGCGCGGGCGTCGTTGTACGTGCGCGGGTGGATCGTCGTGATCCGGTTGAGGTGGCCGACGCGGACGTCGCGGACGGCGACGGAGTGGTCGGGGCGCTCGACGGCCCGCAGGCGGGTCACCTCGGCGTGCGGGGCCTCGTCGACGTCGTCGTACGCCTCGTGCGCCTCGTCGGCGTAGTCGTCGTACTCGTCGTAGCGCTTCTGGTCCTCGGCGAGCCCGAGGTAGACCATCGCATCTCGCAGTCCCATGTCACATCCTTCTCACCTGCGGCCGTCAAGGGGCCGCGCTGTCGCCGGTCGTGACAGAAGTTACCCGTGGGGCGGTCGAGATCCGAGGATTGCCGTACCGACACGCAGGTGTGTCGCGCCGTGCGCGACAGCCTGCTCGAGGTCCCCGCTCATGCCGGCGGAGAGCATCGTCGCCGTTGGGTGCTCGGCACGCAGCCGCTCCGAGACCTCGGCAAGCCGGGCGAACGCCGCCGCAGGGTCCTCGCCGCGCGGGGCCACCGCCATGAGCCCACCGAGGGTCAGGCTGCTCTGCGCTACGGCCTCGGCGAGCGCGGGCACGTCGCCGGGTAGCGCTCCCCCGCGGCCAGGGTCGCTGCCGTCGAGGTCGACCTGGATGAGCGCGGTGATCTCCCGGCCCGCAGCGGCGGCTCCCCGGTCGAGCGCGCGGACGATCTTCGGCCGGTCGACGGAGTGGACGACATCGGCCCAGCGCGCGACCTCCCCCGCCTTGTTGCTCTGGAGCTGCCCGACGAAGTGCGTCCGCACCCCGGCCGATGGTCCGCCCCCTTCGGCCAGCTTGACGGAGGCCTCCTGGGCCTTGTTCTCCCCGATGTCCGTGACACCCAACGCGGCCAGCGCGTCGACATCGCTGCGCGGGAAGTACTTCGTGATGACGACGAGGGTGATCTCGTCGACCGCTCGCCCGGCGCTCGCGCAGGCGGCCGCGACCCGCTGGCGGACGGCGGCGAGGTTGGCCTCGAGCTCGGCCACCCGCTGCGGGGAGGCGCTCACGGCGTCATCCCGACGATGCCGGCGAAGCGACCGGTCTGGCCGTCACGACGATAGGAGTACAGGGTCGGGTCCTCGCGGGTGCAGCCCGGCAGCCAGGTGACGTCGACGTCGAGCGCGGCCAGCTGCTCGACGACGCCGGCGGCGACGTCGACCGCGGCGGTGCCCTGCCAGGTCGTGGCGTAGGCGGCCGGGCTCTCCCGGGCGGCCTCGGCACGCATCTCGTCGGGCACCTCGTAGCACCGGGCGCACACGGAGGGCCCGATGGTCGCCTCGATCTGCCTGGCACCGAGGTCACGCATCGCCTCGACCGCTGCGGGGACGACCCTCGCCTGCATGCCCGGTCGCCCGGCGTGGGCGGCTCCGACGACCCCGGCCTCCCGGTCGACGAGGAGGACCGGGGTGCAGTCTGCGACGAGGACGGCCAGGGCCAGCCCCGGGCGGGCGGTGACGACCGCGTCGCAGGTCGGGACGTTCACCGCGTCGGTCACCTCGACGACCTCGGCACCGTGGACCTGGTCCATGTAGGCGACGGGCATGCCGACGGCGTCCTCGACGATGGCTCGGTTCTGCGCGACGTCGGCGGGGTCGTCACCGACGTGCACGCCGAGGTTGAGCCCGTCGTAGCTGCCTCGGCTCACCCCACCCAGCCGATGGGTCAGGACGCGGACGACCCCTTCGTCCCGGCGCTCCCAGCGCAGCGGTCGCTGCGTCGAGGCATAGGGCGAAGGGGTCGTCACGGGTGCGTCGGTGCGCGTCTGGCTCAGCCCCGGCTCACTTGAGGAAGTCGGGGATGTCGAGGTCGTCACCCTCGTCGAAGGTCACCTGACGCGGCGGCTGCTGCGCCTGCGGGCGGGCCTGCTGCGCGGGTGCCGGCTCGGCCGGGCCACCCTCGACGGCGTCGCCGAAGAGA
>JBHWMJ010000074.1:0-7582 GCA_043423105.1 Marihabitans sp.
GAGCCGGATGTTCTCGTCCTTCGGGTCCTGACCGTGGGGGAATGAGGCGCCGGCGGGCGTCAGCGAGAGCCCGACGTCCTTCGCGAGGGCGACGACCCGGCTCGCCGTGCCGGGCATGACGTCGAGGTTGACGAAGTAGCCGCCGGCGGGGGAGTTCCACGTGGCGACGTCGTAGCCGGCGAGCCGGTCCGTGAGGACCCGGTCGACCTCGGCGAACTTCGGTCCGATGATCTCGGCGTGCTTGCGCATGTGGGCGCGCACCCCGTCGGCATCGCCGAAGAACTCGGCGTGCCGCAGGTGGTTGAGCTTGTCCGGACCGATCGAGCCCATGCCGAGGTGCTTGAGGTACCAGGCCACCTGCTCGACCGAGCTCGCGAGGAAGGCGACGCCCGCCCCCGCGTAGCTGATCTTGCTCGTCGAGGCGAACATGATCGGCCGGTGCGGGTTGCCGGCGGCGCTGGCCAGGCTGAGGACGTCGGCGCTCTTCGTCTCCTCCTCGGTGAGGTGGTGCACGGCGTAGGCGTTGTCCCAGAAGATCTTGAAGTCCGGTGCCGCCGTCGGCATCGAGGTCAGGGCGGCGGCGACCTCCTGGGTCGTCGTCGCACCGGTCGGGTTGGCGTAGGTGGGCACGAGCCACATGCCCTTGACGCTCGGGTCGTCCTTGACGAGCGCGGCGACGGCCTCGACGTCCGGGCCATCCTCGCGCATCGGCACGGTGACCATGTCGATGCCGAGCTCGGCGAGGAGAGCGAAGTGGCGGTCGTAGCCGGGGACCGGGCAGACGAAGGTGACCTTCTCCTCGTCCTTCCACGGCCGGGGCGAGTCGACGCCGCCGAAGAGGAGGAGGTCGACGAGGACCTCGCGCATCAGGGTGAGCGAGGAGTTGTTGCCGGCGACGATCTGGTCGACGTCGACCCCGAGCAGCTCGGCGAAGATCTCACGGATCTCGACGAGGCCGGCGAGCCCGCCGTAGTTGCGCACGTCGGTGCCGGAGCGGTCCTTCGTCGTGCTCGGGAGGCGGAGCATGGCGTCGGAGAGGTCGAGCTGGGCGGCGCTCGGCTTGCCGCGGGTCACGTCGAGGGAGAGACCCTTGGCCCGGACCTGCTCATAGGCCTCGCGTTGGGTCGCGGCGACGTCGGCGAGCTCGTCGGCGGAGAGGGAGGACAGGGGGCGGCGGTCGGTCTGCTCGGTCACGGGTCCAGTCTCCCACTGGGTGCCGGTCGGCGTGCAGGGACTCACAGGTCGGTGGCGTCCCTCTCGTCGGTTCGCCAGGGAGCGTCCGGCTCGCGTATGGTGGACCCTCGGTTGACCTCGACCAGAGTCTCTGTCGTGCCCTCGGGCGGGAGGCGAAGGGGTCGGCCAGCGGGCGCCGGTCCCAACCCGGCGCTCGTAGGGCAGTGGCTCAATTGGTAGAGCACCGGTCTCCAAAACCGGCGGTTGGGGGTTCGAGTCCCTCCTGCCCTGCGTTTCGCGGCACCCGCCGCGCAGCAACGGTGTTGAAACGAACGACGACGAGAGTTGAGGGCACGTGACCGAGCTCGGTACGCAGCCGTCGAGGGCTCGCCGTCCGCAGGCCCAAGGTGGCAACCCGATCTCCCGGTTCTTCCGGTCGATCGCGCTCTTCGTCACCCAGGTGCTCGACGAGCTCCGCAAGGTGGTCCGGCCGACCCGGTCGGAACTGCTCAACTACACGCTCGTCGTCATCGTCTTCGTCACGGTGATGATGCTCTTCGTGTCGGGCCTCGACTTCGTCTTCACCAAGCTCGTGCTGTGGGTGTTCGGCGGCTGAGCCGCCCTCGTCCGTCCGTCCCAGGCGCTCCGCGCCGACCGTCAAACCAGGTGAGGTAGTACCAGGCATGTCCGACCAGCCGACGAACCCCTTCGCCGTCTCCGACGACGAGCTGACGCCTGCCCAGGCCGAGGCCGCCGCGAGCGGCGTCGCGACGCCTGACCTGCCGACGGCCGACGAGGTCGACGTCGAGCGGGCTATCGCCGAGGCCGAGGCGGAGACCTCGGCCGACGAGGACGTCGCCACAGAGGACGTCGCCACCGAGGACGTCGAGATCGAGACGAGCGACGAGACCGCCGCCCCGACGGAGGACGCCGACGGCGATCTCCTGCCCGAGGAGCAGGCCGACCCGGTCCAGGCGTTCAAGGACGAGCTCGCGAGCAAGTACGGCGACTGGTACGTCATCCACAGCTACGCGGGCTACGAGAACCGGGTCAAGCACAACCTCGAGACCCGCATCGCGAACCTCAACATGGAGGACTACATCTTCGAGGTGGCCGTCACGATCGACGAGGTCACCGAGATCAAGTCCGGCCAGAAGAAGACCCGCAAGCAGCCGCGGATGCCCGGGTACGTCCTCGTCCGCATGGACCTCACCGACGAGTCGTGGGGCGCGGTCCGACACACGCCGGGCGTCACCGGCTTCGTCGGCAACGCGCACGACCCCGTGCCGCTGAGCCTCGACGAGGTCTTCACCATGCTCAAGCCCGCCGACCTGGAGAAGGCCGCGGCCGCGGGCACCACCGGTTCCGCGCCGGCGCAGGGTGGCGGCTCCGGCGCTGCCCCGGTCGACGTCGACTTCGAGGTCGGCGAATCGGTCACCGTCACCGACGGCCCCTTCGAGACCATGCCCGCCACGATCTCCGAGATCATCCCGGAGACCCAGAAGCTCAAGGTCTTCGTCTCCATCTTCGGCCGGGAGACCCCGGTCGAGCTCTCCTACTCCCAGGTCGCCAAGATCTGAGCAGGGAGCACCAGCCGGTCTGACACCCAGGTCGGCATGCAACCGGGTCATCGCCCACGGCGTCGGCCCACGAACAAGGAATGAGGAAGGCAATGCCTCCCAAGAAGAAGGTCGCAGGCTTCATCAAGCTGCAGATCCAGGCCGGTCAGGCCACCCCCGCGCCGCCCGTCGGCCCCGCGCTGGGTCAGCACGGCGTCAACATCATGGAGTTCGTCAAGGCGTACAACGACGCCACGGCGGACAAGCGCGGCAACGTCATCCCGGTCGAGATCACGGTCTATGAGGACCGCTCGTTCACCTTCATCACGAAGACCCCGCCGGCTGCCGAGCTCATCAAGAAGGCCGCTGGTGTGCAGAAGGGCTCTGGCGAGCCGCACAAGACCAAGGTCGCCAAGCTGAGCACGGACCAGCTCCGTGAGATCGCGGAGATGAAGATGCCCGACCTCAACGCGAACGACGTCGACGCCGCGATGAAGATCATCGCGGGGACCGCGCGCCAGATGGGCATCGAGACCCCGGGGGCCTGAGCCTCGAAGTCACAACAACCGTGGGAGGGCCGGCGCTGGCCCGCACCACATCTTCACCACCATCAAGGAGAAGCACATGAAGCGCAGCAAGAACTACCGCTCTGCCGCGGAGGGCATCGACCGCGACGCCCTCTACGCCCCGCTCGAGGCTGTCCGCCTCGCCAAGCAGGGCGCGAAGGCCGAGTTCGACGAGACCGTCGAGGTTGCCTTCCGTCTCGGCATCGACCCGCGCAAGGCGGACCAGATGGTCCGTGGCACGGTCAACCTGCCGCACGGCACGGGCAAGACCGCTCGGGTCCTCGTCTTCGCCAACGGCGACAAGGCCGACGCCGCCCGTGAGGCCGGCGCCGACTACGTCGGCTCGGACGACATGCTCGAGAAGGTCCAGGGCGGCTGGATGGACTTCGACGCCGTCGTCGCCACCCCGGACCTCATGGGCAAGGTCGGTCGTCTCGGCAAGGTCCTCGGCCCGCGCGGTCTCATGCCGAACCCGAAGACGGGCACCGTCACGATGGACACGGCCAAGGCCGTCTCGGACATCAAGGGCGGCAAGATCGAGTTCCGCAACGACAAGCACGCCAACCTCCACTTCATCATCGGCAAGGTCTCGTTCGACGAGAAGGCGCTCGTGGAGAACTACGCGGCGGCGCTCGAGGAGATCAACCGTCTCAAGCCGTCGGCGAGCAAGGGCCGCTACATCACCAAGGCCGTGCTGAGCACGACGATGGGCCCGGGCATCCCGCTCGACTCGACCCGCACGAAGAACCTCCTCGAGGAGTCCGCGCCGGTCTCCGCCGACGAGGTCGCCGAGGCCTGAGCCTGACCCTCACGTTGGTCGAGGTGCGAGGAGCGCAGCGACGAGCCTCGAGACGCCGAAGGGGGCCGACCCGCACACCGCGGACCGGCCCCCTTCGTCGTCGTCCCGACCCAGTAGCCTCGGGTCGACATGCACACCATGACCAGGGGGTCCCACATGAAGCGCACACTCGTCTCGCTCGCCGCCATCGGCGCACTCGCCCTCACCGGGTGCGGCTCGGACGACGGCACTGCGACCACCACCGAGTCGTCTGCCGCCGCCAGCGAGTCCGCGAAGCCGACGGCGAAGGTCGGTGACACCCTGCCCGCGAAGGAGCTGGGCGAGCGCACCGAGGCAGCGATGAAGGAGGCCGGCACCGTCAAGATGACGTCGACCGGCAACGACAGCGACCTCACGGGCGAGATGACCTACGCCGACGGGCTGGCCTACACGCTGAGCGGCACGAGCGACGGCGAGCCGATGGAGCTGATCTACATCGACAAGGTGCTCTACCTCGGCGGCGACAGCTTCAAGGAGATGACCGGCGGCAAGAGATTCATCAAGATCGACTCCGAGGGCGACGACATGATGAGCCAGATGATGGCCCCGCTGCTCGGCGTCATGGAGCAGGCCGCCAACCCGTCGTCGCTGCTGAGCAACCTCGACGGGGTCGAGTCGACCGTGGTCGCCGTCGATGGTGACCAGACCACCTACGAGACCAAGCTGACCGCGGACCAGCTCCGGAAGGCGACCGAGCAGATGGTCGGCACCAAGCTGCCGGCGGAGGCTGCGGCGGAGATCGAGGCCGCCACGGTGCGGCAGACCGTCGACGCCGAGGGGCGTCTCGTCAAGGTCGTCACCACGGGTGGCTCCGACATGACCATGACCTACTCGGACCACGGCGCCCCCGTCGACGTCTCGGCGCCGGCCGCCTCCGACGTCGGCACCTTCGACCTCAACGAGCTCATGAAGGACGACGCCACTCCCTGACCGGTGAGCGGTCCCCCTTCGCCCACGGATTTGGCCGAAGGGGGACCGCCCCCGTACCCTTGTCGAGACCGATGACCGCCGGTTGCCCTCTGCGCGCAGAGGGCCGAAGGTCCGCAGCGAGCGGGCGACCAGCGCAGGACACACGATTCGCCTCACCTCGGTGAGCCCTGCGAGCCCCGTGCGCCCTGCGCCGGGGCTCTTCTCGTTGCCGGGCCGGGCGCGCCGGAGGTCACGCAGTCCGAAGCACGACCCACACGCACGAGAAGGAGGCCAGCATGGCGAACGCTCAGAAGTCTGCCGCCATCGCCGAGCTAGCGGAGAAGTTCCGTGGCTCCAGCGCGGCCGTTCTCACGGAGTACCGCGGTCTGACCGTGGCCCAGCTCGCCGAGCTGCGCACCAACCTCCGTGGCAACGCCACCTACTCCGTGGTGAAGAACACGCTGACCGAGCGGGCAGCCAAGGAGGCGGGCGTCGAGTCCGCCTTCGAGGGCCAGCTCGTCGGGCCGAACGCCATCGCCTTCGTCGAGGGTGACCCGGTCGAGGCCGCGAAGGCTCTGCGCAACTTCGCCAAGGACAACCCGCTCCTCGTCATCAAGGGCGGTGTGCTTGACGGCAACCCCCTGACGGCCGAGGACATCGAGAAGCTCGCGAAGCTCGAGTCGCGCGAGGTTCTCCTGGCCAAGCTGGCTGGCGCCATGAAGGCCCAGCTCACCCAGGCCGCCTACCTCTTCAACGCGCCGCTCTCGCAGACCGCTCGGGTCATCGACGCGCTGCGCGCCAAGGTCGAGGAGCAGGGTCCCGTCGCGAGCGACGCCCCCGCTGCCGAGGCCGAGGAGGTCCCCGCCGAGGCGCCCGCCGCCGAGGCCACCGAGACCGTCGCCGAGGGTGGCGACGAGAGCTGAGGCTCACCCCTTCGGGGGCCCTCTGCTCGATCAACCAACACACGCCACTCACGGCTAGTACGTAGTAAGAAAGGACGCCCATCATGGCGAAGCTCAGCACCGACGAGCTCCTTGAGGCCTTCAAGGAGATGACCCTCATCGAGCTCTCCGAGTTCGTGAAGCAGTTCGAGGAGACCTTCGAGGTCACCGCCGCCGCCCCCGTCGCCGTCGCGGGTGCCGCCCCGGCCGCCGCCGGTGGCGACGCTGGTGGCGCCGCCGAGGAGCAGGACGAGTTCGACGTCGTCCTCACCGCCGCTGGCGACAAGAAGATCCAGGTCATCAAGGAGGTCCGTGCGCTCACGAGCCTCGGCCTCAAGGAGGCCAAGGACCTCGTCGACGGCGCCCCGAAGCCCGTCCTCGAGAAGGTCGACAAGGCTGCCGCGGAGAAGGCCAAGGAGGCCCTCGAGGGCGCCGGCGCCACCGTCGAGCTCAAGTGATCTGAGCCTTCCGGCTCAACCGCTTCACCCGAAGGGGGTGACGCACCAGACCTGGTGCGTCACCCCCTTCGCCGTGTGGGATCACCGATCGATCACCAAAGCCCCAAAGAAGCGTAAAGATTGGGATCAGAGCACCCCACGATAAGGGGCGAGGATGCCCTCGGTGACGCGGGCGATGAGCGGACGGTCGGTCCACTCCTCGAGGGTGAGCTCGGTGCAGTTCTGCGCGTCGACCCGGAAGATCCCTTCCATCTGCCGGGCGACGTCGGCATCGAGGATCTCGAGGTTGATCTCGTAGTTGCCGGCGAGGCTGAGCCGGTCGAGGTTGGCCGTGCCCAGCGTCGTCCACCGGCCGTCGATCGTCGCGGTCTTGGCGTGGACCATCGCCTTCTCGTAGCGGAGGATGCGCACGCCACCCTCGAGCAGCTCCGCGTAACTCGCCCGGCTCAGCCAGTCGGCGACGATGTGGTTGCTGAAGTGGGGGACGATGATCTGCACGTCGACACCGCGGTGGACCGCCTCGACGAGGGCCCGGGTTAGGACGTTGTCCGGGATGAAGTACGCAGCGGTGAGGTAGACGTGGCGCTCGGCCCGGTCGATCGCCTCGAGGTACATGTTCCGGATCGGGTAGACGAGGTCGACGGGGGAGTTGCGGTGCACCCGCATGGTCGTCGACCACGTCCGGGCGTGCGGCTGGTGCAGGTGCGGCGTGCTCCGGCCGGGGGCGGTGTTCCAGTAGTCGACGAAGGCGTTAGCCAGCTCGACGACCATCTCGCCGGAGACCCGGGCATGGGTGTCGCGCCAGCGGTCGGCGTAGAGGCTGCCGATGTTGTAACCACCGAGATAGGCGGCCCCGGTCGTGGCGGCGTCGTCGATCACGAGCAGCTTGCGGTGGTTCCGCCCGCTCTGCCGCGGGGTGAGGTAGGGGAAGCGGCCGAGGAGCGGATGCCTCTTGACGTGGATGCCGGCCGGCAGCGAGCGGAAGAAGGCCCGCGGCACGACGAGGTTGGCGAACTCGTCGAAGGCGACGAAGACCTCGACACCGCGATCGTGAGCGCGGACGAGGGCGTCACGGAAGGCCAGGCCCGTGTCGTCGCCCTTCCAGATGTACGACTCGAAGAAGATCCGGTGCTGGGCG
>JBHWMJ010000076.1:0-18489 GCA_043423105.1 Marihabitans sp.
GAGCCGCCCGAGTCGATCGCGGCCCTGCGGGCGGGCGAGTGCGACCTCGCGGTCGCCTTCAGCTACGACGGCGTCGACCTCGGTCGTGGCGAGGACCTCGAGGGCTTCTCCGTCCACCCGCTCCTCGAGGAGGAGGTCGGCATCGCCCTGCCGAAGGGGCATCGACTCGCCGACGTAGATCGGGTCGACCTCTCGGACCTCTCCGACGAGGAGTGGATCGCCGGCTGCCCGCGCTGCCGCGGTCACCTGCTGCAGATCGCGCACGACGCGGGGTTCGCACCGCGGGTGGCCTTCGAGACCGAGGACTACGTCGCGGTCCAGGGGTTCGTCGCGGCCGGCCTCGGGGTGGCCCTCATCCCGGGCATCATCCGGGACGCCACGGCCAACGAGGACGTCGTCGTGCTGCCGCTCAACCCGCCGACACGGCGACACATCCACGTGGTCACGACCCCCGACCTCCAGCGCGTCCCCGCGGTCCAGGCGACGATCGACGCGCTCCTGGCGGCAGCGAAGGGTTGACCCGCCCACAGCCGTCACGGTGACGGCTGCGCCGTCCACAGCCGTGACGTCGACCGTGCCGGAGAGCGACCCGCTCCCTAGCGTCGCCGACATGCGAGCGAGCACCCACGAGCCGAGCGAGCGGCTCCGCGCGATCCTCGACCACGCCGAGCCGGACGGGGTCGGTACGACGAACGCGACGAGCGCGACGAGCGCAACAGGCCCGCCGGTGCTCACCCCGCCCGCCGTCGTGGCCCGGTCCCGTTTGCAGGTGAGCCACCGAGCCGCGCTCGGTGCCGGTGCCGTGCTCCTCCTCGCCGTGATGGTCCTCGTGGGCCGGACCGTGCTCGCGGATCGGGCCGCTGCGCCGGTGCCGGTCGCGGCCTCGCCCACCGGGGTCACGACCGGCGGTGACCGCTCCTCCTTCGCTCCGGCATCTGCGACCCCGAGCGGCGGCAGCGCCTCGGCAGGGTCATCCGGCGAGGTCTACGTCCACGTCGTCGGCCGGGTGCGCTCCCCCGGCGTGGTCCGCATCTCGGCCGGTTCACGGGTTGCCGATGCGGTCGAGCGAGCTGGGGGCGCCTCCGGCGGGGCCGACCTCACCCAGGTCAACCTCGCCCGGGTCGTGGTCGACGGCGAGCAGGTCGTCGTGCCGCGGCAGGGCGAGCAGGTCGCGCCCACCCCGGGGGCCGCGGGGCCAGGACCGGCAGCGGCAGGGGGCGCACCTGCTGGCGAGACCGGTGCAGCCCTCGTGCCACTCAACACCGCAGACCAGGCAGCACTCGAGGCGCTCCCCGGGGTCGGACCCGTGCTGGCTGAGCGGATCATCGAGTGGCGCACGACGAACGGCGGCTTCACCACGGTCGAGGAGCTCAACGAGGTCTCGGGGATCGGCGAGAAGCTCTTCGCCCAGCTCAGCCCGAAGGTCAGCGTGTGAGCCCGCCCGGGCCCGACAACGATCGCGTCGACATTCGTCTGCTCGTCCCGGCGCTCGTCGCCTGGGCCGCCACGGTCTGGGGGTTGGGAGCCTCGCAGGGTGCGCGCATCGGCAGCGCGCTGCTGGTCGGCCTCATCGCCGTCGGACTGCTCCTGCGGCGTTCCTCGGGACCGGCGCTGACGCGCCTCGCCGGGCTGGTGGCGCTCAGCGGTCTCACCACCGGTGCGTGCCTCACGGCTGCGGCGGCGCACGACGCGCGCTCCCGGGCGGGTGGTGTCGACGGGCTCGCTCAACGGCGAGCAGCCATCAGTGCGGAGGCGACCGTGCTCACCGAACCCGTCGTCCGGCGCGCGGCTGGGCGCGACGAGGGCACGGTGATCCTGCGGCTGCGCCTGACCGAGGTCACCGCCCGCGGCGAGGTCCGTGCGACCGCCGCGCCCGTCCTTGTCCGCACGCAGGACCCTGCCTGGCGCTCGGTGTCGTGGCGTGACCGGGTCCGGCTCGTCGGCACCCTCGCCCCGGCGCGGGCCGGGGAGCCCTTCGTCGCGCAGCTGCGTCCGCGGGGACCGCCCGAGATCGGGTCCCGTTCTCCGGTCCTCACGGCCACCGACGTCATGCGCAGCCGCCTGCGCGAGGCGACGTCGGGCCTGCCGACCGACGCCCGCGGGCTCGTCCCGGCGCTCGTCATCGGCGACACGAGCCAGACGCCCGACGACCTCACCGACGACATGCTCGTCACCGGGATGTCACATTTGTCAGCGGTGAGCGGCAGCAACGTCGCCATCGTCCTGGCCGCCGCGCTCGGGCTGGCGATGGTCACCGGCATCCCCCGCCGGGCACGGCCATGGCTCGCCCTTGCCGTCCTCGCGTGGTTCGTCATGCTCGCCCGTCCCGAGCCGAGCGTCATCCGCGCGGCGACGATGGGCGCCATCGGCCTGCTCGGCATGAGCTCGTCGCGCCGCGGTGCGGGGGCACCGGCGCTCGCGGCCGCGATCGTCGCGCTGCTGCTCCTCGACCCGTGGCTCGCCCGGAGCTACGGCTTCGCGCTGTCGACGCTGGCCACCCTCGGCCTGCTCCTCTTCGTCCGGCCGTGGTCAGCGGCGATCAACGCCCACCTCCCCCGGCGCCTCCACCTCGTGGGTCCGGCACTGTCCATCCCGGTCGCCGCCCAGCTCGTCTGCGCGCCGGTGATCGTCCTGCTCCAGGGGACCGTGAGCACCGTCAGCGTCGTGGCCAACCTCGCCGCGGCTCCGCTCGTCGCGCCCACGACGATCGCCGGCGTCGTCACCGCTCTCCTCGCGCTCGTCAGCCCCACCCTGGCCTCCTGGACGGCCTGGCTCGGCGGCATCCCCGCGCTCGGGATCGCCAGGATCGCCCGGATCTGTGCGGATGTCCCCGGCGGCACCATCGACTGGCCGGACGGGAAGCGGGGCGCTCTGCTGCTCGCCGGGCTCAGCCTGCTGCTCGTGCTCGCCTGGCCCTGGCTGTCGTACCGGGCACGCGTCGCTCCTCTCGTGGCTGCAGCGGTCGTCATCCTCGTCGCCAGCGTGGCCGTCCCCGTCTCCCACCTGCGCGTCCTCCCGGAGGACTGGGTCATGGCTGCCTGCGACGTCGGGCAGGGCGACGCCATCGTCGTCTCCACGACCCCCGGTAGCGCGGTCCTCGTCGACGCCGGCCCCGATCCAGCCCTCGTCGACGCGTGCCTGAGGCGCCTCGGGGTCGAGCGACTCGACGCGATCGTCCTGACCCACCTGCACGCAGACCACATCGACGGGCTCTCGGGCGCTCTCGACGGCCGTCCCACCGGGGCGCTGCTCGTCTCCCCTGTCCGAGACACCACCGGATCGCGCAGCCACGTGGCAGCGGCAGGACCTGCAGCACCGGACTCACGGGTGCGAGTGACGGCCGACCGCCACCAGGTCCCGGTGACCGAGGTCGTCGCCGGAGACACGCTGTCCTTCGGCCCGGTCTTCGGCCGGGTGTGGTGGCCGGCCCGACGGATCAGTGAGGGATCGATCCCCAACAACGGCTCGGTCGTCCTGCGTCTGCGCTCGGGCGAGACCGACCTGCTGCTCCTCGGCGATATCGAGGCAGAGGCAGGGCACGCCATGCTCCTGGCGATGCGCCGAGACCCGGCCATGGCCGCCGAGGCCGAAGGGGTCGACGTCGTCAAGCTTGCCCATCACGGCTCCGCGAACTACGACGAGGACTTCCTCGACGCGGTCGCTGCCCCCGTGGGCATCATCAGCGTCGGCGCAGACAACGAGTACGGGCACCCCGCCCCGGCGCTGCTTGGTGCCCTCCGACGCCAGGGCACCCAGGTGTGGCGGACCGACGAGGACGGACTGGTCCTCGTCGTCGAGCACGAGGGCGTCCCGGCCGTCGCGCGGCTGCGCTGACTACCCCGGCAGGTAGGGAAGAGGTGGTTTGGACTGACCGGTCAGTGCAAATAGAATAAGGATCGTTGAGGCGACGCGCCCGCGCCGGCCACCCTTCGTCGAGGAGAGATCCACTCGTGCTCACCGTCCGCAACCTCGCGGCCGACGGCCGCCACGCCCCGCTGGTCCGACCGACGAGCTTCACCGTCGCCCGAGGCGAGCTCATCCTCGTGCAGGCGCCGAGCCAGCTGGCCCGGACCGGTCTCAGCCTCATCCTCACCGGCCGGATGCAGGCCGACGGCGGCGAGATGACCTGGGACGGCGAGCCGAGCCGGAGGGCGCTGCGCTCGGCCTCCGAGCTCTTCGACTCCCCCGCGGTCAACGAGATGGAGACCCACATGCGGGTGCGCGACTACGTGGCCGAGATGCTCAGCTACCAGCCGCACCGCTTCTTGCAGCGACCCCGCGCCGGCGAGTGGCTGGCAGCCCACGACCTCGGCGACCTCGACGACCTCTGGGACGAGCAGCTGACCGGGGAGCAGCGCATCCGCCTCCACGTCGCCCTCGCCCGGAGCCATCGGGGCGCCGACCTGCTCGTCTTCGACACCCCTTCGCGTCACGCCAACCACTCGGCGACCTGGATCCCCCGGCTCGAGGAGCTGGCGCAGGACCCCGACCACCCCCGCGCCGTGGTGGCGGTGGTCCCGCACATCTCGGCGAAGTGGAACGGGCCGATCGCCGTCGCCGGGGAGGTCGACGAAGAGCCCGAGGCGGAACCCGCCCACGGGGGGCCTGTCGAGGACCTGCTCGCCGACGACCCACCTGCCGATGACCCACTTGACGAGGACCCGCCCGCAGACCATCCCGAGCCGGAGCACCAGCCGCGGCACTCCCCCTTCGCCGCCGACCCAGATGAGCCCGACCGCGCCGAGACGGAGCCGGACGAGCCCGACCCGACCGAGCCTGACGTCGACCGACCTGACGACGAGCCGGTCGACCCCGACCGCACCGACCACCCCAACCACGAGGACCCCCGATGACCTCGCTCCGTGTCGCCCTCACCGAGATCAAGCGATTCTCCGGCGGGCTGCTGCCCAAGCTCGTCCTCATCGCGATGCTCTGCATCCCCCTCCTCTACGGAGGCATCTACCTCTACTCGAACTGGGATCCCTACTCATCGGTGGACAAGGTCACCGGGGCCCTCGTGATGTCAGACACGGGGGCGACCGCCGAGGACGGGAAGCGCGTCGCCACCGGTCAGCAGGTCGCCGACGAGCTCAAGGAGTCCGCCGACTTCGACTGGCGGGACTACCCCGACCGGCAGGCGGCGGTGGACGACGTGACGACCGGCGACATCGACTTCGCCCTCGTCATCCCACCCGACTTCTCCGAGAACCTCCTCTCCACCTCACGGTTCACCCCCGACGACGAGGGGAAGCCGGGCGAGGTCGACCCGCGGGCCGCCGGGATCGAGCTCATCACCAACGACGCGAACAACTACCTCCTCACCAACATCGTCAGCAGGGCCGGCACGACGATCCGGGGCTCCGTGGCGAGCGAGGTCGGCGACGAGACGGCCGACCAGCTCCTCGCGTCGCTGACGACCATCCACGACCAGGTCGCCGAGGCGGCCGATGGTTCGGCACAGGTATCCGAGGGCTCGATCGAGCTGAGCAGCGCGGTCGACCAGCTCAAGGACGGCTCCGGCAAGCTCAAGGACGGGGCGCTCCAGCTCAACGACGGGACGATCCGCCTCCTCGACGGTCAGGACAAGCTGCTCGCCGGGGCCCGGCAGGGACTCGCCGGTGCCCGCCAGCTCGACACCGGTGCCACCACGGTGGACTCGGGGGCCGCCGAGCTCGACGCCGGGCTCGGTCGGCTCGACACCGCCACCGGGCAGCTCAAGACCGGCACCGCCGACGCGGCGAAGGGGGGCACCCAGCTCAAGCGCGGCGCGTCCCGCCTCGCGACCGGCGCGGGTCAGCTCAAGGACGGCACCGACCAGCTGAGCACCGGGGCGAGCGAGCTCGCGGACGGTACTGCCGAGCTCAAGGCCGGGGCCAAGCAGCTCAAGACCGGCACCGCCCGGCTCAACGGCACGCTCCAGGACTCGGGTCTGGGCGAGGTGTCTGACGCCCTGACCCAGCTGTGCACCGACCTCTCCGCCATCAACGACTCCGAGGCCACCGGCCAGCTCGGCACCGACACGGCCGATTCCACCACGCAGGGGCTCGATGACTTCGAGACGACCGACCTGGGCCGCAACCTCGCGCAGCTACGCACGTCGACCTGCGCCTCGGACGGCACCTCGAGCATCGCGACCAAGATCGACTCCCTCCTCTCCGGCGTCGCCCAGCTCGATACCGGAGCAGCGCGGCTCTCCGCCGGGGTGGACGACGCCGACGCAGCCGCGCGCAAGCTCTCGACCGGCGCCGCGACGCTCGACGACAAGACGGACACGCTCGCCGACGGGGCCGACACCCTCAGCACCGGCGCGACGAAGCTCTCACGCGGTCTGACCACCCTCGACTCGAAGGTCGGCCAGCTCGACAGCGCCGTGGGCCGGCTCAGCACTGGCGCGGACACCCTGCACGACGGGACCTCCCAGCTCGCGGACGGCACCGGTGAGCTCGTGACCGGCGTCGAGCAGCTCGTCACCGGCCAGAAGCAGGCACGCGACGGCACTCGCCAGCTCGCCGACGGGACGAAGGAGGCGGTCGACGGATCCACGAAGCTCGACGACGGCGCCAGCCAGGTCAAGGACGGCTCCGACGAGCTTGCCGAGGGCGCGAAGGAGCTCGACGACGGCCTGCAGCAGGGCGCACGCCAGATCCCCAACCTCGACGAGCAGGAGCGCGACGCGCTCGCCTCGGTGATGTCCGACCCCATCCACACGAGGTCGAGCTCGCTCGCCTCCGGCAGCACCTATGGCGAGGGCATGGGCCCCTTCTTCATGGTGCTCGCCCTGTGGATCGGCCTGCTCATGGTGGGCCAGTTCCTCCGCCCCTCCAACGATCGGGCGCTCGCGTCGAACACCTCGAACCTCCGGATCACCCTCGGATCGTGGCTCCCCTTCGCCCTCATCGGCGTGGGGCAGGCGGTCATCCTCTTCGCCGTCGTCCGGCTCGGCCTGGGGATGGAGATGGCCCACCCGTGGCTCGCCCTGCTCTTCATGACCCTCGTGTCGGTCGCCTTCTCCGCGATGGTCCAGGGACTCATCTCGCTGCTCGAGTCGCCGGGCAAGCTGCTCGTCCTCGTCCTGCTCATCCTCCAGCTCGTCACGGCGGGCGGGATGATGCCCTACGAGACCCTGCCGGACTCGCTGGAGTGGATGCACCACGTGCTGCCGATGGGCTATGGACTCACCGGGATGCGGCGACTCATCTACGGCGTTGACCTCGGGGCGATGGGCGGGCTCGTCGCGCTCATGGCGCTCTACCTCGTCATCGGTCTCGGACTGAGCCTGCTCGGCACGATGCGGCACCGCACGTGGACCCTGAGCAAGCTCCACCCGGAGGTCCAGCTGTGAGCACCCCCGTCACGCGGCGTCCCGAGCGGACCCAGCGCACGCAGCAGCGCCTCTTCGAGGCGGCCATGGTCGTCATGAGCGAGAAGGGGCCGGGTGCGAGCACCGTCGATGAGGTGGCCGCCCAGGCGGGCGTCTCCAAGGGCACCGTCTACTACAACTTCGGCTCCAAGCGCTCGATGGTCGACGGCGTCCTCCGGTACGGGATCGAGCAGGTGATGACCCACGTGCGCGAGGCCTTCGCCGCCTCCGACGACCCGCTCACCGGGATCGAAGGGGGAGTCCGCGCGGGTCTGACCTTCCTCGCGGCCAACCCGGGCTTCGCCCGGCTCGCCGTCGCCGAGGTCTGGCAGCCGGGGACCGCCGTGTCCGACGTCCTCGTCGCCCAGCGCGCCGACATCCTTCGGGAGATCACCGAGATGGTCGAGGCGCTCTCACCGCGGTACGCGGTCCGCGACGTCGAACCCGGCTCGGTCGCCGTCGCCCTCTTCGGTGCGCTGCTCATGCTCTCGATCGACGGCGAGACCGTCCGGACCCCGGGTGGGCACCCCGATGCGGTGCCGGCCGTGATGGGCGTCGTCCACGGCTACCTCGCCGACGTCGAGCGCCTCACTCCCCGTCCGTCCGGGCGTCCGGGGAGCACGGGCTGAGGGTGACCGCGATCGTGCCCGGGCCGACGTGGGCGCCGATGACGGCGCCGAGCTCGGTGAGGTCGACCGGCACGTCGAGCGCCTCCGCCAGGGCCTGCTGCAACTGGGCCGCGCGCTCCTCGGCGTCGAGGTGGAGCACCGCCGCCCGGAGCTCTCCCCCATCTCCGGCGAGGTGACTCGCACGCTCGACCGAGAGCGCCTCCACCCGGGCCAGGGCCTTGCCCGCCGTGCGCACCCGCTCCAACGGCTCGACCGCGCCGTCGCGCAGCTCGAGGATCGGCTTGATCGACAACGCCGACCCGAGCAGCGCCTGGGCTCCGCCGATCCGGCCGCCCCGTCTCAGGTGCTCGAGGGTCGCGACGTAGAGCAGCACCTCCGATGCCCCGCTCACTGCCAGCGCGGCCTGCTCCACCCCGTCGCTGTCCGCCCCGGCCTCCGCGGCGGCGCACGCGGCCAGGACCGCCTGCCCGAGCGGGTACGAGATCGTGCGGCTGTCGACCACCCGCACGGGGATCGGCGCGTCCGCGGCGGCGCTGCAGGCGCTGTCGTAGGTCGAGGACAAGGCCGAGGAGAGGTGGATCGAGACCACCTCGCTGGCCCCCTCCTCCGCTGCCGCCTCGTAGGCAGCGAGCATCGCGTGCGGCGTCGGCCGCGAGGTGCTGACGCGCTGCTTGCCGCGCATCGCAGCCGCGATGTCGCGCCCCCTCACCTCCCCGTCGGTCCACGTCGACTCGCCCGCGAGCACCTGCAGGGGGACCACCCGCGCCGCGGTGGTGTCCAGGCCCGCGGGGAAGGTCGCGGTGGAGTCGGTGACGACGGCGACGCGGCTCATGACGGCACGACCTAGACCGGGACCACGTTGACGAGCTTGGGCGCGCGCACGATGACGGTCCGGACCCCGTCAGCGGTCGCCGCCACGACCTTCTCCCGGGCCAGCGCCAGCTCGCGCAGCTCGTCCTCGCCGATGTCCGAGGGCACCTCGACCCGGTCGCGCACCTTGCCCTTGATCTGGATGACGCAGGTGACGCTCGACTCGACCATCTTCGACTCGTCGGCGACAGGGAAGTCGGCGTGCGCCAGCGACTCCTCGTGCCCGAGCCGTGACCACAGCTCCTCGGCGAGGTGCGGTGCGACCGGCGCGACCATGAGGACGAGCGCCTCGGCGGCCTCGCGCGGGACGGCGTCGAGCTTGGTCAGCGCGTTGTTCAGCTCGATGAGGCGGGCGATCGCGGTGTTGAAGCCTAGGGTCGCGTAGTCCTCGCGGACCGCCGCGATGCTCTGGTGCAGCACCCGCTCGGTCGCGGCATCCATCGGCTCGTCGACGACGACGACCTCGCCGCTCTCCTCGTCGACGATGTTGCGCCAGACCCGCTGCAGGAAGCGCTGGGCACCGACGACGGCCCGCGTCTCCCACGGCTTGGACTGCTCGAGCGGGCCGAGCGACATCTCGTAGACGCGGAAGGTGTCGGCGCCGTACTGCTCGTACATCTCGTCCGGGGAGACGGCGTTCTTCAGCGACTTGCCGATCTTGCCGTACTCCTGGGTGACCTCCTGGCCCTGCCAGGTCCACCCCTTCGTCCCGTCCTCGGCGACGTGCTCCTCGACCTCGGCGGCCGGCACCGGCTGCCCGCGGTGGTCGCGGTAGGCGTGCGCCTGGATGTACCCCTGGGAGAAGTACTTGCGGAAGGGTTCCTCGCTGCTCACGTGCCCGAGGTCGAAGAGGACCTTGTGCCAGAAGCGGGCGTAGAGCAGGTGGAGCACGGCGTGCTCGACGCCGCCGATGTAGAGGTCGACACCACCGGGGTCCCTCGTCCCGTCAGGCGCGCCGGCAACGGTCTCGTCGCGCGGCCCGACCCAGTAGGCCTCGTTCGCGGGGTCGACGAGTGCCTCGTCGTTGGCCGGGTCGAGGTAGCGCAGGTAGTACCAGCACGAGCCGGCCCAGTTCGGCATCGTGTTCGTCTCGCGGCGGTACCGCTTCAGGCCGTCGCCGAGGTCGAGCTCGACCGTCACCCACTCCTCGGCGCGGCCGAGCGGTGCCTCCGGCTCCTTCGTCGAGTCGTCAGGGTCGAAGGTCTTCGGCGAGTAGTCGTCGACCTCGGGCAGCTCGACGGGGAGCATCGCCTCGGGCACCGCGTGCGCGACGCCGTCCTCGTCGAAGACGATCGGGAAGGGCTCGCCCCAGTAGCGCTGGCGGGAGAAGAGCCAGTCGCGGAGCTTGTAGCTGATCGTGCCGTGGCCGTAGCCCTTGCTCTCCAGCCAGGCGATGATGCGCTCCTTGGCCTCGGTGACACCGAGCCCGTCGAGGCTCACCTCGTCGTTGGCCGAGGCGGTCGCCACCCCGTCGCCGGTGAAGGCACCGGAGTAGTCGGTCGTGGCGTCGACCGGCGCGATGACCGGGACGATCGGCAGCTCGAACGCGGTCGCGTAGTCGAAGTCGCGCTGGTCGTGGGCGGGCACGGCCATGATCGCCCCGGTGCCGTAGCCCATGAGCACGTAGTCGGCGACGAAGACCGGGACCTGCTCGCCGTTGACCGGGTTCGTGGCGTACGCCCCGGTGAAGACGCCCGTCTTGACCTTGTCGTCGATCTGGCGCTCGACGTCGCTCTTGCGGGCGGCGGCGCGGCGGTACTCCTCGACGGCGGCCGAAGGGGTGTCCGCACCGCCGGTCCACGCCGGCCGGGTGCCCTCGGGCCAGGTCTGCGGGACGAGCCGCTCGACGAGCGGGTGCTCCGGGGCGAGGACCATGAAGGTCGCGCCGAAGAGGGTGTCGGGCCGCGTCGTGAAGACCTCGATCCCCGCTGTCTCGCCGTCGACGGTCGTCACGGGGAAGGTCACCGACGCGCCCTGGGAGCGGCCGATCCAGTTGCGCTGCATGGCCTTGACCTTCTCGGGCCAGTCGACCCGGTCGAGGTCGTCGGCGAGCCGGTCGGCGTAGGCGGTGATCCGCATCATCCACTGCCGGAGGTTGGTCTTGAAGACCGGGAAGTTACCGCGCTCGGAACGCCCGTCGGCGGTGACCTCCTCGTTCGCCAGGACGGTGCCGAGGCCCGGCGCCCAGTTCACCGGGGCGTGCGAGGTGTAGGCGAGCCTGTGCTCGTCGAGCACCTCGGCGCGCTGCGCGGGCGACAGGTCGGCCCAGGTGCCGTCGTACCCCTTCGGCAGCTCTCGGCCGGCCTCGAATGCCGCGACGAGCTCGCTGATCGGGCGCGCCCGACCCAGCCCGCCGTCCCCCCGGACGGCCTCGTCGTCGTACCAGGCGTCCCAGATCTGCAGGAAGATCCACTGCGTCCAGCGGTAGTAGTCCGGGTCGATCGTCGCGAAGGCGCGGCGGTCGTCGTGGCCGAGGCCGAGACGCCGCAGCTGGCGCTTCATCGTCACCATGTTCTGCTCGGTGGTGACGCGCGGGTGCTGACCGGTCTGGACCGCGAACTGCTCCGCCGGCAGGCCGAAGGCGTCGTAGCCGAGGCAGTGCAGGACGTTCTTGCCCAGCATCCGGTTGTAGCGCGAGTAGACGTCGGTCGCGATGTAACCGAGCGGGTGGCCGACGTGCAGCCCCGCCCCGGAGGGGTAGGGGAACATGTCGAGGACGAGCAGGTGGTCGTCGTACCCCGCGACGCGCTCGGGATCGGCCCACGGCCCGGCCGGGTTCGGCGCCCGGAAGACGCCGAGCTCCTCCCACCGGTCCTGCCAGGCGAGCTCGATCTCGTCGGCCAGTGCGGCGGTGTAACGGTGCGGGGTCTCGCTCATCGGTCCTTCGTCTCTCGGCAGGGGCGTGCCGGGGCGCATGGTCGACGCACCGCCGGCGCTCGCAGGATACCGAGCGAAGGGGTGCAGGCCCGCCCGGTGCCGCCGGCCGGGACGCTTCTCGGTCAGCCCCGTGGGGTCAACGCTCGCCGCGCAGCCAGGCGACGCCGGCACGATGCTCGACGTTCCACCCCAGGACGAGCTTCTCGGCGAGGAGCTTCTCGATCTTGCCGCCGACGAGCGGGATCTTCGCCCGGGACTCCCCCTCGAAGGTGTCGAGCGTGCCGTCGCCGTCCTCGACGAGCGTCCGTGTGCCGTGGATCCCCGCCGGGATGCCCTCGGTCGTGATGCTCATGTCCGCCTCGTAGGCGTCGTCGGACCAGTCCTCGGCCTGCGTCGCGTGCAGCTCCTCGCCGCCGATGAGCTTGCGGGCGAAACCGGGGACCTCGTCGTTGTGCCGGCGGAAGTCGATGCGGACGCTGCCCCCGTCGACGGTGGCGTCGGCCGAGACGGCGCCCTGAGCGAGCGTCGCGTGCTCCCGGAAGGCCGGGTCGCTGAGCATGGCATAGACCTCCTCGACGGAGGCCTCGTAGCGGACGGAGTGGGTGACCTTCATGTCGGCATCATGCTCCTCCTCGCCGGTCGTGCGGGCCGGGTTCGGGCGATCAGCTCGCCGGGTGGGTGACCGCACCGGCGGCGATGAGCGCCTGCCCGAGGAGGTACGGGACCATGATCTTCAGCCCGGCGTCGTCGAGCGGCTCGACGAAGGCATCGACGGCGATGACCGTGTCACTGATGACGAAGAGGCTTGCCCCGGTGCCGGTGGGGCTGCTCCCCCTTCGCGCCAGAGGTTCGGCAGGGCGTCGCGGCTCCACCACATGCACCAGCCCAGCGCGGCGACACCGGGCAGGACCCACGGGGTGCGCCGCAGCCCCATCCGGCGGAATGCCTCGATGTAGCCAACGTGGCCGACGAGGAAGGACGAGAGGCCTGCGAGGAAGGACAGTTCGTCGTCGCGGAGGAGGAAGACGTCACCGCCGAGACCGAAGGCCTGCCCGGCGAGGACCCGCGACCCCCACGGCCGGTCGAGGAGCCCGGCCTCGACGCTCGCCAGCGCGAGCGCAGGCATCGCGGCCGGCTTCGCGGCGAGCTCAAGCCGCCGGTCCTGGGTGGCCACAGCGACCCAGTCGGCGACGAAGGCCCCGGCGGTGAGGGTCCGGGCGGCGGCGCGGCGAAGGGGCAAGGGCATCCGGGCAGCGTAGACGACGGCTACCCGTGGGTAGCCTCAGGCGCCGCGGAAGATCGTGCGGTGCCACTCCTTGCGCGCGGTGCCGGTGATGTCGCTCATGACGTGCTTGACCTGCGTGTACTCCTCGAAGGAGTAGTGAGACATGTCCTTGCCGAAGCCGGACTGCTTGTACCCGCCGTGCGGCATCTCGCTGATGATCGGGATGTGGTCGTTGACCCAGACGCACCCGGCCTGGATCTCGCGCGAGGCGCGGCCGGCGCGGTAGACGTCGGTCGTCCACGCAGAGGCGGCGAGGCCGTAGACGGTGTCGTTCGCCAGGGCGATCGCCTCGTCGTCGGTGTCGAAGGCCTGGACCGTGAGGACCGGGCCGAAGATCTCGTCCTTGACTACCTCGCTGTCGGCCGCCGCCCCGGTGATGAGGGTCGGCCGGTAGTACGCCCCCTTCGACAGGTCGCCGTCGGTCGGGGCCTCGCCGCCGCAGACGACCGTGGCGTAGCCACGGGCCCGCTCGACCATGCCGGCGACCTTGTCGCGGTGCTCGAAGGAGATGAGCGAGCCGAGGTCGGTCGCCGCGTCGCGCGTCGGCCCGAGGACGACCCGGGCGTAGAGGTCGGCGACCCCTTCGACGAAGGCGTCGTGGAGGCTGCGGTGGACGATCGCCCGGGTCGCGGCGGTGCAGTCCTGCCCGCTGTTGATGAGCGAGCCGGCGACGGCGCCGTGGATCGCCGCCTCGAGGTCGGCGTCCTCGAAGACGACGAAGGGGGCCTTGCCCCCGAGCTCGAGGTGGACCCGTTTGGCGTTCGTCGCGGCGGCCCCGAGGACGGTGCGGCCGACCCGGGTCGAACCGGTGAAGGAGACCATCGCGACGTCCTCGTGGCGCAGCAGGTGGGCGCCGACGTCCTGGCCGCGCCCGGTGACGACGTTGACGACGCCCGCCGGCACGCCCGCCTCGGCGAAGGCCTGCGCGAAGAGGACCGAGGTCGTCGGGGTGAGCTCGGAGGGCTTGAGGACGATGGTGTTGCCGGCGGCGACCGCGGGGAGGATCTTCCACGCCGCCATCTGGAGCGGGTAGTTCCACGGGGCGATCGACCCGACGACGCCGATCGGCTCGCGCCGGATCGTCGAGGTGTGCTCGCCGCTGTACTCGCCGCTCGCCATGCCGGACAGGTGACGGGCGGCGCCGGCGAAGAAGGCGACGTTGTCGATGCTGCCGGGCACGTCGAACTCGCGCGAGAGCCGGATCGGCTTGCCGCACTGGGCGGTCTCAGCCTGGGCGAGCTCCTCGGCCATGCCCTCAAGGACCTCCGCGGTCTTCGCGAGAAGGCCTGAACGCTCGGCCGGGGTCACCCGAGACCACTCCGCGAACGCGCGACCAGCCGCGGCGACGGCGTCGTCGACGTCGGCGGTCGAGGCGAGGTCGACGCCGCCGAGCGACTCCCCGGTCGAGGGGTCGAGGAGATCGATCTCCTCCCCCGCGGAGCCGGTCCGGACCTGCCCGTCGATGAGCTGGTACATCGTCTCTCCCTTCGCCGTCAGCCGACGGTCAGCTCGAAGTGGTCCCCGACGCGGGCGAAGCCGAGCCGGTCGTAGTACGGCGCGACCATCCCGGACGGGGTCTTCACCCGACGGTATCCGTTGGCCCGGATCGGTCCTGCGGGACCGAAGACGAACTCGCCCGGGCTGCGGTCGCGGTAGCGCGGCGTGACGTAGTCGAGGAGCACCTGGGCCACCCCGTCGGGCTCGGCCCGCACGATCGTCACTCCGACGGTCTCGTCCCCGGTGAGCACGAGGTAGGCGTCGTCCTTGGCGAAGGGGTCGTGGACGAAGTCGGGTGTGAAGCGCCGGATGTCGGCCTCGTGGACGCGCAGCACATGACGCAGGTAGGAGTCGTCCCCGTCGACCTGGAGGATCTCGTACGCCCGGTCGTCGTGCCGCTCCCGCATGCCTCGGACGAGGTGCCAGATGTTGACCGCGGCGAGGACGACGTTGAGGCCGACCATGGGCCACACCCCGAGCACGGCGTTGTAGCCGACGAGGATGACGCAGCCGACGAGGTTGATCCAGCGCAGCCGGTGCAGGTTGGTCTGGAGGAGGGAGACGACGAGGATCGCCGACCCGACCCAGCCGACGACCTCGAGGAGCGTGCGGTCCATGGCGGCAGGCTACTGGCGGCTACGGCTGAGCCCCGTGGATCGTCGGGGACCCGCTGGCGACCCGGCTGACGATGATCCCGGCGATCGTCATGGTGAGCGCGATGCCGGCAAGGACGACGAGCTGGAACTTCGCCGCGTCGAGCGGGCTCGCCCCACCCATGATCGCGCCGACGAAGGCGCCTGGCAGGGTGACGAGGCCGGTGCTGCGGGTCTGGTCGAGGTTGGGGATGAGCATCTCGTGGACGGCGTGGCGGGCCACGTCGTCGTGGGCCTGACGTGGGGTCGCTCCAAGGGCCAGCCAGCCCTGGATCTCGTCGGACCGCTCCCCTGCCAGGGTGCGGAACTGGCGGCCGGCGAGGGTGGTCGCGCTCATCGCGTTGCCGATGACGATGCCGGCGACCGCGATGAGGTACCTGACCGTCCAGTCCATGAGGTGGAGCGCGAAGACGAGGACGATCGTCACCAGAGCACCGGTGACGACGGCGACGAGGGCCGCGCGACGGCCGTGGTGGAGCTCGCTGACCCGACCGCCGGAGGTCAGGGTTGCCGTCGTGAGCATGAGCAGGACGAAGAGCGCGACGGTCCAGCCCGTCGCGAGCACCCCGGAGAGCAGCGCGGCAACGACGGCCAGCTGGAGGGTGGCCCGCAGGATCGCCGTCAACGGCGTCCACCCGAGCCGCACCCGTGCCCACCGTTGCAGCGCGACGGTCAGCCCGGTGAGGACGAGCAGACCGGCGAGGAAGAGGGCCTCGCCAGCCCATCCGTGCGGCAGCTCGATCACGGCTCCATCATCCCTTGCGTCTGTGGACGACGAAGGCCCGGACCGTTCTGGTCCGGGCCTTCAGATCGGTGGAGCTGAGGGGATTCGAACCCCTGACCCCCTCCATGCCATGGAGGTGCGCTACCAACTGCGCTACAGCCCCGAGCGTGATGCTCTGCGCCCCCGGTGGGGACTGCGAGAGTTTACCCAGACACCCCCCTTCGCCACCAAATCGGCTGCGTCTCGAGGCTCGTCGCACCTCGTCGTGCCAGAAGCGAAGGATGTGTCAGGCGGTGACGCTGTCGCTCTCGAGCGTCTCGGCGGGGGCGCTGGCGTTCCACTCGACGATCCGCCAGCCGCTGCGGCCCTCCTCGAGGAGCACCCAGTGGCAGTTGCGCAGCCCACCCAGGGCGAGCCAGGCCTGCCGCAGGTCGAGACCGACGAGCGCCGCGGCGAGGGTGCGGCCGGTGACGCCGTGGGTCGCGAGGACGACGCACTCCCCGGGCTCCGTCGCCGCCAGGACGTCCTCGACAAGGGCCAGAGCGCGCTCGGCGACCTCGGCGACGGTCTCGCCGTCCCCGCCGCGCCGGAAGTCCTCACCCGTGAGGAGCCGCTCGGCGTCCTCCGGGTACTGCTCACGCACCTGGTCGCCGGTCATCCCCTGCCACGCGCCTGCGTGGATCTCGCGCAGCCGCGGGTCGGTCGTGATCGGCACCCCGCACGCGTCGGCCACGTCCTGGCCGGTGACGTGGGCGCGCCGCAGGTCGGAGGAGACGACCCGGGAGGGACGAAGGGGGATGAGGGCCTGGGCGGCGGCCTTCGCCTGGGCGTGGCCGCGGGCGGAGAGCTCGTGGTCGAGCTGGCCCTGCCAGATGCCGGCGGCGTTGGAGTTGGTCTCGCCGTGGCGCAGGACGACCAGGCGACGGCTCGCGCTGGCGTCCCCGATCACGGGGTGGCGCCCTCGCCGCCCGGGGCGTCGAGCCCGAGGTCGACAACCGGGCAGTCCTTCCAGAGGCGCTCGAGCTCGTAGTAGGCCCGCTCCTCCTCGTGCTGGACGTGCACGACGATGTCGCCGTAGTCGAGGAGGACCCAACGGCCCTCGCGAGCGCCCTCTCGGCGAAGCGGCTTGGCGTCGAGGTCACGCAGCGCCTCCTCGACCGCGTCGACGATCGAGGCGACCTGGCGCTCGTTGTCAGCGGACACGATGAGGAAGATGTCGGTCAGGGGCATCTGGCCGCTGACGTCGAGGCCGACGACCGACTCGGCGATCTTGTCGGCTGCGGCGCGACCGGCAACGGTGGCGAGCTCACGGGCTCGGGCTGTGGCACTCACGTGGTCGAGGGCTCCATGTCGTCGTCTCGGGAGTAGAGGGCGTACTTGTTGATGTACTGCACGACGCCGTCGGGCACGAGGTACCAGACGGGCTCGCCGTCGGCGACGCGGTCGCGGCAGTCTGTCGAGGAGATCGCCATGGCTGGGACCTCCTGGAGGGTGACCCGGTCCTCGGGCAGCCCGGACTCGCTCAGCTCGTAGCCGGGCCGGGTGACACCGATGAAGTGGGCGAGGTCGAAGAGCTCGTCGGCGTCCTTCCAGGACAGGATCTGGGCCAGCGCGTCGGCACCGGTGATGAAGAACAGCTCGTCGTCGGGCCGGGCGGCGCGCAGGTCGCGCAGGGTGTCGATCGTGTACGTCGGGCCGTCGCGGTCGATGTCGACCCGGCTGACGGTGAAGCGGGGGTTGCTCGCCGTCGCGACGACGGTCATGAGGTACCGGTGCTCCGCCGGGGAGACCTCACGCTCCGCCTTCTGCCACGGCTGACCCGTGGGGACGAAGACGACCTCGTCGAGGTTGAAGAGCGACTGCACCTCCGAGGCTGCGACGAGGTGCCCGTGGTGGATGGGGTCGAAGGTCCCACCCATGACGCCGAGGCGCACCGTCAGTGCCGGGTGCTCACGTCCGTGGTGCCGTGCCCGTCCGCGTGGTGACCGTCGCCGTCCACGGAGTGGGGCACCTTGGCCGCGGTGCCGCGGAAGGACCACAGCGCCCCGAGCATCGCCATGAAGAGGGCGAGCGCGATGCCACCGAAGCCCCAGTGGCTGAAGGGCAGCTCGATGTGCTGCTCGGGGTGGACCTCGGCGGCGTACGACGCGACAGTGCTCAGCATGGGGGCCATGCTACCTGCGGCCGTGCTCGCGGCGGCAGCAGCAGGCGACATCGCCGCTGGTCGCCGCCGCCATGCACAGGCTTCGTGCACACCGCTGTGCACGACCACGAGGTTGGGCCGATCGGCCTGTGGAGAACCTGTGGCTCGTGGTCCGCTCGGCGCACGGCCCCTGGAGCCGGTTGAACGCGACAGTGCGAGCGGGTAGACATCATCTGCACCCCGCCGCGTCGCACCGCATGGTGCGGCCGGCAGCACGGGTCGTGGGGATAACGGATCTGCACCGGCGCGCGAGCGCGACGGCAGCCCTCGGGCTGACGGGTGACCGCAGGGACGGACCCTCACACCCGAGGCAGTGCCGTCCGGCGCACCTGCGTCGTCGTTCGTCACCGCGGAGCACCGCGACTGACGGCCTGCCGCGCGCGCAAGGGCC
>JBHWMJ010000077.1:0-2990 GCA_043423105.1 Marihabitans sp.
CAACTTCGACGCGCTCGCGGCCGAGGCGCTGGCCCCCTTCGCCGCCGAGCCGGAACCGCCGATCGCGCCGCTGGCCGCCCTGCCGACCGCGCTGCGCACCCGGGTGCTGCGTCGCCTCCTCATCGTCCGTGGTGCCCGGCCAGGGGACCTCTCGGCCGCCCACGTCGGCGAGGTCGACCGGCTCGTGACCCACCCGCGCGGGCAGGGGCCGCTCCACCTGCCGGGCCTCGACGTGGCCCGGATCGGCAACAGCACGCAGGCCCGCCTGTCCATGACCCCCCGCGGTCTGGTCTGATAAGCACGTGGACGCCAAGGACATCGAGGTCGATCTCGTCAAGGTGCACTGCACCGAGGAGCAGATCCAGCAGCGGCTGGCCGAGCTCGCCCAGGAGGTCTGGGACTACTACGAGGGCGAGGACCTGCTGCTCGTCGGGGTGCTCAAGGGTGCCGTGATGGTCATGGCTGACTTCATGCGGCACCTGCCCGGCTCTGCCCCGATGGACTGGATGGCGGTCAGCTCCTACGGCTCCGGCACGAAGTCCTCCGGCGTCGTGCGGATCCTCAAAGACCTCGACGCCGACATCACCGGCAAGCACGTGCTGATCGTCGAGGACATCATCGACTCCGGGCTCACGCTGTCGTGGATCCGCGCCAACCTCGAGTCGCGCTCGCCGGCCTCCGTCGAGGTGCTCACGCTGCTGCGCAAGCCCGACGCGGCCAAGGTCGAGGTCGAGACCCGCTGGGTCGGCTTCGACATCCCCAACGAGTTCGTGGTCGGCTACGGCCTCGACTACGCCGAGGGCTACCGCAACCTCCGCGAGGTCGCCACCCTCGCACCGCACGTCTACAGCTAGGGAACACCCCTTCGTCCTCGGGCGTTGAGTCGGGTGCCGGGACTGCTCCGACCCCTACCGGTCGGGTAGTTTCGTCTCTTGATCCTGCCGCCCGACGGGCGGCCGTCGTCGACCAGGAAGATCGGGAAGCACCCGTACCCGCATGAACGCCAAGAAGGTTTTCCGCGCCCCGCTGTTCTGGGCGCTCATGATGCTCGTCCTCTTCATGCTCGTCTTCCGGATGGGCAGCGGAGGGGAGTACGCGCGGGTCGACACCTCCGCCGCGGAGCAGCTCGTCGAGGACGGCAAGGTCGAGGAGGCGCACTTCACGAGCGACAACACCCTCCAGCTCGACCTCAAGGAGGGCCAGACCTACTCCGACGGCGAGGCGGTCAAGGACGCGGCGAAGGTCGAGACCGAGTTCGTCGACGCCCGCGCCGAGCACCTCGTGACCCTCGTCGACGAGAAGGTCCCCGGTGTCGTCAACGACACCATCGAGGAGCCGGGCATCCTCAGCTCGCTGCTCTTCTCGCTGCTGCCGATCCTCCTGCTCGTCGGTCTCTTCTGGTTCCTCATGAGCCAGGCCCAGGGCGGCGGCAACAAGGTCATGCAGTTCGGCAAGTCCAAGGCCAAGCTCGCCTCGAAGGAGGCGCCGAAGGTCACCTTCGCCGACGTCGCTGGCGCCGACGAGGCGGTCGAGGAGCTCCACGAGATCAAGGAGTTCCTCAAGGAGCCGAGCAAGTTCCTCGCCGTCGGCGCCAAGATCCCCAAGGGCGTCCTGCTCTACGGGCCTCCCGGTACCGGCAAGACCTTGCTCGCGCGCGCCGTCGCCGGTGAGGCCGGCGTGCCGTTCTACTCGATCTCCGGCTCGGACTTCGTCGAGATGTTCGTCGGTGTCGGCGCCTCGCGTGTCCGCGACCTCTTCGAGCAGGCGAAGCAGAACGCGCCGGCGATCGTCTTCGTCGACGAGATCGACGCCGTCGGACGGCACCGTGGCGCCGGTCTCGGCGGCGGTCACGACGAGCGTGAGCAGACCCTCAACCAGCTCCTCGTCGAGATGGACGGCTTCGACGTCAAGACCAACGTCATCCTCATCGCGGCGACGAACCGCCCCGACATCCTCGACCCGGCGCTGCTGCGCCCGGGCCGCTTCGACCGGCAGATCGCTGTCGAGGCGCCGGACATGATCGGTCGTCACCGCATCCTCGAGGTCCACGCCGCCGGCAAGCCGATGGCCCCCGGCGTCGACCTCCTGGCCGTCGCCCGGCGCACCCCGGGCATGACCGGTGCCGACCTGGCCAACGTCCTCAACGAGGCAGCCCTGCTCACCGCGCGCAGCGACCAGCAGTTCATCGACGACGCGACCCTCGACGAGGCGATCGACCGGGTCATGGCCGGACCGCAGAAGCGCACCCGGATCATGAGCGCCCGCGAGCGCAAGGTCACCGCGTACCACGAGGGTGGCCACGCGCTCGTCGCCGCGGCGATGAATCACACCGACCCGGTCGCGAAGGTGACGATCCTCCCGCGCGGCCGTGCGCTGGGCTACACGATGGTGCTGCCGACCGACGACAAGTACTCGACCTCGCGCAACGAGATCCTCGACCAGCTGGCTTACGCGCTCGGCGGTCGCGTCGCGGAGGAGATCATCTTCCACGACCCGACGACCGGTGCCGCGAACGACATCGAGAAGGCCACCGCGATGGCCCGCAAGATGGTCACCGAGTTCGGCATGAGCGAGCGGATCGGTGCGGTCAAGCTCGGGCAGTCCCAGGGCGAGGTCTTCCTCGGCCGCGACATGGGCCACCAGCGTGACTACTCCGAGGAGATCGCCGGCATCGTCGACGAGGAGGTCCGGCGCTTCATCGAGGCCGCCCACGACGAGGCCTGGCACGCGCTCAACGACAACCGTGACGTCCTCGACCGGCTCGTCCTCGAGCTGCTCGAGCACGAGACCCTGGGTCCGAAGGAGATCGCCGAGGTCTTCAAGGACGTCCGCAAGCGTCCGAAGCGCCCGACGTGGCTCTCCTCCGAGCACCGCACGATCAGCGACATCCCGCCGGTGCTCACCCCGGCCGAGGAGGCGGCCATGGCCGCCCGCGCGCAGCAGGCCAGCCCGACCGGTGCGCCGCCCGCCGGGGTCAACCCGCAGGACAG
>JBHWMJ010000091.1:0-5935 GCA_043423105.1 Marihabitans sp.
GGGCAGTTCGACACCGTCTACAAGGAAGGCGCCTACCTGTTGCGTGAGGGTCGAGATGCCTTCGGCTCCGAGGACGGCGGCAGCCAGGCCCTCGCGCTGGGCGCGGCCCAGGGCGGCTTCGTCGAGCTCGTCCTCCCCGAGCCCGGGACCTACCCCGTCGTCACCCACGCCATGGCGGACGCCGAGCGCGGGGCGCACGCGCTGCTCCGGGTCACGCGGTGAGCGCCACCCCCGTGAGCGTCAGGCGGTGTCGACGGGACGGGTGACGCGGTCGAGGAGCAACTCGACGTCGTCCGACGCCGGATCGACGATCTCGCCGGGGAGCAGGTAGCGCGCCCGGGTCCCGTAGGTCGTGAAGCCGAGCCGCTCGTAGAGGGACCGGGCGGGGTTGCTCGCGCCGACGGCCAGCCAGACCTGCTTCGCTCCCCGCTTGTGCATGGCAGTGAGGGTGCGGACCACGAGGTGCGCGCCGACCCCCTTCCCTCGCCAGTCGGGGACGACACCGACCTCCTCGATCCAGTCCTCGGAGACGGTGACGAAGCCGACGACGTGGCCGGTCTTGTCGATGAGGACCCGCGACTCCTCCGGCAGGAAGCCCTCCTGCTCGCGCAGCCACGCGCCCCAGGCGGTCGCCGCCCCCTTGTCGTAGCCGGGCTGGTCGCCGAAGGACTGCTCGTAGGCGTGCTGGAAGGTCTCGGACAGGTCGTCGGTGAAGGGAAGGCTGACAAGGCTGTCGGGGAGCCGGACGAAGGGGATGTGCTTGAGCTTGTGCCGCATCACCGTCTCGGAGAAGGTGCGGTGCAGCCTGAGATTGCCGAAGAGCTCCTCGGCCTCCGGGCTCACCGACTCCATCGCGAGGTGGATGGGTGATCCCTGGCTCTGCTCGCGGACCCAGCGAGCCAGCTCGCGGCCGTGACCCTGCCTGTACGCGCTCGGGTGAACCAGCCCGGATGCGGTGTAGCCACCCCGGATGTCCTTGGTCATCGCGACCGCCGCGACGACCTCGCCGAGCTCGTCACGGCCGGCGATGCCCTCACGGTTGCCGAAGAGCGAGTCGAGCCGGGCGGGGGTCGCGAGGTCGGGCAGACCTCCGTCCCGGTCCAGGCAGGCCTGGGCCAACGGGACGAGGGCTTCGAGGTCCCCGTCGGTCAGTGGCGTCCACGCGAGCTGGCTCATCCGGTCTCCTAGAAGAGGATCGTGGCGAAGGTTCCGTTGCGCTCCATGCCTATTCGACGGTACGTCGCCAGAGCCGGTGCGTTGAAGTCGTTGACGTAAAGGGTGACGAACGGCGCATGGTCGACCATCGTCTGCTCGACGACGCTTGCCATCATCGAGGCCGCGAGCCCGCGTCCTCTGAGCCGCGGAGCGAGCCACACCCCCTGGATCTGCGCGCACCCGAAGGCCAGCGAGCCGACGTCGGCCTTGAAGATCACCTCGCCGTCCTCGACGACGAGGTAGGTGCGGCCCTTGCGCAGCAGGGCGCGGAGGGAGTCGAGGTAGTAGGTCGGTGACCCTTGGTACGGCGGGTAGCCGATCTCCTCGGTGAACATGTGCTCGGCGGCCGGGAGCACCATCTCCGCCTCCTGCACCTGACCGGGCCGCACCCGGGGGTCGAGCTCGATCCCGAGGCTGGAGGGCAGGACCTGCATCCCGAGGAGGGGCTGACTGCTACGCACCGCTCGTGGTCGCGGGTACGCCTCGCGAACGACGTCCCACAGCCCTGTGACCTGGTTTTGCGGGCCGAGGAAGGACGCGCACCGGCGCCGCACCTTGCGGGTCCGGTCGGCGAAGGCAGACCGGGCCGCTGCATCGGTCTCGACGGGGACGACGTTGGCGATGGTCCACAGCAGCGAGCGCAGCTCACCGTCCGGGAAGTACCCAGAGACGGCGGTGCTGCCCAGGCCGAGCGCCCCGTCGAGGATCCGGCTCGCGACGTAGACGTTGGCCGCCGGGTCGCGGGCGCACAGCTCGAGCGCGGCGTCACGGTCCTCCAGGGTGAGGAGCCGGACGGGCGAGCGGGTACGCAGCACACGATGATCCTCCCACCTCGGCGCTGCCGAGCCCGGCTCAGCCGTGGGGCAACGACGACGAAGGGGGACCCGGCCGGGCCCCCCTTCGTCGTCGTTGTCGTCGGTCCGCCGACGGTGACGCTCGGCGCGCCCGCCTCCTCGCCGTCGATGGGCTCACCCATCTCCTCGGCGATGCGCATGGCCTCCTCGATGAGGGTCTCGACGATCTGGGACTCGGGGACGGTCTTGATGACCTCGCCCTTGACGAAGATCTGGCCCTTGCCGTTGCCGGAGGCCACGCCGAGGTCGGCCTCGCGGGCCTCGCCCGGACCGTTGACGACGCAGCCCATGACGGCCACGCGCAGGGGCACGGTCATGCCCTCGAGCCCGGCGGTCACCTCGTCGGCGAGCTTGTAGACGTCGACCTGGGCGCGGCCGCAGCTCGGGCAGGAGACGATCTCGAGCTTGCGTGGTCGCAGGTTGAGGCCCTGGAGGATCTGCAGGCCGACCTTGACCTCCTCGACCGGCGGGGCCGAGAGCGAGACGCGGATCGTGTCACCGATGCCCTTCGAGAGCAGGGCGCCGAAGGCGGTCGCCGACTTGATCGTGCCCTGGAAGGCCGGGCCCGCCTCGGTCACACCGAGGTGCAGCGGCCAGTCGCCCTTGCTCGCGAGCAGCTCGTAAGCCTGCACCATGACGACCGGGTCGTTGTGCTTGACGGAGATCTTGAAGTCGTGGAAGCCGTGCTCCTCGAAGAGGCTGGCCTCCCACACCGCGGACTCGACGAGCGCCTCGGGGGTCGCCTTGCCGTACTTCTCGAGGAGCCGCTTGTCGAGCGAGCCGGCGTTGACCCCGATCCGGATGCTCGTGCCGTGGTCCGAGGCCGCCTTGGCGATCTCCTTGACCTGGTCGTCGAACTTGCGGATGTTGCCGGGGTTGACCCGCACTGCGGCGCAGCCGGCCTCGATGGCCTGGAAGACGTACTTCGGCTGGAAGTGGATGTCGGCGATGACGGGGATCTGGCTGTGCTGGGCGATCTCGGCGAGCGCGTCGGCGTCGTCCTGGCTCGGGCAGGCGACGCGGACGATGTCGCAGCCGGCTGCGGTGAGCTCGGCGATCTGCTGGAGCGTGGTGTTGACGTCGGAGGTGAGCGTCGTCGTCATGGACTGCACCGAGATCGGGTGCTCGCTGCCGACCCCGACCTTGCCCACCTGGATCTGACGGGTCGGGCGACGCGGGGCGAGGACGGGCGCAGGGGCCTTCGGCATGCCGAGGGAGACAGTCATGGCTCCCATTATGCGCCGCTGCCCTGGGCGCACCCTGCGGGGCGGGCCGGCCCGTCCCACAGGATGCGCGGTGTCAGGTCACCACCGGTGGGCGACGTCGATGACGACCATGCGGATGGTGCCGCTGCGCATCGTCCACACGCGGAAGGGCAGCCGGGCGCGCACGCCCAGCCCGATCGTCGTCTGCCCCTCGAAGCTGCCGCCCCAGGCGACCTGCCGGAAGGTCCGGTAGCCGCTGACGTCGCGCAGCGCGAGCCGGTTGCGGGGGGTGTAGCCGCGCGGGTAGGAGGGTGCCCGCACGACGATCTGGAGGTCCGCGGCGCCACGAAGGGGGATGACCCGCCCCTCGCCGTCGGTCCGGAAGGTCCGGACGTAGCGCACGTCGTAGCCGGCGGCAGCGATCCCCCGCACGTCGACGACGAGCCTGTCGTAGCAGGCGTGCCGGCCGGTGCGGACGTTGATCACCGGCCCGCGGACCATGGCGCTGCGGCGCTCCGGCAGCGAACCCCAGCCGGTGGGGCAGGCGGACGTCTCGAGGGGCGCGGCCCCGGACTGCGGCGCGAGGAGCGTCGCGGTGCCGAGCGCAGCGGTGCTGCTCACGGCGAGGCCGAAGGCTCGGCGGGTGACTGGTGCGCTCGGTGCTGGCATGGCGGGACCTCTGCTTCCCCGACCCGGCGGGTCGACCCCTTCGACCATCCTCCGGACCCGGCCGCTCCGCAAGGCCTACCGGTGGGGAACCAGCCGAGCGGTCAGAGCAGGCTGATCGGCTTGACGATGTCGGCGTAGACGAGCAGGGCCGTCATCGCGATGAAGGTCAACGCGACGCCGTAGGCGAGCGGCAGGGCCTTCGCGACGTCGACCGGGCCGGGGTCGGGCAGGCCGCGCAGGCGCGCCCAGGTCTTCTTCACGCCCTCCCAGAGCGCACCGGCGACGTGCCCGCCGTCGAGCGGCAGGAGCGGGATGAGGTTGAAGACGAAGAGCATGAGGTTGAGCGAGCCGAGCAGGCTCACGAGCATCATGAGCTTCTCCGTCGGCGTGCCGAAGGCGTCCGAGCTCGCAACCTCGCCGGCGACGCGGCCGACACCGACGACCGACATCGGGCCCTCGGGGTCACGCTCCTGGCTGCCGAAGGCCGCCTCCGCCACCCCGACGAGCTTCTGCGGGATCCTCACGACCGCCGCGAAGGTCTGGCCAAGCATGTCGCCGAAGAGGCCGGGCACCGCGGTGGCCGGCTCCTTGACCCGCTCAACGGTCGGTGAGGCCCCGAGGAAACCGACCTCTTCGAGGACGTACTCCCCGGCGGCGTCCGTGACGTAGCGCCCGTCCTCCCCGATGCGCGGCTGCTCGAGCGACATCGGGGTCGCGACGAGCTCGGTGCTGGCGCCGTCCCGGGTGACCGTCATGGTCATCTCGCGCTCGGCGTGCGCCCTGATCGCGGTCCGGACGTCCTCCCAGGTCTCGATGCGCTGACCGTCGATGGCGGTGATCGTGTCGCCAGGGCGCAGGCCGGCGGCGTTCGCCGGAGCCTTGGGCATGTCGGAGGTGCACGTCTGGGCGGCGCTCTGGCCCGCTGCCTTGACGTCGACGCACTCGCTCACCGCGGAGACCGTGGGGGTCGTCTGGGCGGTGCCGTAGAGGGTGAAGATCCCCCCGAAGATCAGGAAGGCGATGAGGAGGTTCATCATCGGGCCGCCGAGCATGACGGTGACCTTCTTCGGCACCGACAGCTTGTAGAAGAGCCGGTCCTCGTCGCCAGGCCGCACCTCCTCGAAGGACTGTGCCCGGGCCTCGTCCGCGAGCTGGCTGAACCGACCGGTGCTCGACGTGCGCACCTGCCCGGGCAGGTCGCCGGGCTTGGGCGGGAACATCCCGATCATCCGGATGTAGCCGCCGAGCGGGATCGCCTTGATGCCGTACTCGGTCTCGCCACGCTGCCGCGACCAGACCGTCGGACCGAAGCCGACCATGTACTGGGGCACCCGGACACCGAAGCGCTTCGCGGGCACGAGGTGACCGATCTCGTGGAGAGCGATGGACGCGGCCACGCCGAAGGCGAGGAGCAGCACCCCCACGATGTATGCGACGACGGTCATGAACGAACCTCAGTACCTTCCAACAGCCAGTGACCGGTCGGCGTCCCGACCGGCTGCGACGACGGGCTCAGATGCCGAGCTCGGTGGCGGCCTGCCTCCGGGCCCACGCGTCAGCGTCGAGCACTCCCTCAACGGTTGACGCGTCGAAATCACTCCCAGTATGCGCCGCCTCGTGCGCGTCGACGACACGCTCGATGCTGTCGACGATGTCGAGGAAGCCGATCCGCCCCTCGTGGAAGGCGTCGACAGCGATCTCGTTGGCCGCGTTGTAGACCGCGGGGAAGGTCCCACCGGCCTCGCCGACGCGGTGGGCCAGGCGCACTGCCGGGAAGGCCTCGTCGTCCACCGGCGCGAAGTCCCACGTCTGCGGGGCGCTCCAGCCGGTCGGCTCGTCGACGTCCTCCAGCCGGTCGGGCCAGGACAGCCCGAGTGCGATGGGGATGAGCATGCGCGGCTGCCCGATCTGGGCGACCGTCGCGCCGTCGTGGAACTCGACCATCGAGTGGATCTGCTGCTGCGGGTGCACAGCGACGTCGATCCGGAGAGA
>JBHWMJ010000101.1:0-10429 GCA_043423105.1 Marihabitans sp.
GCTCGTCGGCGACGCCGGCAAGACCCCGAAGCGCCTCAACGTCTGCACCTCCTGCCTCAAGGCGGGCAAGGTCAAGCGCTGACCCGCTGACGCACCGACGCCAGGCCGTCCCCCTTCGGGTGGGCGGCCTTTCGTCATGCCCCGGGGAGGATCATCGAGTGACCCCGAACCTTCTCCTTGACCCGGGGGAACTTCCCCGGGTCTAGCGGAAGGTCCCCGGGTGGGGCTGGGCGAAGGGGTCGCATCCGGGCGAAGGGACGGCAGCCGGGCGACGGGGGTCAGCGGGCGAAGTGGTCCCAGCCGGTGACCTCGATGGCCTGGCCGTCGAGCGTCACCCCAGGCTCTGACGTCGGCTCCACGACGCGACCGATGACCCGCCACGGCGCGGACCGGTCCTGCGGCACGGACGCCTCGTCGGGGAAGCACGCGAGCAGCGAGTGCTCCTCTCCCCCGGCGAGCACCTGACGCAGCGCCTCGTCGGCACCCAGCGCCACGGTCAGCGGCCCGTCCGTCTCGGCGCGCAGCGCCGCGCCGTCGAGGTCGATGCCGACCCCGCTCGCCCGGGCGATCCGGCCGGCGTCACGGACGAGCCCGTCGGAGACGTCGAGCATCGCTGTGGCCCCGGCGTCGGCAGCGACCGGCCCTGAAGACCACGCCGCAGTCGGCTGCCGGTGCGACCACATGAGGGTGGCGACCGCCTTGTCGGCCTCGTCGCTGTCCCGGTGCAGCTGTGGCGGCGTCCGACCGCCGAGGTACAGCGCGAGCCCTCCCCCGGACCACCCCAGCGAGCCCGCGACCGCGACGGCATCGCCCGGTCGGGCACCACCGCGGGTGACGGGCGTCCGGTCCTCGATGTCCCCCAGCGCCGTCATCCCGAGCACGACCACCCCTTCGGGCGCGCCCGAGACGTCTCCCCCGACGACGCCGGCGCCGACCTGCGCCGCCGCGTGGCCCACCCCTTCGCACAACGACCGCAGCCACGCGAGCTCGGTCGCCGGGTCCGCCGCGATGGTGAGGAGCAGCCCGGTCGGCACCGCGCCCATGGCGGCCACGTCGGCGACGTTCTGCATGACGAGCTTGACCCCGACCTCCCACGGCGATGACCAGTCGTCGCGCCAGTCGACGCCGCGCACCATCGAGTCGGGCGTCGCGACGACCGACCCCGACGGAGCAGCGAGCACCGCGGCATCGTCCCCCGGCCCGAGGAGCGCAAGGTTGCCGGCCGAGCCGAGCAGCGGCAGCACCTCTGCGAGGACACCTGCCTCGTCGAGGTCGCGGAGCCTGGACGGGGTCACGGGCCTACTCTCTCACCGGTACGGTCGGACGAGAGGCCCAGCTGACCGGCTGGGTGCGGAAGGGGTGTCATGGTCCAGGCGTACGTCCTCATCCAGGCCGAGGTCGGCCGGTCAGGCCAGGTCTCCCGCGACGTGGCCGCCATCGACGGCGTCGTCGAGGCCCACGAGGTGACCGGCCCCTACGACGTCATCGCCCGCGCCGAGGGGACGACGATGAACGACCTCGGGCGGCTCGTCCTCGCCTCGCTCCAGCGTGTCGAGGGCATCACCCGCACCCTCACCTGCCCGGTCGTCTCGCTCTGACCGAGATGACGACCCCCTCAGCGGCCTCGGCGGGCCGCCGCGCCCTCGTCGTCGCCCTCGTCGTCATCGTCACCGCTGGCCTGGGGCTGGCTGTCCTGCTCACACGCACCGGACCGGTAGACGTCGCGCTCCCACCGATGGCGGACGACCCTGCCTGCCAGGCGGTGGGGCGGCTGTGGCCGACCGAGATCGCCGGCCGCGACACCCGTGACACCGATCCCGCGAGCACGGCAGCGAGCGCCTGGGGCGATCCCCCCGTCATCGCCCGCTGCGGTCTGGCCGCCCTCGGCCCGACGACCGACCAGTGCATCTCGATCGACGGCATCGACTGGGTCGCCCAGGACCTCAGCGACGGCACCCGGCTGACGACCTTCGGCCGCGACCCGGCCATCGAGGTGCTCGTGCCCGAGGCCGTCGGCCAGGCCCCGCTCGTGCTGCCGGCCTTCGCCCGGGCCGCCGAGGCCCTGCCGACGAACGGCCGCCGCTGCTCCTGACGCCCGACGGAGGTGTACGGCTCAGCGCAGGCCGACCGGCCGCTCCAGGGCCAGCTGCACGAGCTCATCGATGAGCTCGGGATAACCCATCCCGCTCGCCTCCCACATCCGCGGGTACATCGAGTGCGGGGTGAAGCCCGGCATCGTGTTGATCTCGTTGATGACGACCTCGCCGCCCTCGGTGACGAAGCAGTCGACCCGAGCCAGGCCCTCGCAGCCTAGGGCGTCGAAGGCCGCCGCAGCCAGCCGCTGCACCTCAGCGGTCACCTCGTCGGTGAGGTCGGCGGGGCACGAGAGCGAGACCGCGGACTCGTCGAGGTACTTCGCCTCGAAGTCGTAGAAGGCGTGACCGTGCCCCTCCTCGACGACGATCTCGCCGGGCAGGGAGGTGCGCGGGGCGGCGAGCCCACGACCCTCGAGCACGGCGCACTCGATCTCACGCCCGACGATGCCCGCCTCGACGATGACCTTGAGGTCATGCTCGCGGGCGGCCTCGATCGCGGCCGCGAGCCCCTCCGGGGAGTCGACCTTGCTCACGCCCATCGACGAGCCGGCACGGCACGGCTTGACGAAGACCGGGTAGCTCAGCGCCGCCACGGCGTCCATCGCGGCGGCGGGGTCGCGTCGCCACTCCCGGTCGGTGATGACCGTGTAGGGCCCGACAGGCAGGCCGGCCCCGGCGAAGACGACCTTCATGTAGTGCTTGTCCATGCCCGCTGCCGAGGCGAGGACGCCGGAGCCGACGTACCGCACGTCAGCGAGCTCGAGCATGCCCTGGAGGGTGCCGTCCTCGCCGTACGGGCCGTGGAGCAGCGGGAAGACGACGTCGACCTCGCCGAAGGCGCGCGGCGGCTCGCCCGGCTCGTGGACGGCGAGGGTGCGGTCGCCGACGGAGGTCGACAGAGCGACCTCGGTGCCCTGGTGGACGACCTGGGGGGTCTGCTCCGGGGTGAGCCGCAGCGGTGCCGGGTCGTCCTCGACGAGCACCCACGAGCCGTCGCGGGCGACGCCGACAGGGACGACGTCGTAGCGCTCCCGGTCGATGGCGGTGAGCACGCCCGCGGCGGTGGCGCACGAGACAGCGTGCTCGGAGGATCGTCCACCGAAGACGACGGCGACGCGAGGCTTGCGCTGGGGCGGGGGCGTGGAGGTCATCGCGCTCGACTCTAGTGGCCGGGCCGACCCGCCACGACGCTCCGGTCTACCGTGTCGCCCATGCCTACCCCTTCGCCTGACCGCTACACACCGGCGACGCAGGTCGTCGCCCTGGGCCGGCCTGCCCGAGAGCCGGGTGCCCCGCTCACCGTGCCGCCGGTCTTCACCTCGACCTACGAGGCCGACGGGCCGGTGAACTACGCCCGGGCGGGCAACCCGACGTGGACTGCGCTGGAGGAAGCGGTCGGCGAGCTCGAAGGGGGCGGAGCGCTCGCCTTCGCCTCGGGGATGGCGGCCGTCTCGGCGGTCCTCTCGCTCGTCCCGGTCGGAGGCACGGTCGTGGCCCCCTTCGCCGCGTACAACGGGGTGGTCGTGGCGCTCACCGAGGCCGAGGAGGGCGGTCGGCTCACCGTCCGCTGGGTCGACGTCACGGACAGCGAAGGGGTGGAGGCGGCGCTCCCCGGCGCCGACCTCCTCTGGCTGGAGTCGCCGACGAACCCTCTCCTCGACCTGGCGGACCTGCCGCGGCTGGTCACGGCGGCACGGTCGCAGGGGGTGCTCGTCGCGGTCGACAACACCTTCGCCACCCCGCTGCTGCAGCGACCGCTCGATCTCGGTGCCGACGTCAGCGTCCACTCGGCGACGAAGTACCTCTCCGGCCACTCCGACGTCATCCTCGGGATCACGGTCACCCGGCACGACCGGGGGGGCCCGGACCTGCACGCACGGCTGGCCCGGCACCGGCTGCTCGGTGGCGCGATCCCGGGGCCGATGGAGACCTGGCTGGTGCTGCGCGGGCTGCGCACCCTCGCGCTGCGGCTCGAGCGGGCCTGCGCCAACGCCGCCGAGCTCGCCGGTCGGCTCGCCGACCACCCTGCCGTGACCCGGGTCCGATACCCCGGTCTCGGCGCCATCGTCTCGATCGAGACCGTCGGTGGGGCGGAGGGCGCCGAGCGGGTCTGCTCCGCAGCCCGGCTGTGGTCGCACTCGACGAGCCTCGGCGGGGTCGAGTCGCAGCTGGAGCGCCGACGGCGCCAGCCCGGCGAGCCGACCTCGACGCCCGTCGACCTCATCCGGCTCTCCGTCGGCATCGAGGACGTCGAGGACCTCTGGCGCGACCTCGACCAGGCCCTCACACACGCCCATGAGGAGGGGCGAGCCCCGCGAGAAGCCTCGAAGGGCTAGTCCGTCTCGGACTTGCGCGCCCGCGACAGGAGGGCGTGCACGATGTCCGGAACGGCCACCCCTTCGTGGACGCACCGGTTGACCTGCTCGATGATCGGGACGTCGACGTCGTGCTTGCGCGCGAGCTCGAAGATCGAGGCGCACGACTTGACCCCTTCGGCTGTCTGACGGGTCTTCTCCTGGACCTCGGCGACCGTCATCCCCTGGCCCAGGCCCACACCGAAGGAGTGGTTGCGCGAGAGCGGCGACATGCACGTCGCGATGAGGTCGCCGACCCCGGCGAGGCCTGCGAAGGTCCGGGCGTCGGCGCCGAGGGCGACCCCGAGCCGGGTCATCTCGGCCAGCCCGCGCGTGATGATCGAGGACTTCGTGTTGTCGCCCAGACCCATGCCCTCGGCCATGCCGACGGCGAGCGCGATGACGTTCTTGACCGCACCACCGACCTCGGCGCCGACGAGGTCGGGCGAGGTGTACGGGCGGAAGTAGCTCGTCGCCGTGGCCGCAGCGACCCGGTCGGCAGCGCTCTCGTCCGGGCACGCGACGACCGTGGCCGCAGGCTGGCGCTGGACGATCTCCTTGGCGAGGTTCGGGCCAGAGACGACCGCGATCCGCTCGGTCGGCACTCCCCCGGCCTCGGCGATGACCTCACTCATCCGCTTCGTCGTCCCGAGCTCGACACCCTTCATCAGCGAGACGACGACCCGGTCCCCGAGGACGTCGCCCCAGCCGGCGAGGTTGTCGCGCAGCGACTGGCTCGGCACGGAGAGGACGACGATGTCGGCCCCGTCGACCGCCTCCAGCGGGTCGGTCGTCCCCGAGATCGAGGCGGGCAGCTCGTGGTCGGGCAGGTAGTCCGTGTTGCGGCCGGCGCTGATCTGGTCGGCGAGCTCCTGGCGACGCGTCCAGATCGTCACGTCGTTGCCCGCGTCGGCGAGGATCGTGCTGAAGGCCGTCCCCCAGCTACCGCCGCCGAAGACTGCGATCTTGCTCATCGTTGACCTCCTCGAAGGGCTGAGCGCCGCTTCTTCTTCTGCTTGAAGTTTCCCGTTACCGCCATACCGTGCGCCTTCGGGTCGAAGCGCACCGCGGGGGCCCGCTCGCCGCGGATCTCCTCGAGCTCGCGCGTGATGGCTCCCATGATCCGGTCGGTCGCCTCCATGACGGCCTCCATCGTCGGGCGTGGCCCGTAGAGGTCGTCGAGCTCGACGGGAGGACCGAAGCGGATGTGGATCGTCTTGCGCGGGAAGAGCTTCGGAACGTGCGCATACTCAGGGATGACCTCCTGCGGTCCCCACTGCGCGACCGGGATGACCGGGTGCCGGGACTCCAGCGCGAGTCGAGCGGCACCGGTCTTGCCGCGCATGGGCCACAGCTCAGGGTCGCGGGTCAGGGTGCCCTCGGGGTAGATCGCGACACACCGGCCGCCGTCGAGCGCGGCGACAGCCTCGCGCAGGGCGGTCGCCGCCTCCGTCGACTCGCGGTGGACGGGCACCTGCCCGGCACCGCGCAGGATCGTACCGAGGACGGGCGTCTCGAAGAGCTCGTTCTTCGCGAGGAAGACCGGAGCGACCCCGTGGTTGTAGAGGGTGTGCGCCCACGGGAAGGGGTCGAAGTACGAGAGGTGGTTGGGCGTGACGATGAAGCCGTCCGTCGTGGGGACGTGGTGCAGTCCGGTCACCGAGTAGCGCGTCAGCAGGCGAAGGGGTGGCCGCAGCACGTTGGCGACGAAGCGGTACATCCCGGGGACGGGTGTGCGGTGGGTGACCACGGTGCTCCCTTCGTCCGGCCTGCGACCGCTCCGCTGCGGTACGCCGGTCGCCCGGCGAGGCTGCCTTACCTTAACGAGAACTAGGCTGCCTGCCATGCAGGCCACGGTCTTCTCCCACGACCCGGACGGCACGGTCGTGCTCGTCACCGACGAGGGGCGCCGGCTGTCAGCGACTCAGGCCGCCTTCGCCGGCTCGGGCCTGCGGGATCTTCGCCCTGGTCAGCGGCTCACCGTCGAGATGACGGACGGGCGGGTCACTCGTGCCTGGATCGTCGGCATCGGGGACGGCGAACGGATCGAGTGACGACATGACGAGGGCGCCCCCGATCACCGGCCGGGGGCGCCCTCGTCGTGAATCAGCTCGTCGCCTTCTTGGCGGGAGCCTTCTTCGCGGTGGACTTCTTCGCCGTCGTCTTCTTCGCCGGTGCCTTCTTCATAGCAGTCTTGGTCGCCGTGGTCTTCTTCGCCGTGGTCTTCTTCGCCGGTGCCTTCTTCGTAGCAGTCTTGGTCGCCTTGGACTTGGTCGCCGTGGACTTCTTCGCGGGCGTCTTCTTGGCGGCGGTCTTGGTCGCCGTGGACTTCTTGGCCGGTGCCTTCTTCGCAGCGGTCTTGGTCGCCATCGTCTTCTTCGCGGCCGACGTGGCGGGCGCCTTCTTCGCGGGAGCCAGGCCGGTGACCCTGCCCGCGGTGTCGACGGCGCTGTCCACGGCCGAGACGACGGACCCGGCTGCGGCGCGTGCGACGGCCGGGGCCGCCTTCGGCAGCGACTTCGGGTTGGCGACGTAGCTCTTGAAGCTCGTCGCCGCCTTGAACCGCGGCACGTTGGTCTTCGGGATGCGCACCGGCTCACCGGTCTGCGGGTTCCGCCCGGTACGAGCCGCTCGGGCCGCCTTCTCGAACGTGCCGAAGCCGGTGATGGCGACCTTGCCTCCCTTGCTGACCTCGCGGACGATCGCGTCGAGCACGGCGTCGAGGGCGTCAGCTGCTGCCTTGCGGCTGCCCAGGGTCTGCTCGATCGACTTGATGAGTTCTGCCTTGTTCACATTCGCTCCACAGTGCTTCCGAGCCGGCGTCCCCGGCGAGGACGAGCGGGCGACGTTGCCCGTTCTGCTACTGACGGTAGAGGCCAACGGCCTTCTGTTCCATCACTACGGGCAGATCACGTGGGCATGTCGTGCGCGCGGACCACGTGCGCGAGAGCGGGATCGAGCGGCTCAGGCAGGGCTGGTCGTCGGCTTGTACGCCGGTCGCGACGACTCGAAGCTGTCGATCGCGTCGGCGTGCGAGAGCGTCAGACCGATGTCGTCGAGACCCTCGAGCAGGCGCCAGCGGGTGTAGTCGTCGATGTCGAAGGAGCAGACCATCTCACCGGCGGTGATGGTCCGTGCAGCGAGGTCGACGGTGATCTCGGCACCAGGGTTGTTCTCGAGGTACTTCCACAGCAGCTCGATCTCGTCCTGGGTCACGACCGCGGCGAGCAGTCCCTGCTTGCCGGCGTTGCCGCGGAAGATGTCCGCGAAGCGTGAGGAGATGACGACCCGGAAGCCGTAGTTCATCAGCGCCCAGACGGCGTGCTCGCGTGAGGAGCCGGTGCCGAAGTCCGGTCCGGCGACGAGCACCGAGCCGTCGGCGAAGGCGGGCTGGTTGAGCACGAACGTCTCGTCGTTTCGCCAGGCGGCGAAGAGCCCGTCCTCGAATCCGGTGCGCGAGACGCGCTTGAGGTAGACCGCGGGGATGATCTGGTCGGTGTCGACGTTGCTGCGCCGCAGCGGGACGCCGACCCCGGTGTGGGTGGTGAACTTCTCCATCGTGGCTCCTCAGACGCTCTCGGCGACGGGCTCGAGGTCGGACGGGCTGGCGAGGGTGCCACGCACCGCGGTGGCGGCGGCGACGAGCGGGCTGACGAGGTGGGTGCGGCCACCCTTGCCCTGCCGCCCCTCGAAATTGCGGTTCGACGTCGAGGCGCTGCGCTCCCCGGGGGCGAGGGTGTCGGGGTTCATGCCGAGGCACATCGAGCAGCCGGGCAGCCGCCACTCGGCACCGGCCTCGGTGAAGACGGCGTCGAGGCCCTCGGACTCGGCCTGCAGACGGACCCGGGCGGAGCCGGGGACGACGAGCATGCGCACCCCGTCAGCGACCTTGCGCCCCTTGACGATCTCCGCCGCGGCGCGCAGGTCCTCGATGCGGCCGTTCGTGCACGAGCCGACGAAGACGGTGTCGACGGCGATCTCCCGCAGCGGGGTGCCGGCGACCAGGCCCATGTACTCGAGGGCGTTGGCGGCGGCAACCCGCTCGGACTCGTCGGCGAAGCTCTCGGGGTCCGGGACCGCGTCGCCCAGCGGTGCACCCTGGCCGGGGTTCGTGCCCCAGGTCACGAAGGGGGTGAGCGTCGAGGCGTCGATCTCGACGACGGCGTCGAAGGTCGCGTCGTCGTCGGTGCGCAGCTCGCGCCAGTCGGCGACTGCGGCGTCCCAGTCGGCCCCGGTCGGGGCGTGGTCACGACCCTTGAGGTACTCGAAGGTCGTCTCGTCCGGGGCGATCATGCCGGCGCGGGCTCCCGCCTCGATGGACATGTTGCACACGGTCATCCGCGCCTCCATGGAGAGCGCCTCGATGGCCGGGCCGCGGTACTCCAGGACGTAGCCCTGGCCGCCGCCGGTGCCGATCTTCGCGATGACGGCGAGGATGATGTCCTTCGCCGTGACGCCCTCGCGCAGCTCTCCGGTGACGTTGATCGCCATCGTCTTGAAGGGCTTGAGCGAGAGGGTCTGCGTCGCGAGGACGTGCTCGACCTCGCTCGTGCCGATGCCGAAGGCCAGCGCGCCGAAGGCGCCGTGCGTCGAGGTGTGGCTGTCGCCGCAGACGATCGTCATGCCGGGCTGGGTCAGCCCGAGCTGCGGACTCACGACGTGGACGATCCCCTGCTCGGCGTCACCCATGGGGAAGAGCCGGACACCGAACTCCTCGCAGTTGGTCCGAAGGGTCTCGACCTGGGTCTTGCTCACCGGGTCCGTGATCGGGCCGGGGGTGGTCGGGACGTTGTGGTCCTCGGTGGCGAGGGTGAGGTCGGTGCGGCGCACGGGACGACCGGCGAGGCGCAGCCCCTCGAAGGCCTGCGGACTCGTCACCTCGTGGAGCAGGTGGAGGTCGATGTAGATGAGGTCCGGCTCGCCCTCAGCACGCCGGACGACGTGCGCGTCCCACACCTTCTCGGCCAGGGTCTTGCCCATGCGGTTGACCTGCTCTCCTTCGTCGGTGGCGCTCGCGGTCGTCGCCGACGAGCGGTGTCCTGCGGCGAGGGTCGCACGGGGATCGGACGAGGAATCTTGCGTCTCATCTCGTGAGATGTCAGTATCAGCACATGGACAACGGAAGTGGCGTCGGCGTTCTCGACAAGGCCGCCATCGTGCTCAGCGCGCTCGAGGCGGGACCCTCGACGCTCGCCCAGCTCGTGACGGCGACCGGTCTGGCGCGCCCTACCGCGCACCGGCTCGCCGTGGCGCTGGAGCACCACCGCCTCGTCGGGCGCGACTTGCAGGGCCGCTTCATCCTCGGCCCGCGACTCGGCGAGCTCGCCGCCTCGGCAGGTGAGGACAAGCTCCTCGTCGCGGCCAACCCGGTCCTCGGGGCGCTGCGCGACCACACGAACGAGTCGGCCCAGCTCTTCCGCCGCCAGGGCGAGCACCGGGTCTGCGTCGCGGCCGCGGAGCGACCCGTCGGCCTGCGGGACTCGATCCCGGTCGGGGCGACGCTCAGCATGCTCGCGGGCTCAGCCGCCCAGGTCCTCCTCGCGTGGGAGGAGCCCGACCGGCTCCACCGCGGCCTGCACGGCGCCGCCTTCACCGCGACGATGCTCTCCCAGGTCCGTCGCCGCGGCTGGGCGCAGAGCATCGGTGAGCGGGAGCCGGGCGTCGCCTCGGTCTCCGCGCCGGTGCGCTCCCCCTCCGGCCGCGTCATCGCCGCGGTGTCGATATCGGGCCCGATCGAGCGGCTCTCCCGTCAGCCGGGCCGCCTGCACGCGGCGACGGTCATCGCCGGCGCCAACAAGCTCACCGAGGTCCTCGAGCGGCACGCCCGCGCCGCCGAGGCCGCCGACCGCGACACCGAGTGAGCGCTCAGGCGATGCGGTAGCGCTGCGGCTCGACGTATCGCGCGTGCATCTCCTCGGTGACCCCGCGGTTCGCGATGATCTCGCGGACGAAGTGCCCGGACTCCTTGACCCGCTGCCG
>JBHWMJ010000109.1:0-4137 GCA_043423105.1 Marihabitans sp.
GAACTTACGTCGGCGCGGTCGTCGTCCTCGTCGTCCTGGCGATGATGGTCACGCGCTCGCCGCTGGCGGCGGTCCCGGAGCACAGCGGCTCGGGCGCGCGTCGCGGGCTCGCGGCCCTCGCCGGTGCCGGGACCACCGGCCTCCTCCTCGCCGTCCTCGTCCCCCTCTCCCGGGCCTGGGAGGACGAAGGGGTGAGTGGCGCTGCCGTAGAAGCCGGCCCGCGCCCGGCGCCGAGCGAAGGGATCGCCGAGCAGATCTTCGGGACCTGGGTGCTCCCCTTCGAGCTGCTCTCCCTGCTCCTCCTCGTCGCGCTCGTCGCGGCGCTGGCGATCACCCGGGGTGAGCGGACCCGATGACCGCGCTCGCCCCCTTCGTCATCGCCTCGCTCCTCGCCGGACTCGGGGTCTACGGCGTCATCGCCCGCCGTAACGCGATGCTCGTCCTCGTCGGGCTCGAGCTCATCCTGCTCGCCGCCGGGATCATCCTCGTCACCGCCGGGGCACTCGGTCCGGACACGACCGCGAGCGGCAACGTCCTCACCCTCTTCGTCATCACCATCGCCGCCGCCGAGGTCGTCCTGGCGCTGGCGATCCTCGTCGCGGCCTACCGGGCCGTCGGGCACGTTGACCTCGCGCGAGCAGGTGAGGACGGATGAGCGTCGAGATCGGCGGCTTCGTCCTCGAGCCGAGCCTGCGGCTGACCACGGTGACGCTGACCATCGCCGCGGTCGTCGTGCTCGTCACCGTGTGCGTGCAGGTCTTCGCGCTTTGGTACCTCCGCGACGACCCCCGGCGCCGGTCCTTCCAGGGCACGGTCGCGCTCTTCGGGGCCGCGATGCTGCTGCTCGTCCTCTCCGGCGACATCGTCCTGTCGGTCGTGGGCTGGGAGGTCATGGGCTGGTGCTCCTACCTGCTCATCGGGCACCACAGCGAGCGCGCCAGCGCCCGGCGGGCCGCGCAGAAGGCCTACCTCGTGACGCGGTTCGCCGACATCGGGCTGATCAGCGGTGTCGCCCTGCTCGTCGCCGGTGCCCGGACCACCTCGCTCGCCGGGATCCACGACCACTGGGCCGCAGCGCCGGACAGCCTCCTCGGCGTGCCGGCCGCGACCTGGGCGATGGTTCTCGTCGTCGTCGGTGTCCTCGGCAAGGCGGCCCAGATCCCCTTCGCCGACTGGCTGCCCGACGCGATGGAGGGCCCGACCCCGGCCTCGGCCCTCATCCACGCCGCGACGATGGTCGCCGCGGGCACCGTGCTCCTCGCCCAGCTCGAGCCGCTGCTGCGGGAGGCGACCGGGGCCCGCATCCTCCTCGGCCTCAGCGTCTCCGTGACGATGGTCCTCGCCGCGGTCCTCGCGCTGCTCCAGGCCGACCTCAAGCGGCTCCTTGCCTGGTCGACCGTCAGCCAGGTCGCGATCATGCTCTCGCCCTTCGCCCTGACCAACCCTGCCGGCACCGCCCACGGCGCGGTCGGCTCGGGCCTGGGGCACATGTACGGCCACGCCCTCTTCAAGGCGCTGCTCTTCCTCACGATCGGGTGGCTCGCGACGACCGCCGGCGGGACCCGGGCGGACATGCTCGCCGGGACCGCCCGGCGTCACCCCGTGGCCTCCGTCGCGTGGGTCCTCGGGCTCGCCGCGCTCGCGGGGGTGCCGCTGATCGTCGGCGGCGTGACGAAGGAGCAGGTCGTCGCCGTCGCCCTCGACACGACCCGCAACGCCGGCACCAGCCCCGATCCTGGCTGGCTGCCTGTGCTCGTCCTCGCCGCGCTCGTCGTCACCGTCGTCATCACCGCGGCCTACGCCGCGCGCGCCCTCGTCGTCGGGCTGCTCGGCGACCGGGACGAGGCGGGGCGCACCCGTGCGGTCATGCCCCCGGCGATCGCCGCCGTCCTCGGGGTGCTCGCGCTCGGCACCCTCGTCGGAGGCGTCGTCGTCGCCGCAGGGGCCTTCGACCCAGCCGGGCACGCCAGTCTCGTGCTCCTGCTCGTCGTCACCCTGCTCGTCGTCCTCGGCGGCGCGATCGGTGGCTGGCTCAGCCTCGACGGTGACCCGGTCGGCGACGGCTCGGGACGTCTGGCCCGACTCGCCGGTGCCGGCCTGCACGTCGACCGCGTCTACACCGGCCTCGTCGCCCGGCCGGTGCTCGCGCTCGCCCGACTCGTCGCCTTCCTCGACGACGCCGTCGTCGGGACGATCGTGCGCAGCACAGGGTGGCTCGTCGCGGGCCTCGGTGCCGCAGGGGAGGCAGGTCACCGCCGGGCCCGCCCGGCGACGGCGACCCTGCTCGTCGGACTCGGCGCGGTTCTGCTCGTCGGCGTGACGCTGGCCCTGCTGCTCACCGCCGACCCGCAGCCCACCCTCGGGGGCGCGCGATGACGCTCGCCCTCGCGCTCCTCGTCCCGCTCATCGCGGGTGTCGTGCTGCTCGCTGACGTGGTCCGCCGCCGGTCCGCCTGGCTCGTCGTCGGCGCCTCGCTCGTCTCGCTGCTGCTGCTCGCGCTCGCGTGGGCCGGCGGCTCCACCGTCGACGTCGCCTGGCTGCCGGCCCTCGATCTGCGCCTCGCCCTCGCGGTCGACGGGCTCTCCGGCCCGCTCATGGTGCTCACCCTCGTCGTCGTCGCCCTCGCAGCGCTCGTGCCCCCACCCATGCGCCGAGGGATGCCGAGCGACGGCAGTCCCGCCCCGATTGCGGGGAGCGAGCATCTCTCGACGTACTACGCGCTGCTCGTCCTGACCGCAACCGGGGCGCTGCTCACCTTCGCCGCACGTGACGCGGTGCTCTTCGTCATCGCCTTCGAGTGCGTGCTCGTGCCGATGTGGCTGCTCATCACCCGCTTCGGCGACCCCTCGACGCGGCGCGAGGCCGGCTGGCTCTTCGTCCTCTTCACCGGGCTCGGGTCGGTCACGCTCCTCGTCGGCGTGCTCGCCCTCGTGCGGCTCGCAGGCACATCCGACCTCGGCGCGCTCGCCGCAGGAGCCGGGTCGGGGCTCACCCCCGGCCAGCAGCTGCTCGTCGCGGCCCTGCTCACCGCCGGACTGGCGATCAAGGTGCCGGTCTGGCCGCTGCACACCTGGCTGCCCGTCGCCCACTCCAGCGCCCCCACCGCCGGGTCGATGCTCCTCGCGGCGGTGCTCCTCAAGCTCGGGACCTACGGGCTCATCCGGCTGCCGCTCGCCACCGTGCCCGACGGCTTCGCCGATCTCGGCCCGGTCCTCGGCACCATCGGCGTCATCGGGATCATCTGGGGCGGCCTCGTCTGCCTCGTCGAGCCCGAGCTCAAGCGGCTCGTCGCATGGTCGTCCGTGGCGCACATGGGCTTCGTCGTCCTCGCGCTGTCGACCGGCACCCGCACCGGCGTCGCCGCAGCCGCCCTCGGCAACCTCGCCCACGGGGTCGTCTCGGCGCTGCTCTTCGCCGCGGTCGGCGTGCTCAAGGCGCAGTGGGGGACCGGCCTCATGCAGGACCGCCCGGCGCTGCGGGACAGCCACCCCCGCCTCGGGGTGCTCCTCCTCGTCGGTCTGGCCGCCGGCGCGGGCCTGCCGGGCCTGGCCGTCTTCTGGGGCGAGATCGGGGCGCTCGTCGCGGCGTGGGGCCCGGCCGCGGACCGTCCTGCGGGGTACTTCGCCGCGCTCGCGCTGCTCGCCGCCATCGGAGCCGCCCTCGCCGGCGCCTACACGGTGCGGGTCGTCCGAGCCGTCTGGCTCGGTGACGCGGGGACCGGTGCGGGTCGGTCGAGCCAACCGGGCGAAGGGGGGTCCGCGGCCGTCCCCGAGACGTCACCGGACGAGCGAGAGACGAGCTTCGTCGTGGGACGGAACGACCTCGTGGTCCTCGCCGTGCTGGCTGGGCTCACTGTGCTCCTCGGTGTCGCCCCGGGCCTCGTGATGTCGGTGACCCAGCCGGTGATCGACGCCCTGCCGGGGGTGGCCCGATGACCGTGACCTTCGACTGGCTCGCGCTCCTGCCGGTGCTCGCGCCGGGGCTGGCCGCCGTCCTCGTCCTCGTCGTCGACGCCATCGTCCCGGCACGTCGTGGGCCGGTCGTCGCCGTGACGGCGCTCGGGCTGCTCGCCGGGCTCGCCGGTGCCGTCGCCAACCGCCTCGCGGGCGGTGTCACGACCCTCTGCCCGCCGAGAAT
>JBHWMJ010000112.1:0-19605 GCA_043423105.1 Marihabitans sp.
GACGACCCGACGGCCGTCCTCCTGGCCAGGCCCGCGAGCGTGCGCTCAGGACCGACGGTCGGTGTCGGCGTCGTCGGTGACCGCGCGGTCGTCGTCGCCCAGCCGGCGGGCTGGCGCACGGTGCGGCGCTGGGCGATCCGACCCCGGACAGGCCCGGTGGTCCGCACGGACCTGCCGCACCTGCGCGCCGGCGACCTCACCCCCTTCGCCCGGGGCGCGGTGAGTGTCTCGGAGGTGGACCGGCTCCTCCGGGAGCGCACGCTGCCCGCCCACGACTGGCTCGCGACCGTGCTCGACACCCTGGGTCTGCCCGGGGCAGGAGTGGTCCTCGGCGACGAGCCACCCGGACCGATCGTCGAGCCCGACGAACGGTCCCTCACCGCGTTCGCCCGAGTCGTCGAGGATGGCCGCCCATGACCCCAGACGTCGTTGTCCTCGACTACGGCAGCGGCAACATCCGCTCCGTCGTCCGCGCCCTCGAGCACGTCGGTGCCCGGGTCGAGCTCACCGGTGACCTGTCCCGCGCCGAGGCCGCCGACGGCCTGCTCGTGCCGGGCGTCGGCAACTTCCACGCCTGCATGGCGGGGCTGCTCGCCGCCGGAGGCGAAGGGGTGATCGCCCGGAGGCGCGCCCAGGGGGCACCGGTGCTCGGGATCTGCGTCGGCATGCAGGTGCTCTTCGAGGGCAGCGACGAACCGTCCGCCAGCCTGCTCGCGGGACTCGCCACCTGGCCGGGCTCGGTCCACCGGCTCGACGCCGAGGTCGTCCCGCACATGGGCTGGACCCCGGTGGCGGCCGGCCGCGGCAGCGTGCTCCTCGACGACCTCGACGGCGAGCGCTTCTACTTCGTCCACTCCTACGCCGCGACCGATACCGCGGCGCTCGCGACCTCGCCCGGACCGCCCGTCGTCTCGACGGCCGAGCACGGTCATCCCTTCGTCGCGGCCGTCGAGGACGGCCCGATGTCCGCCACGCAGTTCCACCCCGAGAAGTCTGGGGACGCGGGACTGCATCTCCTGAAGAACTGGGTGAGCTCACTGTGACCAACCTTCCCTCCCTCGAGCTGCTGCCGGCCGTCGATGTCTCCGAGGGGCGCGCCGTGCAGCTCGTCCAGGGGATCGCCGGCTCCGGCGGGCAGTTCGGCGACCCCGTCGAGGCCGCGCTGGCCTGGCAGGAGCAGGGGTCGAAGTGGCTCCACCTCGTCGACCTCGACGCCGCCTTCGGACGGGGCAGCAACGCCGAGCTGCTCGCCGAGATCGTCGGCCGGCTCGACATCGATGTCGAGATGAGTGGAGGGATCCGCGACGAGGAGACCCTGACCCGTGCGCTGGCTACCGGCTGCCGGCGGGTCAATCTCGGCACCGCCGCGCTGGAGACCCCGGAGTGGACGGCCCGCGCCATCGCCGAGCACGGCGACCGGATCGCCGTCGGCCTCGACGTGCGCGGGACCACGCTCGCCGCCCGCGGCTGGACCAGTGAGGGCGGCGACCTCTGGGAGACCCTCGCGCGCCTCGACGCCGAGGGCTGCGCCCGCTACGTCGTCACCGACGTCGCCAAGGACGGCATGCTCCAGGGGCCGAACCTCCAGCTGCTCCGCGACGTGTGCGCCGCCACCGACCGCCCCGTCGTCGCCTCGGGCGGCGTGACGACCCGTGACGACGTCGTCGCGCTGCGGGGGCTCGTCCCCGAGGGCGTCGAGGGCGCGATCATCGGGTCGGCCCTCTACAAGGGCACGCTGACCCTGGCCGACGCCATCGACGCGGCCGGCCCCCAGTGACCTCCCCGGGCGCTCCCGGAGGAGGGTCGGCCGACTCTGCGGGCGTGCCGTGGGGCGGGCGGACCCTGCCGTACGGCGGTTTCGAGGGCGACGACGGCAGTCGCCCGCCGGCCCTCGAGCAGGCCCTGACCAGCGGTGACGACCGGGCGCTCGTCGACGCGCTGCGTGGGTGCCGGCTCCTCGTCCCGGTCGCGGCGGTCCCGGCCGAGACGGGCGAAGGGGTCGACGGCCTCATGGCCGACAAGGAGACCGATATGGCGGTCGTCCTGCTCGACAACCCCGACGGGCGCACCGCCTTGCCGGCCTTCTCCTCGATGGCCGACCTCGCCGCCTTCGACGCCTCGCTCCGACCGGTGCCGGTGACCGCCGAGCGGGCGGCCGAGGCGGCGATCAGCGAGCAGGCCCACCTCATCGTCCTCGACTGCTCGAGCGAGCACGCCGTCGAGATCCGGCCGAGCATGCTGTGGGCCCTCGTCCAGCGGCAGCCCTGGCTCCCGGCGCACGAGGACCCCTTCGTCGCCGACGCGCTGGATGCGGTGGCCAGCGAGATCGACGAGGTGACCGGCTGCTCGCCGGCTGCGGGGACCGAGCCCGGCGAGCTCGTCGTCGAGCTGACGCTCGTCCCCGGCCTGACCCAGGGCCAGCTGCAGGCCGTCGTCCAGCGGGTGGGGGAGCGACTCGCGAACGACGGGGAGCTGCGGGCGCGGATCGACGCGCTGACCTTCCGCGTGCGCTGACCGCAGCGGAGGAGGGTGCGCTGCGAGGGACGAGCGGTGCGCCTGGGGGAGCGAGGATCAGCGTCGCGCGGCAGAGAGTCCGCGTGCGCTGACCGCGACGATTTCTCCGGGTGGGGCGGCCGCTGCTACCCTGGATGCCGACCGGCTGCGTCCTGTGCGCAGCGCAAGAGGAGCCTCACCGCTTCCACCCGTGTCGGCGACGAGCTAGACACCGTCCGGGTTCTCAGGTCGTGACCGTCGTGGTCATGCCGCCGTTCTGGTGGCTACCTCGGTGTTCGCGTCTCGTGGTGGGCTCTTCGTGCATGGCGAAGGGCCCTTCGTCATGCCGGCCCGAGACAGAACGACCGAAGGAGCATCACATCAGCGAGCCTCGCATCAACGACCGCATCCGTGTCCCCGAGGTGCGGCTTGTCGGCCCCAACGGGGAGCAGGTCGGGATCGTCCGCGTCGAGGACGCGCTCCGGCTGGCCGCCGAGGCAGACCTCGACCTCGTCGAGGTGGCCCCGATGGCCAAGCCCCCGGTGGCCAAGCTCATGGACTTCGGCAAGTACAAGTACGAAGCCGCCATGAAGGCGCGCGAAGCGCGCAAGAACCAGGTCAACACGATCATCAAGGAGATCAAGCTCCGCCCGAAGATCGACGCGCACGACTACGGCACGAAGAAGGGCCACGTCGAGCGCTTCCTCAAGGCGGGCGACAAGGTCAAGGTGACGATCATGTTCCGCGGTCGCGAGCAGTCGCGTCCTGAGCTGGGCTTCCGTCTCCTGCAGCGCCTCGCCGAGGACGTCGTCGAGCTGGGTTTCGTCGAGTCCGCGCCGAAGCAGGACGGCCGGAACATGATCATGGTGCTCGGCCCGACGAAGAAGAAGTCCGAGGCGAAGGCCGCGGAGCGCCGTCGCAAGGACCAGGACGCGCAGGCCAAGGCCGAGGCGGACCAGGCTGCCGAGGCACCTGCCGCGGAGACCGCCGAGCAGGCCGTCGAGACACAGGCCTGACCTCGACCCAGCACGGGTCGACCACGAATCAGCAGAGCAGAGCAGCAAGGAGAACGGCGAGATGCCGAAGAACAAGACGCACAGCGGTGCCAAGAAGCGCTTCCGGGTCACCGGCTCGGGCAAGATCATGCGCCAGCGCGCCAACCACGTCCACAAGTTCCACGAGAAGACCCCGCAGCACGCGCGGCGCCTCGCGAACGACGTCGAGCTGAGCCCGGCCGACACCAAGAAGGTCAAGCGCCTCCTCGGCCGCTGACCCGCTGATACGTAGAAACACGAACGAAGGAGTACTCACGTGGCACGCGTGAAGCGGGCAGTCAACGCCCAGAAGAAGCGTCGGGTCGTCCTCGAGCGCGCCAGCGGTTACCGCGGCCAGCGCTCGCGCCTCTACCGGAAGGCCAAGGAGCAGGTCACCCACTCGCTCGGCTACAGCTACCGGGACCGTCGTCAGAAGAAGGGCGACTTCCGTCGCCTGTGGATCCAGCGGATCAACGCCGGCGCCCGCGCCAACGGCATGACCTACAACCGCTTCATCCAGGGTCTGCGCGCCGCTGAGATCGAGGTGGACCGTCGCATGCTCGCCGAGCTCGCGGTCAACGACGAGGCGGCCTTCGCGGCGCTCGTCGAGATCGCCAAGGCGAACGTCCCGGCCCAGGCCGAGAAGGCCGACGCCTGAGCGCACCCCAGCACCGACGGGAGAGCCCCGTGCTGACCAACCCGAGCTCTGACCGGGTCAAGGCGGTACGCGGGCTCTCCCGTCGTTCTGCGCGTCGTCGCACGGGGCGGCTGCTCGTCGAGGGGCCGCAGGGTGTCCGCGAGGCGGTGCGCTTCGCGCCGGGTTCGGTCGTCGACCTGTACCTCACCGCCGAGGCGGCCGACCGGTACGGCGAGATCGTCGACGCAGCCCGCGCGGCGCGGCGCTTCGTCCACGAGGTCACCGACGAGGTCCTCGCCGCGATGTGCGACGCCGACCACCCGCAGGGGATGGCGGCGGTCGTGGAGTGGGAGCCGACGTCGTTCGACACGGTGCTCGCCGCGGGTCCTCGCACGCTCGTCTTCCTCACCAACGTCCGGGACCCCGGCAACCTCGGCACGGTGATCCGTGGCGCCGACGCTGCGCGGGCCGACGCCGTGCTCGTGTCTGCGGAGTCGGTCGATGTCACCTCGCCGAAGGTCGTCCGCTCGACCGTCGGGTCGCTGTGGCACGTGCCGGTGGTCACCGGTCTCGAGGTCACCGAGACGCTCGCCCGTCTGCGAGGCGCGGGGGTGAGGACGTTCGCCGCTGACGGGTCGGGGGAGCGCACGGTCGACGAGGTGGATCGGTCCGGACCGCACGCCTGGGTCATGGGCAACGAGGCATGGGGGCTGCCCGACGAGCTGCTCGAGTCATGCGACGAGGCGGTGCGGGTGCCGATCTTCGGTCACGCGGAGTCGCTCAACCTCGCGATGGCCGCGACGCTGTGCCTCTACGCGTCGACGCGCGCCGAGGCGGCGCAGTCGGGACACGTCCCCCAGTAGATGACCTCGGCCTCGTCGATGGCGAAGCCATGGTCGTCCGCGGCGTCGAGGCACGGGGCGGCGCCGGGGGCGCACTCCACGTCGACCATCCCGCCGCACGTGCGGCAGACGAGGTGGTGGTGGTTGTCCCCGAGCTCGAGCTCGTAGCGGGCCGGGTGGCCGGCCGGCTCGAAGCGGCGGATGAGCCCTGCCCGGGCGAGGGCACCGAGCACGTCGTAGACGGCCTGGGTGCTCACCGCGCCGAGTCGCTCGCGGGCGCCGCGGGTGATCGCGTCGACATCAGCGTGCGGGCGCTCCGAGAGCTCGCCGAGCACGGCGACCCGCGGCGCGGTGACGCGCAACGCGTGCGCGCGCAGGAGCTGCGCAGCGGCATCGGGGTCGAGGATCGTCGGCATCTCCCCAGAATCCCACGCTTTCTTGAATGAATCAAAAAAGCGGGATCGGCGCGCCGCGTCGGTGCCCAGGCGAAACCGCCGTGAGGTGCCGTCGGGGGAGTACCTAGACTGCTCGTCGTGTCCGGACCCAACACCAGCTACGACCCCGTCGAGGTCGCCGCGCTCGACCCCGCTGCCGTCGAGGAGGCCGTCGAGACCGCGCTGGCCGCGGTCGCCGCGGCCACGAGCCTTGACGAGCTCAAGACGATCCGCCCGCAGCACCAGGGGGACAAGAGCCCGCTCGCCCTGGCCAACCGTGAGATCGGTGCCCTGCCGCCGAGCGCCAAGGCCGAGGCCGGCAAGCGCGTCGGCCAGGCCCGGGGGCGGGTGGCCCAGGCATTCGCGGCCCGGCAGGCCGAGCTCGAGGCGGAGCGGGACGAGCGGATCCTCGTCGAGGAGACCATCGACGTCACCCGCCCCGTGGGGCGCCGCCCGCTCGGTCGGCGCCACCCGATCGAGCTCATGTCGGAGCGTATCGCCGACCTCTTCGTCGGGATGGGTTGGGAGATCGCCGAGGGCCCGGAGCTCGAGGCGGAGTGGTTCAACTTCGACGCCCTGAACTTCGACGCCGACCACCCGGCCCGGCAGATGCAGGACACCTTCTACGTCGAGGCGGCCGACGGCAGCGCCGACAGCGGGCTCATCATGCGTACGCATACCTCGCCGGTCCAGGCGCGCAGCATGCTCGAGCGCGGGGTCCCGATCTACATCGCCGCCATCGGGCGGGTCTTCCGCACCGACGAGCTCGACGCGACCCACATGCCCGCCTTCCACCAGGTCGAGGGGCTTGCGGTCGACGAGGGCATCACCATGGCCCACCTCAAGGGCACCCTCGACCGGTTGGCCGTCGAGCTCTTCGGCGAAGGAATCACGACGCGCCTGCGTCCGTCCTTCTTCCCCTTCACCGAGCCGAGCGCCGAGGTCGACCTGCGCTGCTTCGTCTGCGCCGGCGAGGACTCGTCGTGCCGGACGTGCGGGGGCACAGGGTGGATCGAGTGGGGTGGCTGCGGCATGGTCAACCGCAACGTGCTCACCGCCGTCGGGGTCGACCCCGACCGCTACACCGGTTTTGCGTTCGGCATGGGCATCGACCGGGCGCTGATGTTCCGCACCGGGGTGTCGGACATGCGCGACATGATCGAGGGAGACGTGCGCTTCGACGCGCAGTTCGGGATGGAGATCTGATGCGGATACCTGTCGACTGGCTGCGAGAGTACGTCGCGGTCCCCGCGGAGGCCGACGGTGCCCAGATCGCGGCCGACCTCGTCCGCGTCGGGCTCGAGGAAGAGGGTCTGCACTCCGGCGACATCACCGGACCGCTCGTCGTCGGCCGTGTCCTCGAGAAGACCCCCGAGGAGCAGAAGAACGGCAAGGTCATCAACTGGTGCCAGGTCGACGTCGGGGACGCAAACGGCACGGGCGAGCCGCAGGGCATCGTCTGCGGCGCGCACAACTTCGACGCCGGCGACCTCGTCGTCGTCATCCTGCCCGGCGGGGTCCTGCCCGGAGGCTTCGAGATCTCCGCGCGCAAGACCTACGGGCACGTCTCGGCCGGCATGATCTGCTCGGTCCTCGAGCTCGGCATCGGAGAGGACCACGACGGCATCCTCGTGCTGACCGACCGGTCCGACGCCGACCAGCTCGTCCCCGGGCAGGACGCGATCCCGCTCCTCGGGCTCGACCGCGAGACCGTCGAGATCAACGTAACCCCCGATCGCGGCTACTGCTTCAGCATCCGCGGGGTCGCGCGCGAGTACTCCCACGCGACCGGCGCCCCCTTCGTCGACCCCGTCCTCGCGCTCACCGAGCGCGCCCCTGCCGGGAACGGCGGCGGCCACCCCGTCGAGCTGCGCGACGACGCGCCGATCCGGGGACGCCAGGGCTGCACCCGCTACGTCGCCCGCGTCGTCCGCGGCATCGACGTCTCGGCGCCGACCCCGTCGTGGATGGCGACCCGGCTCGCCGAAGCGGGCATGCGGCCGATCTCGCTCCCGGTCGACGTGACGAACTACGTCATGCTCGGGCTCGGTCAGCCGCTCCACGCCTTCGACGCGGCGACCCTCGCAGGTCCGATCGTCGTGCGACGGGCCCGCCCTGGCGAGACCATGACGACGCTCGACGACGTCACCCGCACCCTCGACGAGGACGACCTGCTCATCACCGAAGCGGGGGAGCGCACGCTCGCCATCGCCGGCGTCATGGGCGGTGAGGACTCAGAGGTCACCGCCGCGACGACCGACGTCCTCATCGAGGCGGCACACTTCGACCCCGTCTCGGTGGCGCGCTCCGCCCGCCGGCACAAGCTCCCCTCCGAGGCCTCGAAGCGCTTCGAGCGCGGCGTCGACCCGCTCCTCGCACCGGCCGCGGCCCAGCTCGCCGTCGAGCTGCTCGTCGAGCACGGCGGCGGCACGGTCGACGACGGCGTGACCGACGTCGGTGGGTGGGAGCCGCCCGCCCCGATCGCGATGGCCGTCGAGATGCCCTCTCGGATCGTCGGGGTCGACTACGACCCGGCCACGGTCGAGCGAGTCCTAGCCGAGATCGGCTGCGGCGTCGAGCGCTCCGGTGACGACGAGGTCCTCCTCGTCCACCCGCCGAGCTGGCGCCCCGACCTGCGCACCGGCGAGGACCTCACCGAGGAGGTCGCGCGGATCGTCGGGTACGACGTGATCCCCTCGGTCCTCCCGACCCCGCCCGGCGGCTCCGGGCTGACTCACGCCCAGCGGGTGCGACGGCTCCTCGCCGACGTCCTCGCCGCCCGTGGGCTCAGCGAGGTGTGGAGCGCCCCCTTCGTCGGCGACGCCCAGCACGCTGCCCTCGGTCTCGACCCTGCCGCCGAGGCCGCCCGGACCGTCCGCATCGCCAACCCGCTCTCCGACGAGCAGCCGCTCCTGCGGACCCGGCTGCTCACGACGCTCGTGGACGACGTGCGCCGCAACGTCGCCCGCGGGGCATCGGACGTCGCCCTCTACGAGACCGGGCTCGTCGTCCGGCTCGACGGCGAGCAGCAGCAGGCGCCCACCGTCGACGTCGGCGTGCGTCCGGGGGACGACGTGCTCGAGGCGATCCATGCCGCGGTCCCCGACCAGCCGCGCCACATCGCCTTCGTGCTCGCGGGGGACCGTGACCGGGCCGGCTGGTGGGGGGCCGGTCGCCGTGCGGACTTCACCGACGCGCTCGAGCTCGCGCTCGGCCTCGGCGAGGCGCTCGCCCTGACCCTCGTGCCGAGCCGGGACGACGTCATGCCCTACCACCCGGGGCGCTGCGCGGCCCTCGCTCTCGAGGACGGTACCCCCGTCGGGCACGTCGGGGAGCTCCACCCCAAGGTCGTCGCAGCCCTCGGGCTGCCCGAGCGCGCCGTGGCCGGCGAGCTGGACCTCGACGTCCTCGTCGCGGCGAGCGGCGCGCCGGTCACCGCGCACGGCCTCTCGAGCTACCCGGTCGCCCGGACCGATGTCGCGCTCGTCGTCGACGCCGGCGTCCCGGCGGCCGAGGTCGAGGCGGCCCTGCGTGCGGGTGCGGGGGAGGACCTCGAGACCGTCGCGCTCTTCGACGTCTACGACGGCGACCAGATCGGCGAGGGGCAGGTGTCGCTGGCGTACCGGCTCACCTTCCGCGCGCCGGACCGGACCCTCACGACCGACGAGGTGAGCGGCCTGCGCGACAAGGCGGTCGCCTCTGCCGCCCGTGCCGTCGGCGCCGTCCAGCGCTGACTGCATAACTTCCCTCGATAGCGTATATTCATACATCGTGATCACAGCAGCAGTCGCCGGGGCCAGTGGGTACGCGGGCGCCGAGATCGTCCGGCTCCTCCTCGCGCACCCGGAGGTCGAGGTCGGTGCGCTCACCGCCGCCGGCAACGCCGGGGCCCGGGTGGGTGACCTCGCGCCGCACCTCGCCCCGGTCGCAGACCGGGTCCTCGAGCCGACGACGGCCGAGGTGCTCGCCGGGCACGACGTCGTCTTCCTCGCGCTCCCGCACGGTCACTCGGCGGCGATCGCGCAGGCACTGCCAGCGGAGACGGTCGTCGTCGACTGCGGCGCGGACTTCCGGCTCCGTGAGGAGGCCGACTGGACGACGTACTACGACACCCCCTTCGGCGGGACGTGGCCGTACGGCATGCCCGAGCTCGTCTCCGCCGACGGCACGAAGGGGCGCGCCCACCTCACCGGTGCGCGTCGGGTGGCCGTGCCCGGCTGCTACCCGACGGCGGTCAGCCTCGCGCTCGCGCCGGGTCTGGCAGCCGGCGTCGTCCTCCCGGGGGACGTCGTCGTCGTCGCTGCCTCCGGCACCTCCGGCGCCGGACGGTCGGTCAAGCCGCACCTCCTCGGCTCGGAGGTCATGGGGGCGATGTCGCCCTACGGCGTCGGCGGGGTGCACCGGCACACGCCCGAGATCGAGCAGAACCTCTCGCTCGCGGCGGGGTCGGCCGCCACGGTGTCCTTCACCCCGACGCTCGCCCCGATGCCTCGAGGCATCCTCGCCACCGTCACCGCGAGGGTGGCACCCGGCGCGACGGCCGCCACGGTCCGCGCGGCCTGGGAGCAGGCCTATGCCGACGAGCCGTGCGTCCGGCTGCTCCCCGAGGGCAGCTGGCCGCGGACCGGAGACGTCGTGGGGAGCAACCTCGTCCACGTCCAGGTGACGCTCGACGAGCGGGTGGGCCGAGTCGTCGCCGTCGCCGCCGTCGACAACCTCACGAAGGGGACCGCCGGCGCCGCGGTCCAGTCGATGAACATCGCGCTCGGCCTCCCCGAGACCACCGGGCTCCCGCTCGTGGGGGTCGCGCCGTGACCCGGATGCCGCTGCACCTCATGCAGCACCCTGACGAGCTCGTCGTCGCTCGGCTCGGCCCGGGGGAGCGGCCCTCGTGGGACGTCTTCGGCGGCGTCTTCTCGTCGATCACCCGCACCGAGCACGAGACCTCGATCATGTGCGACGCGCACCTCGTCCCCGCCGACGTGACCCACGAGGGGCCCTACGTCCCCTTCGAGGTCGCCGGACCCCTCGACTTCGAGCTCGTCGGCGTCATGCACGAGCTGCTCACCCCCCTCGTCCCCGAGAGGATCAGCATGCTCGCGATGTCGACCTACGACACGGACTGGGTCCTCGTGCCGACCGAGCGATCGGACGACGCCGCGAACGCCTGGCGCCGAGCCGGCTTCGTCGTCACCCCCACCTCGCTGTCGTCCTGGCAGCCGCCGAAGGAGGACGCATGAGCACCACCGCACCCCAGGGCTTCCGCGCCGCGGGGGTCGCCGCTGGCCTCAAGACGAGCGGGCGGCCCGACGTGGCCCTCGTCGTCAACGACGGCCCGGACTACCACGCCGCCGCCGTCTTCACGTCGAACCGGGTCGAGGCCGCACCGGTCACGTGGTCGCGCCAGGTCGTCACGGACGGCCGGGCGGACGCCGTCGCGCTCAACTCCGGCGGTGCCAACGCTTGCACCGGCGCCCAGGGCTTCGCCGACACCCACCGCACGGCGGAGCACGTCGCCGAGGTGCTCGGTGTCTCCGCTGGCGACGTCGTCGTCTGCTCGACCGGGCTCATCGGCGAGCTGCTCCCCATGGACCGGCTGCTGGCCGGGGTCGACGCAGCCGCAGCCCAGCTCGGGCCCGAGGGGGGCGACACGGCTGCCGAGGCGATCATGACGACCGACACGGTGAGCAAGACGGCCACCGCTTCCCGTCAGGGCTGGTCCGTGGGAGGCATGGCGAAGGGCGCAGGCATGCTCGCCCCCGCCCTGGCGACGATGCTCGTCGTCCTCACGACCGACGCGGTGACCAGCCCCGAGGATCTCGACGCGGCCCTGCGCGAGGCGACCCGGACGACCTTCGACCGGGTCGACTCCGACGGCTGCCAGTCGACGAACGACACCGTCCTCGTCATGTCCTCTGGTGCCAGCGGCGTGGCCGTCGACCGCGGCGACCTCACCGAGGCGCTGCGCGAGGTCTGCGCCGAGCTCGCCCGGGCGCTCATCGCGGATGCCGAGGGCGCCAAGCACGACATCGCGATCACTGTCGTCGGGGCCGCGAGCGAGGAGGACGGCCTCGAGGTCGCCCGCGCGGTCGCTCGCAACAACCTCTTCAAGTGCGCGGTCTTCGGCGAGGACCCGAACTGGGGCCGCGTCCTCGCCGCGGTCGGTACAACGTCGGCGACCTTCGGACCGCACGCGCTCGACGTCGCGATGAACGGTGTCCAGGTCTGCCGCGCCGGCGGCGTCGGCGAGGACCGCTCGCTCGTCAGCCTCACCGCTCGCGAGGTGAGCGTCGTCGTCGACCTCCACGCCGGCGAGCACGAGGTGACGGTCTGGACCAACGACCTCACCCACGACTACGTCCACGAGAACTCCGCCTACTCCACCTGAGCGAGCCACGATGAGCCCAGCAGACACCCCTTCGCCCCAGCCGTCGCAGACGCTGCGCGGTGCGATCGACGCCGCTGCCCTGCGCGTCGCGCGGGGCAAGGCCCAGACCCTCGTCGAGGCGCTGCCGTGGCTCGAGCGCTTCCGCGGGGCGCTCGTCGTCGTCAAGTACGGCGGCAACGCGATGACCGAGGACGCCCTGAAGAAGGCCTTCGCCGAGGACGTCGTCTTCCTCCGCTACGCCGGTCTGCGCCCGGTCGTCGTCCACGGCGGCGGGCCGCAGATCGCCGCGATGCTCGACCGTCTCGGCCTCGAGAGCGAGTTCCAGGGCGGGCTGCGGGTCACCACGCCCGAGGTCATGGACGTCGTCCGGATGGTCCTCATGGGTCAGGTCGGACGAGAGCTCGTCGGTCTGCTCAACCAGCACGGCCCGGTCGCCGTCGGCCTCTCCGGCGAGGACGCGGGCCTCTTCGGGGCACGACGGCGCGGCGTGGAGATCGACGGGGAGCCCGTCGACATCGGGCTCGTCGGTGACGTGGAGCGGGTCGACCCGTCGGCGGTGCAGGACATCCTCGACGCGGGGCGGATCCCCGTCGTCTCGACGATCGCGCCCGACCTCGACGCCGACGGCCAGGTGCTCAACGTCAACGCCGACACCGCGGCCGCGGCGCTCGCCGTGGCGCTGCGGGCGCACAAGCTCGTCGTCCTCACCGACGTCGAGGGCATCTACGCCGACTGGCCAGACCGGGACAGCCTGCTCAGCCGACTCTCCGTCACCGGCGCCCGGCAGCTGCTGCAGCGGGTCGACAGCGGGATGATCCCCAAGCTCGAGGCGTGCATCCGAGCGGTCGAGGGCGGTGTCCCGCAGGCGCACGTCGTCGACGGCCGCCAGCCACACTCGATGCTGCTCGAGATCTTCACGAGCGAGGGCATCGGCACCATGCTCGTCCCGGACGGGACAGAGGCGGCGGCAGCCGCCGACGAGGAGCTCGTCGCCGGGAGCCCGTCGTGAGCGCGGCAGGCACGCAGGGGGATTGGCTGCAGCGCTACGCCGGCAGCCTCCTCGGGGTCTTCGGTGCGCCGAGCATCGTCATCGAGCGCGGCGAGGGCAGCTACGTCTGGGACGTCGAGGGCCGTCGCTACCTCGACCTCGTGTCGGGCATCGCCGTCAACGCCCTCGGCCACGGCCACCCCGAGCTCGTCGCCGCGGTGAGCAAGCAGGCGGGCGAGCTCGTCCACGTCTCCAACTTCTTCACCACCCCCGCGCAGGTCCGCGCCGCCGAGCGCATCCTCGAGGTGGCGCAGGCGTCCGCGGGTTCGGCCGTGTTCTTCACCAACAGCGGGACCGAGTCGATCGAGGCGGCCATCAAGCTCTCGCGGCGGACCGGCCGCAGCCGCATCGTTGCGCTCGAGGGAGCCTTCCACGGCCGCAGCACCGGCGCGCTGGCACTGACCCACAAGGCCGCCTACCGCGAGCCCTTCGAGCCGCTCATCCCCGATGTCGTGCACATCCCGGCCGGCGACCTCGACGCGCTGCGTGAGCACGTCGACGAGCAGACCGCGATGCTCGTCCTCGAGCCGGTGCAGGGCGAGGCCGGCGTCCACCCACTGAGCGCCGAGTACCTCCAGGCGGCCCGTGCCCGGACCACCGAGGTCGGCGCGCTGCTCGTCGTCGACGAGATCCAGACCGGCATCGGCCGCACGGGACAGTGGTTCGCCCACCAGCGCAGCGGGATCGTCCCGGACGCGATGACCCTGGCGAAGGGGTTGGGTGGCGGCGTGCCCATCGGTGCCCTCGTGACCTTCGGGCCGGAGGTGACCGCGCTCCTCACCGCCGGTCAGCACGGCTCGACCTTCGGGGGCAACCCGCTCGCGTGCGCGAGCGCCCTGGCCGTCCTCGACACCATCGAGTCGGCCGGGCTCGTCGAGGCAGCGACCTCGCTGGGCGACCACCTTGCGCGATCTGTCGCGGCGCTCGACCACCCCGCGCTCGGCGAGGCTCGCGGCGTCGGTCTGCTGCGGGCGATCCCGCTCCAGGGGGTCGGCTCGTCCGAGGTGGTTGCTGCCGCCCGCGAGGCCGGCTTCATCGTCAACCCCGTCGCACCCGACACGATCCGGCTCGCGCCACCGCTGACCATCACCACCACCGAGCTCGACAGCTTCGTCGCCGCGCTGCCGGCCATCCTCGAGGCCGCCGCACCGACCCCTTCGACCACGTCTGAGGAGACCTCGTGACCCGCCACTTCCTCGCCGACGACGACCTCACGCCTGCCGAGCAGGCCGCAGTCCTCGACCGGGCGGCGGCGCTCAAGGCCGCCCCCTACGCCGAGCGTCCGCTCGAGGGCCCGCAGGCCGTCGCGATCATCTTCGACAAGCCCACCCTGCGGACCCAGCTCTCCTTCACGACCGGGGTCGCGGCGCTCGGGGGGTACCCCATGGTCGTCGACGGTAACCTCGCCCAGATCGGCACCCGCGAGAGCGTCGCCGACGTCGCCCGCGTCATCGGTCGCCAGGTCTCTGCCGTGGTGTGGCGCACCCACGGGCAGGACCGGCTCGAGGAGATGGCCGAGCACGCAGGGGTCCCGGTCGTCAACGCGCTCACCGACGACTACCACCCGTGCCAGCTGCTCGCCGACCTGCTGACCATCCGCGAGCACCGCGGCGCGCTCGCCGGGCTGACCCTCGCCTACGTCGGCGACGGGGCCAACAACATGGCGCACTCGTTCCTCCTCGCTGGGACGACCGCCGGGATGCACGTGCGTATCGGGACGCCCGCGAGCCACCAGCCGCGGCTGGGCATCCTCGAGCGGGCCGAGCGGATCGCCGCGCAGACCGGCGGCTCGGTCCGCGTCAAGGACGACCCCCACGCTGTCGTCGAGGGCGCCGACGTCGTCGCGACCGATACCTGGGTCTCGATGGGTCAGGAGGGCGAGGCCGATGACCGCAAGGGTGAGGCGAGCCCCTTCGCCCCCTTCGCGCTGACCGCCGCGCTCCTCGGACGCGCCGCTCCGGACGCTCTGGTCCTGCACTGCCTCCCGGCGTACCGCGGCTACGAGATCGCCGCCGAGGTGATTGACGGTCCGCAGTCGGTGGTCTGGGACGAGGCGGAGAACAGGCTGCACGCGCAGAAGGCCGTCCTCGCCTTCCTCCTCGAGCAGAGCCAGGCACCGGCATGATCGTCGCGACCCGGCAGGGCCGGCAGGCCCGGATCGCCGAGCTCCTCGCGGAGCACGCGGTCCGTTCGCAGGCCGAGCTCCTCGGCCTTCTCGCCGAGGACGGGATCACCGTCACCCAGGCCACCCTGAGCCGCGACCTCATCGATCTGCGGGCCGAGCGGGTGCGCGTCGGCCGCGCCCTCGTCTACGCGGTCCCGGGCGAAGGGGGAGACCGCACCCCTCGCGCGGCCGTCGCCGCGGCGGAGCTCGACGACCGGCTCCGCCGGCTGTGCGAGGAGCTCCTCGTCACCGCCGAGAGCAGCGCCCAGCTCGTCGTCGTCCGAACTCCGCCGGGTGCCGCGGGCTACCTGGCCTCGGCGGTCGACCACGCCCGGCTGCCCGAGGTCATCGGGAGCATCGCCGGCGACGACACCGTCATGATCATCACCACGGGCGAGGAGGCGGCGGGCGAGCTCGTCAGCCGGCTCCTGGCCCTCAGCACGACGACCGAGGAGGACGCGTGAGCGCCCAGGAGAGCCAGACCCCGAGCACGTCCGAGCGAGTGAGCCTCTGGGGCGGGCGGTTCGCCGGGGGTCCGAGCGACGCGCTCGCGGCCCTGAGCAAGTCGACGCACTTCGACTGGCGGCTCGCCCCCTACGACATCGCCGGGTCGCGCGCGCACACCCGGGTGCTCCACGCGGCCGGTCTGCTCGACGACGCGACGCGTGACGCGATGCTCGCGGGTCTCGATCAGCTGCTCGCCGATGTCGAGTCGGGTGCGTTCGTCCCGGGCGAGGACGACGAGGACGTCCACACCGCGCTCGAGCGGGGCCTCATCGAGCGGGCCGGCGCGGACGTCGGTGGGCGGATCCGAGCGGGTCGCTCGCGCAACGACCAGGTCGCCACCCTCTTCCGCATGTACTTGCGCGACCATGCCCGCATCGTCGGCGAGCGTCTGCTCGATGTCGTCGGCGCGCTGCTCGACCAGGCAGCGGCCCACCCGGGCGCCGCGATGCCCGGGCGCACGCACCTGCAGCACGCTCAGCCGGTGCTGCTCGCTCACCACCTGCTGGCCCACGCCTGGCCCCTGCTGCGTGACGTCGAGCGGCTGCGCGACTGGGACGCCCGCACCTCTCTCTCGCCCTACGGCTCCGGGGCGCTGGCCGGATCCAGCCTCGGCCTCGACCCGGAGGCGGTCGCAGCCGACCTGGGCTTCGCCGGTGCGGTCGAGAACTCCATCGACGGCACCGCCTCGCGCGACTTCGTCGCCGAGCTCGCCTTCGTCTGCGCGATGGCCGCGATCGACATCTCGCGGCTGTCCGAGGAGGTCATCCTCTGGGCGACGAAGGAGTTCGGCTTCGTCACGCTCGACGACAGCTACTCGACCGGGTCGAGCATCATGCCGCAGAAGAAGAACCCCGACGTCGCGGAGCTCGCTCGCGGCAAGGCGGGGCGTCTGATCGGCGACCTGGCCGGGCTGCTCGCGACCCTCAAGGCCCTCCCGCTCGCCTACAACCGCGACCTGCAGGAGGACAAGGAGCCGGTCTTCGACGCCGTCGACACCCTGCAGCTCGTCCTCCCGGCGGTCGCGGGCATGGTCGCGACCCTGCGTTTCGACACCGACCGGATGGCCTCGCTGGCGCCGCAGGGCTTCAGCCTCGCGACGGACGTCGCCGAGTGGCTCGTCCGCGAAGGGGTGCCCTTCCGGGTCGCGCACGAGGTGGCCGGAGCCTGCGTCAAGGCGTGCGAGGAGCGAGGCATCGAGCTGTGGGACCTCACGGACGAGGACCTCGCTGGGCTCTCCGAGCATCTGACGCCCGGCGTGCGCGAGGTGCTCTCGGTCGACGGCTCGCTCGCCTCGCGCGACGCGAAGGGCGGGACCGCGCCGGTCCGGGTGGCCGAGCAGCTCGAGGCTGCGCGGACCAAGCACGGTGAGCTGGGGGAGTGGGCGGCGACGCGCATCGTCGCCCGCTGAGCATGGGCCGGTCGTGGACGCTCGCCGAGCTGGGTCGGGACCCGCTCGAGGTCGCCCCTGACCTCCTCGGCAGCGAGGTGACCGCGAACGGGGTCACCGTCCGGCTCACCGAGGTCGAGGCCTACCGTGGGGAGCAGGACCCCGGCTCACACGGGTACCGGGGCCGGACACCGAGGACCGACGTGATGTTCGGGCCACCCGGACGGCTGTATGTCTACTTCACGTACGGGATGCACTGGTGCGCCAATGTCGTCTGCGGACGAGACGGCGCGTGCGCGGCCGTGCTGCTCCGCGCCGGCGGGGTCGTCGGCGGGCACGACATCGCGGCCGCCCGCAGAGAGGGGGTCAGGCCACGCGACTGGGCCCGAGGTCCGGCGCGCCTGGCCACCACCCTGGGCCTGGGACGTGGCGACGACGGGGTCCGGGTCGGTCGAGGAGCACCGGTCTCCCTTCGGCACCCTGCTCAGCCCGTGCCGGCTGCCGCGGTCCGGACCGGTCCCCGGGTCGGGGTGAGCGGACCCGGGGGCGACGGCGAGCGCTACCCGTGGCGGTTCTGGCTCGACGGCGAGCCCACCGTCTCGGTGTACCGACCGGGCAAGGTACGTGCCCGGTGACCGTGGCACCCTTGGACCGTCGCCCGCCGGCGGCACGACTGCGAAGGGAATCCTGACACCGTGACCGACATCCTCGACGAGCTCCAGTGGCGCGGCCTCGTGGCCCAGACCACCGATGAGGCCGCCCTGCGGCAGGCCCTCGCCGACGGACCGATCACCCTGTACTGCGGGTTCGACCCGACGGCGCCGTCCCTGCACTTCGGCAACCTCGTCCAGCTCATCCTCCTGCGCCACCTCCAGCGCGCCGGGCACCAGGTCATCGGCCTCGTCGGTGGCTCCACGGGGCTCATCGGCGACCCGCGCCCGACGAGCGAGCGGGTGCTCAAGACGAAGGAGGAGACGGCCGCCGACGTCGAGAAGATCGCCGTGCAGGTGCGCCGCATCCTCGCCGCCGACACCGGCACCCGCGAGCCGATCTTTGTCAACAACCTCGACTGGACGGCACCGATCTCGGCGCTGGACTTCCTGCGCGACTACGGCAAGCACTTCCGGGTCAACCAGATGATCAAGAAGGACGCCGTCGCGGCCCGGCTGGAGTCCGAGCAGGGGATCAGCTTCACCGAGTTCAGCTACCAGATCCTCCAGGCGCTCGACTACCTCCACCTGTACCGCGAGCACGGCTGCACGCTGCAGACCGGCGCGCAGGACCAGTGGGGCAACATCACCGCCGGCACCGACCTCATCCACCGCGTCGACGGCGGCACCGCCCACGCCCTGACCACGCCGCTCATCACCGACTCCCAGGGCCGCAAGTTCGGCAAGTCCGAGGGCAACGCCGTCTGGCTCGACCCGAGCATGACGAGCCCGTACGCCTTCTACCAGTACTGGCTCAACGTCGAGGACGCCTCGGTTGTCGCCCTCCTCAAGATCTTCACCGACCGGACCCGCGACGAGATCGCGGAGCTCGAGCGCCAGGTGGCCGAGGAGCCCTTCCGGCGAAGCGCGCAGCGCACCCTCGCTGCGGACGTCACCACCCTCGTGCACGGTGAGCGGGCCACCGAGCAGGTGATCGCAGCGTCGGCAGCGCTCTTCGGCAAGGGCGACCTGGCGGCGCTCGAGGAGCAGACCCTGCTCGACGCGACCGCCGAGCTGCCCGGGGGAGAGGCGCCCGCGGGGGCCACGATCGTCGATGCCCTCGTGGCATCCGGTCTCGTGGACTCGCGCAACGCCGCCCGACGCGCGGTTGCTGACGGGGCGGCGTCGGTGAACGGAGTCAAGATCGCCGACCCCGAGCACGTGCTCGCTGACGAGGACTACCTCCACGGCCAGGTCGCGATCCTGCGCAGGGGCAAGAAGAACCTCGCGGCACTGCGTCCACCCGCGCCCTGAGGACCCAAGATCCCGTGGGAAATGGCCTCTCCGGCCCTCGATTTGGTGAGAGCGCCAGCGATGCTCTACTGTTCTCGACGTCAGCCCGAGAGGGAGGAACGGACACCAAGCGGCGGCCCTTGCAGGGTCGCACCAAGCAGGCCGGTCCCACGAGCTGATCAACCACCAAGCAGCAACCCAGCAGCCTAGTGCCGCACGGGAATCGCGAGTTTGGAGCAGGGCGAAGCACCTGCTACGGTTGCCGAGCAACACCAGCCCCGAGGAGCTGCGCGCGTGAGCGAGCAGCGAGTTGGAAGCCGGCCCCAGGGCCTGCTACGGTTGGCAAGCACCGCAGAGATCCAAGCGCGATCGAAGCCGGCCGCTCCAAGAGCGGATCGCGGGTTTGACGCCCAAGCATGGAAGCGGTAACCTGGAGAAGTTGCCCCGAAACGAAACGCGGAAGCGTGACGGGATGGTGCGCGTCCGAACCTTGAGAACTCAACAGCGTGTCAAAAATCGATGCCAATAACCTCGTCGAGGGCGTCACGAAGGCCGGCACAAGCCGACTGGAGCGATGCTCATCAACGAAAATCCTTTGGTTGACAACGATCATCTAGCAAATTTGCTAGCTGTTCTTGCTCAGTCAGTGAAACAAACCCTTCACGGGTAAGAGTTTTCTCGAGCTTGCTCGAGAGCTTAAACATCAACGGAGAGTTTGATCCTGGCTC
>JBHWMJ010000132.1:0-16917 GCA_043423105.1 Marihabitans sp.
CCAGCGCTGATGTTCGCCCTCGCATGGATCTTCCTGCCCGACCTGCCCGAGTACCGCACCGGGCTCATCATCGTCGGGCTCGCCCGGTGCATCGCGATGGTCATCATCTGGAACGACCTGGCCTGCGGCGATCGTGAGGCAGCGGCCGTTCTCGTCGCGATCAACTCGGTCTTCCAGATCTTCGCCTTCGCCGCGCTCGGCTGGTTCTACCTCTCCGTCCTGCCCGGCTGGCTCGGGCTCGAGCAGACAGCGCTCGACGTCTCGTTCGGCCAGATCGCCGCGTCCGTGCTCGTCTTCCTCGGGGTCCCGCTGCTGGCCGGCTACCTCTCCCGCCGGATCGGCGAGGGGACGAAGGGGCGCGGCTGGTACGAGGGCACCTTCCTGCCCCGGATCTCCCCCTTCGCCCTCATCGGGCTGCTCTTCACGATCGTCCTGCTCTTCGCCTTCCAGGGCGACCAGATCACCCGGCAGCCGCTCGACGTCGTCCGGATCGCCCTGCCCCTGCTCGTCTACTTCGCGGTGATGTGGGGCGGCGGTTATCTCCTCGGCAAGGCGCTCGGCATGACCTACGAGCGCACGACGACGCTGGCCTTCACCGCGGCCGGCAACAACTTCGAGCTCGCTATCGCTGTCGCCATCGCGACCTTCGGCATCAGCTCCGGCCAGGCCCTCGCCGGGGTGGTCGGTCCGCTCATCGAGGTGCCGGTCCTCGTCGCCCTCGTCTACGTCTCGCTCGCCCTGCGCGACCGCTACCCCCACCAGAGCCCCACTACGCCGATCAGCAGCACTCCTTCGCCCGAGAGGTGACCGCCATGACCACCCCAGCCATCGACCCCTACCCCGCCATCGTCGACGACCTCGCCTACTCCTACGACGGCGTGTTCTCCCGCGCGTCGATCGAGCAGGCCGTAGCGACCGCCCGCGAGCAGCTCCAGCGGGTCTCGAGGATCCCCACCTACCTCCCCGTCCTCGTCACCAAGCAGGCCCGCGAGCAGCTGACGGCCGCAGCCCAGGCGGACGGCCGCGTCACCAAGCGAGTCCCCGAGCTGCTCTTCGTCTGCGTGCAGAACGCCGGCCGGTCCCAGATGGCCGCTGCCCTGGCCGCGCACCTCTCGAACGGTCGCGTCCACGTCCGCTCCGCCGGCTCGGACCCCACCGACGAGATCAATCCCGTCGTCGTCGAGGCCCTCGCCGAACGCGGCATCTCGCTCACCGAGGCCTACCCCAAGCCGCTCACCGACACCGTGGTCCGCGCCGCCGACGTCATCGTCACGATGGGGTGCGGCGACGCCTGCCCGATCTACCCCGGCCGCCGCTACGAGGACTGGACCGTCGCCGACCCCGCCGGGGCCGACCTGCGCGCCGTCCGCGACATCCGCGACGACATCCAGGGCCGGGTCACCACACTCCTGCGCGAGCTCCTCGACTGACACCCCTTCGCCCGAAACCTTGAACGGAGACACCCTGTGACCACGAGCAGCACCACCACCCCCGAGAGCTCCCAGCGACGGCCGTCCGTGCTCTTCGTCTGCGTGCACAACGCCGGCCGCTCCCAGATGGCCCAGGCCTGGGTCAGCCACCTCGCCGGCGACGCCGTCGAGGTCCGCTCGGCGGGCTCCGCCCCCGGCGACGCCGTCAACCCCGCCGCCGTCGAGGCGATGGCCGAGGTCGGCATCGACATGAGCGCCGCGCAGCCGAAGGTCCTCACGACCGAGTCCGTGCAGAGCTCGGACGTCGTCATCACGATGGGCTGCGGCGACGCCTGCCCGATCTTCCCCGGCAAGCGCTACGAGGACTGGGCCCTCGAGGACCCCGCCGGCAAGGGTGTCGAGTCGGTCCGGCCGATCCGTGACCAGATCCGTGCGCGGGTCGAGGCGCTCCTCGCCTCTCTCGGCGTCCAGGTCTGAACCTCCGTCGGACAAGGGTCTGAGCCTCCGGCACACCAGGGCCGCCGCCGCACGGTGCGCGCCGACCCGCCCGGTGACCGAATGGGAACATCAGTCCGCCACCTGGTGTTAACCTGGTGTTCACCAAACAGGAGGAGGGACCCGCAATGTTCCAGACCGAGAACGTCGAGCACGTCATGGACCACATCGCGCAGGACCTCTGCGTCCGCTACCCCGAGGTGCCCTGCGAGCGCATCGAGGCGATCGTCGCCACCGAGTACGCCCGCCTCAAGGACGAGAACCACCACCCCGAGTTCCTCGGCGCCCTCGTCGAGCACGCGGCCAAGGACCAGATCCACGCATTCGCCGGCGCTCCTGAGCCGGCCACCGGCGTCACCTGTTGACGCCCCCTTCGACCGACGGCCGACCGCACCCCCTGCGCGGTCGGCCGTCGCCGTGCCCGGGGCGGTTACCCTCACCGACGTGACCGCACGCCCCCTCGACGAGCTCGTCGACCCGTCGTGGGCCCGGGCCCTGGAACCGGTCGCCCCGACGATCACCGAGATGGGGCAGTTCCTCCGGTCCGAGGTCAGCGCCGGCCACGGCTACCTGCCGAAGGGTGAGCACGTCCTGCGGGCCTTCGAGATCCCCGTCGACCAGGTGCGCGTCCTCGTCGTCGGCCAGGACCCCTACCCCACCCCAGGCCACCCGATCGGGCTCTCCTTCGCCGTCGCCCCGGACGTCCGCCCGCTCCCCCGCTCGCTCGTCAACATCTATCGCGAGCTCGTGGACGACCTCGGCGTCCCCGAGCCCAGCACCGGCGACCTCACCCCCTGGGCCGAGCAGGGCGTCATGCTCCTCAACCGCTGCCTCACCGTCCGACCCGGCGCACCCAACTCGCACCAGGGCCACGGCTGGGAGCGCGTCACCGACCGCGCCATCGAGGTGCTGGCCGTGCGCGGCGGTCCGCTCGTCGCGATCCTCTGGGGCCGCAACGCGCGCAACCTCGCCCCCGCCCTCGGGTCCGTGCCACGCGTCGAGTCGGCCCACCCGTCACCGCTCTCCGCGCGCAACGGGTTCTTCGGCTCGCGACCCTTCTCCCGGACCAACGACCTCCTCGCCCGCCAGGGCGCCGCCCCCATCGACTGGAGCCTGCCGTGACCCAGCCACCCCTGTGGACCTCCTACGCCGCCGTCGGCGACTCCTTCAGCGAAGGGATGTCCGAGCCGGACCCCCGGACGCCGGACGCCTACCTCGGCTGGGCCGACCGCCTCGCCGACGCCCTCGCACGTCGCCTCGAGGAATCCCAGGGCGGGGCCGCAGCGTCGTTCAGGTACGCCAACCTCGCCGTCCGGGGCCGCAAGCTCGACGACGTCCTCGACAACCAGCTCAAGCAAGCGCTGCCCATGGGCGCCGACCTCGTCTCCATCGTCGGTGGCGGCAACGACATCCTGCGGCCGAGCGTCAACCTCGACGACATCGCCGACCGGCTGGAGCGCGCCGTGGAGCGTACCCGCGCCACCGGCGCCGACGTCCTCCTCGCCACGCCCACGGACCCGGCCAAGGCGGGCCTGCTGTCCTCCCTCCGCCCCCGGCACGCGGTGCACACCGCCAACCTCTTCTCCATCGCCCAGCGGCACGGCGCCTACGTCCTCAACCTCTGGACGATGCGCTCGCTGCGCGACTGGCGCATGTGGTCGCAGGACCGGATCCACCTCTCCCCCGAGGGCCACCGGCGGGTCGCGCTCGCTGCGCTCGACGCCCTCGGGCTCGACACGGACCGCACCGACTGGACGACACCGCTGCCGCACGAGCCGCTCGCCCCACGGACCGAGCGCCTCGTCGAGCACGGCCGGTGGGTGCGCACGCACGCCGGCCCGTGGGTCCACCGCCGGCTCACCGGCAGGTCGTCGGGCGACACCGTGCAGGCGAAGCGCCCCGAGCTGAGCCCCCTCCGCCCGGGCGAGCTGCCCTTCGGGTAGGCGTCAGCCGAGCCGCCCGTCGCGGAAGTCGCGCATGGCCGCCCGCGACCTGTCGTCGAGGACGACAATCGACTGGCCGCCTGCCGTCCCGAAGCCACCCTTGGCGACGGCGCGGCCGACCTTCGTCGGGTTGACCCGGTAGAAGGACGCGGAGAAGCGGAGCATCTCGGTCGCCGTGAGGTCCGAGCCGGTGTGCTTGTCGAGGATCGTCACCAGGCGCGGCAGCTCGCTCGGCCCCGCCAGCCGCGCCTGCACCGCGACCGCCCCGACGACGAGGCCCTGGTTCGCCGACCGCCCGAAGTCACCGTCCGGCAGGGTCTTGCGCTCGCGCGCGAGAGCGAGCGCCGACTCCCCGTCGATCTCCTGTGCCCCCTTCTTCAGGCGACCACCGGGCAGGTGCGAGCTCAGGCCATCGGGCAGCGAGACCTTCAGCCCGCCCGCCTCGTCGATCGCCCGCCGGAAGCCCGAGAAGCTGGTGAGCACATACCCCTTCGCCTGGATCCCGCTGATCTCCTGGATCGCGTCGACCTGGCCCTGCGGCCCGCGGTAGACCATCGCGGCGTTGAGCTTGCCGTGTCCGTGACCGGGGATCGGCACCCAGAGGTCGCGGGCGAAGCCCATGACCCCCGCGCCACCCGTGCCGTCGACGCCGACGAGCTGGAGCGCGTCGGCGCGGGCGCGCGACATCTTCTGCCCGGGGCGGGCGTCGGACCCGATGAGCAGCACGTGCTGCCGCCCGCCGAGGTCAGGCTTGCCCTTCGCCCCGAGGGAGGGCCACCAGCCACCGACCACCACCCACGCCTTCTTGCCCTTGCTGCGGACCGCGAGAGTGACGTCACCCTTCTGCTCACCCGTGCCGGTGATGACGGCGACCTGGTCGCCGCGCCAGCGACCAAGCCCGGCCTTGCCCTCGACCGCGGCTCCGCCGTAGCGCTTCGTCACGGCGCTCGTCAGGGCGGCAGGGGCGCCGTCGATCGAGGGCGAAGGGGTGGGCGCGGCGGTCGAGCTCGTCGGGGTGGTCGTGGTCGAGGCGGTGCTCGAGGCCGCGGGCGCCTCGGACGCGCCAGAGCAGGCGACGAGCGAGAGGGCAGCGAGAGAGCTGAGCGCGGCAGCGGGCATGCGGAGACGAGGCACGTCCCCATGGCAGCACACATCGACGCCGCGGTCGATATGGTGCCCGTCATGCCAGCGACCCGGCTCATGCCCACGGAGATCGGCGACGACCTCGTCGAGCTCACCCGCACGATCTGCGACAAGGTCCTGCGGCCGCGCGTCGACGAGACCGAGCGCGCCGCCGAGTCCGGGGAGGTCTTCCCGAGGGAGGTCTTCGCCGAGCTCGGCGCGGCCGGACTGCTCTCGCTGCCCTACACCGAGGAGCTCGGCGGCGGCGGCCAGCCCTACGAGGTCTACCTCCAGGTCGTCGAGGAGATCGGCTCGGCGTGGATGTCGGTGGCCGTGGGCACGTCGGTGCACAGCCTCACCTGCTACCCGGTGGCCGCCTTCGGGTCGCCCGGGCAGCAGCAGGCACTCCTGCCCGAGATGCTCTCCGGCGACCAGCTCGGCGCGTACGCGCTCTCCGAGCCGCTCGCCGGCTCCGACGTGGGCTCGATGACGACCCGGGCGACCCGCGACGGGGCGGGCTGGCGGATCAAGGGGCGCAAGGCATGGATCAGCCACGCCGGGCACGCAGACTTCTACACGACCTTCGCCCGGACGAGCGACGAGGGGGGCCGCGGGATCACCTGCTTCGTCGTCCCTGCGGATGCCGCGGGGCTCTCCTTCGGCACCCCGGAGAAGAAGATGGGCCTGCACGGCGACACGGTCCGCGAGGTCTCCTACGAGGACGTCTACGTCGGAGACGACCGCCGGGTCGGGGAGGTCGGGCAGGGCATGGCGATCGCGCTCTCCGCGCTCGACGCCGGGCGGCTGGGCATCGCGGCCGCGTCCACCGGCCTGGCCCAGGCGGCCCTCGACGTCGCGGCGCGGTATGCCAGCGAGAGAGAGCAGTTCGGCCGGCCGATCGCGAGCAACCAGGGCCTGGCCTTCCTGCTTGCCGACATGGAGGCTGCGGTCACCTCGGCGCGGGCCACCTACCTCCACGCCGCCAGGCTGCGGGACGCCGGACGCCCCTTCGGCACGCAGGCCGCGGTCGCCAAGCTCGTCGCGACCGACGCGGCGATGAAGGTGACGACCGACGCGATCCAGGTCCTCGGCGGCGCCGGATACACGGCCGACTTCCCCGTCGAGCGCTACTTCCGCGAGGCGAAGGTGACCCAGATCTTCGAGGGCACGAACCAGATCCAGCGACTCGTCATCTCCCGCAACCTCCTGCGCCACCTCACCGCCGGCCGGACGAAGGGGTGAGCCTCAGTCCCCCTTCGCCTGCGTCTGCGCAGCCGCGAGGAGGACGTCGATCTCGGTGAGCAGCCCGTCGGCGATCGACTGCGCGTCGGGCACGGCCCGCCGGCAGCCGACCACGCCGACGCCCAGGTGCTTGCCGAGTCCCTGGAGGGTGATGTTCATGCCCATGCCGTCGACGATGATCGAGAGCGGATAGATGGTCTCGACCATGGCGCCCCCGAGGTAGACGGTGATGTCCGGACCGGGGATGTTTGAGACGACGGTGTTGAAGGTCCGGACCCGCCGCAGCACGCCGAGATCGAAGAAGGTCCGCATCGCCCGCGACAGCAGGATCGGCGGGGCGAACTGGATGCCACCCTCGTAGAGCTCCTGCGGGATCGCCGCGCCGTGCTCCTTGGCCGCGCGGCTGCTCGAGTGCGTGGCGAGGACCCGCTGCACGGGGTCGTCGAGGTGAACCGGCAACGGGGTGAACATCGCTGTCACCGAGTTGCCGGCGCCCCCGCTGCGGTCACCGGCGAGGGCGACCGGGACCATGGTCACCAGGGGTGTGTTCGTCGCACCGCCGTGCCGCTGCAGCCAGCCCCGCAGCGAGCCTGCGCAGACCGCGAGGACGACGTCGTTGACGGACACCCCGAAGGCCGACTTGATGGTCCGCAGGTCCTCGAGCGGCAGCCGAGCCAGACCGATGCGCCGTTGGGCGCTGATCCGGGTGTTGAAGGGCGTCGCCGGCGCCCGCAACGGGGTCGCCGCGGTCTCGAAGGCTCCGCTGCGCCCGATGAGTCGCGACAGCATCGGCTGGGCCTGGAAGGCGAGCGCCGGGAGGTACCGTACGGCGGCTGCCGCCAGCGTGACCGCGTCCTTGGGCCGACGGGTCACGCCGAGCGCGGCCCGGGCGAGCAGGCTGAGCCCGGACGGTTCCGCCTGGGGCTCGAAGGGGGCGGGATCGCCCGGGAGCCGGCCGGGCTCGACGTCGATGAGCGAGACGAAGAGCTCGACGCCCGTCACGCCGTCGATCATCGCGTGGTGGACCTTGGTGTAGATCGCCACCTTGTCGTCCTCGAGGCCGGTGATGACGTAGCACTCCCACAGCGGACGGCTGAGGTCGAGCGGGCGCTCGTGGATCCGGGCGACGGCGTCGAGGAGAATCTCCTGCGTCCCGGGCTGGGCGAGGGCCAGCTCGCGCACGTGGTACTCGAGGTCGAAGTCGACGTCGTCGACCCAGTAGGGGCGGTCGAGGCCGAGAGGGACGTGCTTGAGCCGGCGGCGGAAGTGACCGAGCCGGGGCAGCCGCTCGGCGACGAGCGCCCGCAGGTGCGCGAGGTCGAAGGGGACATCGAGACCGCTGGGGTCGAGGACCGCGAGGCTGCCGACGTGCCCTGTCTGCCGCGACGCCTCGAGCCCGAGGAAGGCCGCGTCGAGGCCGGGCAGCTGGACCGGACCGGTGGGTGTCATCGCGTCAGTCCAGGGTGTCGCCGAGCTGGGTGCGGGCCCAGTCGGTGATCGCGTCGTAGGTGTCGTCGGGGACCTCGATCATCGGGACGTGCCCGACGCCCAGCATCTCGACATAGGTCCAGTCGGCGTTGAGCTTGGCGGCCCAGCGGGCGGCGGAGACCGGCACGAGCCGGTCGAGGGTCCCCTGGACGAGGAGGACGGGCATGCCGATCTTGGCGAGGCGGGCGGCGGTGACGCTGTGGCGCACCAGGGCGTTCATCATCGTCTGGCCCGCCTCCTTGAAGGCGCGCTGCTGCTCGCGGAAGCCGAGCTGCGCATGCGCGAGGTCGACGTGGGCCTCGACGACGTCGCGGTCCGCCCGGTCCCAGCGCGCGATGCACAGTCGGAGCACGAACTCGACCTCGCCGGCGACAGTCACCGAGCGACCGAGCCGCCGACGCATGTTGCGCCGGACCGGCGCCGAGACGAGCGTGGCGACGCTCCGGAGGGCGTCCTGCGGGCGCGACTTGGGGGCTGCGAGGGCGGGAGCGAGGAGCACGAGCCCGCGGACCCGGTCGGGCACACGGCTCGTGACCATCGTCGAGATGAGCCCGCCCATGGAGTTGCCGACGAGGATCGCGTCCTCCTCGACCACCTCGTCGAGGAAGCGCCGGACGAGCTTGGCGTTGTTGCCCACCGACGCCGAGCGCTCGGTCGCGCGGGTGAGACCGAAGCCGACGAGGTCGAGGGCGTAGACGCGGTAGTGCTGAGCCAGCCGCTGACCGAGGAGCACCCAGTTGAGGTGGTTGCCGCCGAGGCCGTGCACGAGGAGGACCGGGGATGCCCCCTTCGGACCGGCCCACTCGATGTAGTGGACCTCGCCGTCGAGGTCGACCGTGCGACTCACCGCCCCCCACGGCTCGGCGAGACCCCGGCCCTTGGCCGGCTCGTCGGTGGTCGGCTGCTGCGCTGCTGCGTCACTCATCGATGGTCCTCGTGGGGGGTGTCGGGTGCGGGGAAGAAGGGCGAGAGAAGCGTCGGCGGGACGAAGGGGGCCCACTCACCCTCGCGTTGGGCGAGCCGGTCCGCGACCGCCCAGAGGACCTGTGGGTCGAAGCCGACGCCGAGGTGGCTGGAGCGCACCCGGATGTTCTCCGAGTGCTCGGTCGGCGGCTCGAGGCAGTGCTGCCAGGCGACGATGCCGTCGGTCCGCGAGTAGATCGAGGTCGACGGGACGGGGAGCGGGAGGGCGCTGCGGCCGGTGGTCCGGGCGGCGCACTCCTCGTCGTCGATGTCGTGGAGGTGCGAGTAGCGGTAGAAGGCGTTGTTGGCCCGTGACTGACCGGGGTGCTGGAGGCGGTAGGGGCTCGCGAGGGTGATGACCTGCCGGACGTGCTCGGGGTGGCGGTGCGCGAGGTCGCGGGCGTAGATGCCGCCCAGGCTCCACCCGATGACCGAGACCGTCGAGCGGTTGCGGCGGCTGATCCGCTTGATCGCGGCGGGCAGCGCGGCCCGGACGGCGGCGGTCGGCCCGACGTTGCGGCCGAGGTGCCACTTGTAGGGGTGGAAGCCCTGCTGGCGCAGGAAGCGGCGCAGCACGAGGGTCGAGAGGTCGTTTGCCAGCAGGCCCGGCAGGACGAGGACCGGGTGGCCGTTCCCCTTCGGCGCGCAGCGCAACCACGGGGCGGCGAGGAGCAGCGCGTCGACCGCCATGACGACGCGGGGAACCTCCGCGGCCAGGAGGAGAGGGCTCGGCGCGGCCGCTGCCTCATCGACCGGCGAGGGGCACAGCTCCTCGATGACGGTGTTCATGCTCCCGAGTAAACCGTGGATCGCCGTCCGGCGTGGGAGATCGGGGCCGGTGGTGACGGATCGGCGTCCTGCTCCGGGACTCACTATGCTCACGAGCCATGCAGATCACCGACCGGACCGTCGCTCTCGTCACCGGAGGAGCCTCCGGGCTCGGGGAGGCCACGACCCGCCACCTCCACAGCCTCGGCGCCGCGGTCGTCATCGCCGACCTCCCTTCGAGCCCAGGCCAGACCCTGGCCGACGAGCTGGGTGAGCGGGCCCGCTTCGTCGCCACCGATGTCCGGGACGAGGTGGCTGTCCAGGCGGCGGTCGACTCTGCCGGGGAGCTCGGCGAGCTGCGGGTCGCCGTGACCTGTGCGGGTATCGGTACGCCGGGTCGGGTCGTGGGACGTACGGGGGCGCTGCCGCTCGAGAGCTTCCGCCAGGTCATCGACGTCAACCTCGTCGGCACCTTCAACGTCCTGCGCCTCGCCGCCGCCGCGATGGTCAAGAACGCGCCGGTCGACGGCGACCGCGGCGTGTGCGTCATGACTGCCTCGATCGCCGCCTACGACGGTCAGGTCGGTCAGGCGGCGTACGCCGCGTCGAAGGGCGGCGTCGTCGGGCTGACGCTCTCGGCCGCCCGCGACCTCGCGGACAAGGCGGTACGGGTCGTGACGGTCGCGCCGGGGACCTTCGCCACCCCGATGCTCGCCGGCCTGCCGGAGGAGGCGACGAAGGTCCTCGAGGCCCAGGTCCCGCACCCCTCGCGGCTCGGGCAGCCGGCCGAGTACGCCAAGCTGGTCGGCCACGTCGTCGACAACGCGATGCTCAACGGTGAGGTCATCCGCCTCGACGGTGCCCTGCGCATGCCCCCGCGCTGACCCCCTTTCCACGCCGCCGCCGAAGCCCCTCCCACGAAGTGGTGCTGGCTACATCTGGTGACGCCAGCCCCACCTCGAGGTGCTGCTGACATCACCAGATGGTGCTGGCAGCACCTTGTGGGCGAAGGGGGAGGAGGGGTGTGCGGTCAGGCGGGGAGCCAGGTGGCGACGAGATAGCCGACGCCGAAGGGGGCGTCGTCGTAGGCGACGTCGCCGACGAGCCCGGGGGATGCCAGGGGCGCGCCAGAGCGCGCGGCCGGCATCCCTGAGGCACCGGCGAGGACCTGGAGGGCGGCGCGTCCCCGGCACCACAGCTCGTCGGCGAGCACCGGATCGATCTCGAGCAGCCGCTCGGCGTCGACCTCGCCGAGGGCACGCGCGATCGAGCCGTCGAAGCCTGCAGCCCGCTCGTCGAGGTGCCCGGGCGCCTTGACGGTCCTCGTCGCCGAGCCGTCCGCGACGACGACGAGCACGACGGGCCCGGCACCCACGAGCGCCGCTCCGAGGGCCGCACACTCCCCCGGCGCTGCGTCGTCGGCGACGCTCACGAGCCGGGCAGCGGCGGGATCCGCCACGAGCTCACGCCCGATCTCGAGCCCTGCCGGGAGGGCGCCGACCGGCACCCGGCCGGTCGTGTACCGCGCCGATCCGGAAGGAGCCCCCAGGGGCCACTCGAGGCGGACGGGCCTGCGGGCCAGGCCCCCTTCGGGATGGGTCGCTGCTGTCACCACGACCACCTGGGCGGCGGCGTCGACGGCGACGGCCGAGCCCACCGCGGTCCGTGCGACCTCGCGCAGGTCTGCGAGGGGGTCGGCTGCTCCTCCCACCCCCGGCAGCAGAGCCGGTGCGGCCGGGACGACGGCGGCGGCGACGAGGGTCATGCCAGGCCTCGCATCGTCCGAGCCGGGGGCCGCTGCCTCTGGAGCGTCGCGACCATGTCGAGGACCTGGCGGGTCTCGGCGACCTCGTGCACCCGGTAGACGCGCGCGCCCAGCCACGCCGAGACGGCGGTGGTCGCCAGCGTCCCGACGACCCGCTGGTCGACCGGCAGGTCGAGCGTCTCGCCGACGAAGTCCTTGTTCGACAGGGACACGAGCACGGGCCAGCCGGTGGCGACCAGCTCGTCGAGCCGTCGCGTCACCTCGAGGGTGTGGTGGGTGTTCTTGCCGAAGTCGTGCGCCGGGTCGATGAGCACCGACTCACGAGCGACTCCCGCCGCAACGGCACGCTCGGCGTACCCGATCACCCCGTCGAGCACGTCCGCGACGACGTCCCGCTCGTACCCGGTGCGGAAGGGACGCGTGCGCACCGCGGCACCACCGGTGTGCGTGCAGACGATCGCCACGTCGTGCTCGGCCGCGACGTCCACGAGCGTCGGGTCGGCACCGCCCCACGCGTCGTTGAGCACGTCGGCACCTGCGGCGCACACCTCGCGGGCGACCTCCGCCCGCCAGGTGTCGACGCTGATGACGAGGCCGGGGTGCCGCTCACGGACGGCCGCCACGAACCCCGCGACCCGCTCGATCTCCTCGGCGACGCTCACGTCGCCTCCGGGGGCGGCCTTGACCCCGCCGATGTCGACGAGGTCGGCTCCTTGCTCGACGACGAGGTCGACGCGCGCCATCGCCGCGTCGTCGGCGAAGGTTGCGCCCTTGTCGTAGAACGAGTCCGGCGTCCGGTTGACGATCGCCATGACGAGCAGGTCCGTGTCGGCGAAGGTCCTCCGTCCCAGTCGCAGGGTCACCGTGCACCTCCCAAGGCCGGATGGGCAGGAAGGCGAAGGGGGCCCGCCGGTGGTCGCTCGACGAGCGGCACGGGCCGCTCGCGCCACCCGTCCTGACGGGTGTGCTGCTGGAGGACGTCGGCCCGCACACCCGGACCGTCAGAGCCCGGGCAGCGAGCGCGGGCGACGGCGAGGAGCTCGGCGGCCATGACGGCGAGGTCGTGGTCCTTCTGGTGCTCGTGTGCGCGGGCCCCGAGGTCCACCTGGGCGATCGCGTCGAGCCCGTGCCGGGCGAAGGTGTCGATGAGGGTCGCGATCTCGACGCCGTAGCCCGTGGGCACCTGCAGCGACTCCATGAGCGGTCGGCGAGCGCCCCACTCCCCCGCGAGGGGCTGGATCACCCCGGCGAGCTGGGGCCACCACAGGTTGAGCACGGGCCGCGCGACGAGCTCGGTGACCCGACCGCCCTCGGTGCTCGCGGTCTCAGCGTCGCGTCGCAGCAGCCGGTCGTAGAAGCCCTTGACGAGGAGCACCTCCGGGTCGTCGAGCAGCGGGCCGAGCAGGCCTGTGACGAAGTGCGGGCCCCAGAGCCGCAGGTCGGCGTCGACGAAGACGAGCAGGTCGCCGCTCGTCACGTGCAGCGACTTCCAGATCGCCTCGCCCTTGCCGGGGTTGGTGCCCAGGTCCGGCCTGATCTCGGCAGCCGCACGGACGACGGCTCCGGCCTCGCGGGCGGCGTCGGCGGTGCCGTCGCGGGAGTCGGAGTCGATGACGACGACCTCGTCGACGAGCGGTGCCGCCCGGACGAGCTCGGCGACGATGCCGGCGACAACAGCTCCGACGGTCGCCGCCTCGTTCTTCGCGGGGATGACGACGCTCACGGTGGAGCCGGCGCGCTCCTTGGCGATGAGGAGGTCGGCGACGGTCCAGTCTGTGTGGACGGAGGTGCGCGCGCTCAGCCAGCTACGGGTTTCGGCGAGCATCTCACCCCTTCGTCGGACGTCGCCCCTCCCACGACGAAGCGGCCCGCCCATCGTAGGGCGAGCCGCTCCGCGGAAGCTGATCAGGTGGTCAGCGCAGGATGCCGTTGCCGACGATCTTGCCCCACCACTTGCCGAGGCCGAGGGTGTCACCGGAGTAGGTGTAGGCCAGCGCCAGGAGCGCGATGCCCTCGATCCAGTGGCTGTCGGTGATCGGGTTGGTGAAGCCCATGTCCGGGCGGCCGATGGGCAGCTCGGCGAGGTACATGAGAGCCAGGAGCAGGGCACCGCCCCAGGCCGCGATCTTCAGACCGCCGCCGAAGAGGAAGGCGATGCCGATGCCGAGGAGGCCGAACATGAAGAGGTAGTCCCAGATGCCGCCGGCGAAGTTGGCGAAGAAGCCACCGAGGGGGCCCTCGACGACGATCGGGTTCTTCGTGAGGAAGCCGGTGGTCGGCGAGCCGCCGTTGACCCAGGCACCCTCAGAGGCGGTGCCGTAGCCGAAGCCGAACAGCTTGTCGATGAAGGGCCACAGGAAGGTCCAGCCGAGGACGATGCGCAGCGCTGCGAGGAAGTAGCGCGCGATGGGGGACGTGACGACGTCCTCCTGGTAGATGACGTCCTTGTTCACGTGGTTGGTGCGCTCGGTCGTGGCGGTCACGTTGACGTTCCTCCGGTAGGTAGTGATGTCAGTAGGAGGATCACCTGCTGGCACTATTGAGTGTAGTACTACGTTATGTCGTAGTCGAATCGACAACCAGCTGTGCGGCGTGTCGTGGGCCACACCACCGGTGCGCTACGAGACGTCAGCCCAGGGCAGCGGAGAAGGCCTCGGCGAGGACGTCCATGCCCTCCTGGAGCAGGTCGTCGCTGATGGTCAGCGGCGGCAGGAATCGGAAGACGTTGCCGTACGTCCCGCACGTCAGCGTCACCAGGCCGCGCTCGTGGCAGGCCTTGTTGACCTTGGCCGCAAGCTCGGGGGCCGGCGTCTTGAGGTCGAGGTCGGAGACGAGCTCGATGGCGATCATCGCGCCACGGCCCCGGATCTCGCCGATGACGCCGGTGGAGTCGGAGAGCGCCTGCAGGCGACCGACGAGCAGCGCCTCGATCTCCCGGGCCCGCCCGGCGAGGTTCTCCTCGCGCATCGTCTCGATGCTCGCGAGAGCCGCGGCGCACGCGACCGGGTTGCCGCCGTAGGTGCCGCCGAGACCTCCGCCGTGGACAGCGTCCATGAGCTCGGCCCGGCCGGTGACCGCCGCGAGCGGCATGCCGCCGGCGATGCCCTTCGCCGTCGTGATGAGGTCCGGGACGACCCCTTCGTGCTCGCTGGCGAACCAGTCGCCGGTCCGGCAGAAGCCGGACTGGACCTCGTCGGCGATGAAGAGGATCCCGTGCTCGGTGCACCACTCGGACACCCGACGCATCCACCCCTGCGGCGGGGCGATGAATCCCCCTTCGCCCTGGATCGGCTCGAGGATCACCGCGGCGGTGTTCTGCTCACCCACCTGCGCGTGGACCATCGAGGTGAAGGCCTCGAAGGCCTCGTCGGCGCACTGCTTCTCGCCCGTCGGCCAGCGGTACGGGTACGCCATCGGCGCGCGGTACACCTCGCCGGCGAAGGGGCCGAAGCCGTCCTTGTACGGCATGTTCTTCGCGGTCAGCGCCATCGTGAGGTTGGTGCGCCCGTGGTAGCCGTGGTCGAAGGCGACGACGGCCGTGCGTCCGGTGGCGTGCCGGGCGATCTTCACGGCGTTCTCGACGGCCTCTGCGCCGGAGTTGAAGAGGGCGGACTTCTTCGCGTGGTCGCCCGGGGTGACCTCGGCCAGCGCCTCGCACACCTGGAGGTACTCCTCGTACGGCGTCACCATGAAGCACGTGTGCGTGAAGTCCTCGACCTGCCGCCGGATCGCCTCCATGACCCGCGGATTGCGGTTGCCCACGCTCGTGACGGCGATGCCCGAGGCGAGGTCGATGAGCTGGTTGCCGTCGATGTCGCGGATGATCCCGCCCTCCGCGGCCTCGACGTAGACCGGCAGACCGGTACCCACCCCGTCCGCGACACTCGCAAGCTTGCGCTGCTGCATCTCGACGGACTTCGGGCCGGGGATCTGCGTCGCCAGGACGCGCTGCTGGGTGATCACCCGCCGATCGTAGGGGGGACGGGGGCGGGGCCGGCAAGGGTCGGGCCGTCGCGGGTCCAGCGGACCAGTCCGCGGTCGACGAAGGCGTCGAGCCAGCCCCTCATCGGCCAACGCCCCCAGCGTCGGTGCGCGACATGCGCGTTGCGCACGATCGCCTCGATGTGCTCGACCGGCGGCCGCGACACGGGATGCCACTGGTGGTACGCGTGCGCTCCCCCGACCCAGGTCAGCCCGACGCCGCGGTCGCGCGCGGTCCACGCCAGGTCGGTGTCCTCGCCGCCGTATCCGACGTAGTCCTCGCAGAACCCTCCGAGCGCCTCCCAGGTCGACGGGGTGACGGCGAAGGAGAGCGACCAGAAGAGGTCGTGGTCGCCCCCTCGCTCCAGCTCTCCGGTCGGTGGCGAAGGGCGGGCGGTGTGGGGGTCGGTGAGCGCCGGTAGGTCCTCGGCCGAGTCCGGGAGGACACCCTCGGCGAGGTAGGTGACCGGTCCGCAGAGCAGGTCGTCGGGTGCGAACCGGGCGGCGCGCTCGTATCGCGGCAGCAGGTCGCGGCCAGGGAGACAGTCGACGTCGAGCAGGACGACGAGGTCGGCACCTCGGTCGAGGGCACGGGCGACCCCGGCGTTGCGGGCGGCTGCCAGCGGCAGCCCGAAGGGGTGGTCCCTCAGCTCGACGAGGTCGACGGCAGGGTCGTCCTCGAGCAGCGCGGAGATCGCAGGGTCACCCATGGCGACGACGACGTGGCGGCTGGCGGGAGCGAGCTGCCGCAGCAGCCGCCGCTGCCGCACGAGGTGGTCGTGACGCCCGTGCACCACGGTGACGACGGTCGTGCCAGGCGCCTCAGCCACGGGCCACCTGCTCGACGACATCCGCTGCCCGCTCTGCGGCGACGTCGGTGCCCCAGCGGGCCCACGCGGTTCGTGCCCGCCGGGCCCCCTCGATCTCGGCGGCCCAGTCGGTGCCGGGGTCCGCCTGCTCCTCGAACGGCACGACCCGTGCCATGCCAGCCGCGGCGAGGGCTGCTGCCATCTGCTCCTGCTCGCCGAACGGGCGAGGCTGCGGCAGGACGAGTGCCGGTCGGTCGAGGGCCGCGACGTCGGCGACCGCGTTCTGGCCGGCGTGCAGGACGACCACCTCCGCCGACGCGATCAGCGACGCCGGGTCGTCGACCCAGGTGCGACCATCGAGCACCTGCCAGTCGAGCTGCGGCACCGAGCCCGTGATGCGGTCCGCGAGACCCTCCACGGCGAAACCTCCGCGCCCCGAGAGAACCGCCCCCTCCCCCATGCCTGTCGATGAGCCCTCCCTCACGCCTGTCGAGGAGCCCTCCCTCACGCCGGTCGAGGAGCCCTCCCCCACGCCGGTCGAGGAGCCCTCCCTCACGCCGGTCGAGGAGCCCTCCCTCACGCCGGTCGAGGAGCCCTCCCTCACGCCGGTCGAGGTGCGAGGAACGAGCCTCGAGACCCCCGCCGCCCACCGACTGATCCCGCCGACCTCGACCACCTCTGCTCGCGCCTCCCCGAGGTGGGGGGCCAGCCGCCCCCGCCATCCCGAGGGCCAGGGTGCGAGCACTGCGGCAGCCACGTCGTTGGCGAGTCGGTGCGGCTCGTCGTCCCGCTCCCCGGGCTGGGCCACGACGACCACCGGCACCCCGAGCAGCCGGGCGAGCATGGTGACCTCGACCGACACGTCGACGACGAGCACGTCCGGCCGGACCCGCTCCACCCAGGCGGCGATC